>CAYTEF010000034.1:0-9263 GCA_964436845.1 uncultured Candidatus Saccharibacteria bacterium
CCCTTGGGGCAGTCCTACTCATCAAGCCACCAGCTTGCTGGTGGTGTCTAACTTAATCCTGCTTCAATACGGTAGCGGTGTTTGAAACGACGCGGCAAGTCATACAGGTTTTTTTGCGAAGAGCGCGCTCGCCCGAGTTAAGCCCCCATGCCTTGACCGCTCTTTGCATCAAATTTCCCCTCATGCCGATGAACATATCGTATCTCCCTTTTAATACCGGTGTAATAATGGCTTTTGCATGTTCGGGTCTAAAGTTTATCAGATCCGCGTCACAAAAGAATATGACATCGTTTTTCGTTTCACGCACAGCCCTCTATCCATACTCGCCCCCTTGCCGAGGTTTAAGGTGGACGCATACAAATCCTTGCGTTTAAATTAAAAGTCTGCTAGCATAGATAAATATGAAAAAATTCACCTGCAAGGAGATGGGTGGTCCATGCGAAGAAATGTTTGAGGGCGAGAGCGCTCAAGAGATTGGGAAAAAGGGCGGCGAGCATATTATGAGCTCAACAGACCAAGCTCATAAGGAAATGCGTGAGCAAATGGCGGCTTCAAGCGAAGACGACAAGAAAAAATGGTGGAGCTGGTTTAACGAAGAGTGGGCCAAAAAAGAGTAAGCATAGATCGCGCAATGATCTAACGCGGCATAAGGGTAACCCTGTAAAAAGGGTTATTTTTATAGCCAAGCTGGACATAATTTGATATAATGATGGTATTTTTACAAATTAAAAAGTACCATAGCTAATACTTAATAAAATAAAAACAAACCTATGAATAGAGTCGTTCATTTTGAAATACAAACGGATAAGCCCGAGAGGGCCATGAAGTTTTATAAGGATGTGTTTGGCTGGAAATTTCAGAAATGGGAAGGCGGCAAAATGGAGTATTGGATGATAATGACCGGGGAAATGGATAGTAAGGAACCGGGTATCAACGGCGGCTTACTGCCGCGGCCTGCCAAGACGCCGCCTAAAGAATGCGGTACGAATGCGTTTGTATGTACAGTGCAGGTTGACAATTTTGACGAAACGGCAAAAAAGATAAAGACAGCCGGCGGCATTGTCGCTATGCCCAAGTTTGCTATACCCAAAATGGCATGGCAGGGATATTTTCTTGATACCGAGGGCAATACCTTTGGCGTGCATCAGGTAGACCAGAGCGCTGGATGAAGCAATTATATATAGAGAAAGGGGGCGAATATATGGATAAGTGCAAAAAATGCGATAACGATACTAAGGGATACAAGTGCGATGAGTGCGGAACCGAATCGGATCATCATGTGGCAGAACACAAGTGCGGCGGCGACCACTGCATGCCAAAGTGCGTCGGTTGCAACGAAGCGCAAGCAAAGTGCGGTTGTTAATTGGTGACAAAACAAAAGAAATTGTCTCAGCGTTTTTGAATGCCATACAGAGGGCCGCACTGTTAAGTGTGGCACTTATTATGCTGGTTAAGGCTGCGCTCACGCCATAAAACAGCTGTTGCCGCGCAATTTTTTTGGGGATTTTAGGGCACTGTGATATACTTAAACTTGTATGCGAAGAGGAAAGGCAATAATGCTTTATGATGGGGACTGTGGATTTTGTACCCATTTTGTTGAAAAATGGCGCAAGCGCACGGGAGAGAGGATAGTCTACAAGCCCTATCAGGAGGCAATAAGGCAATTTCCGGCGGTGAGTGAGGAAGAAGCGCGTAACGCGATTCACCTTATTTTGCCTGATGGGGTAGTGCTTTCCGGTGCCCATGCGATTTTTAAGGCGCTTGATGAGATAGGGCAATATCGCATACTCCATAGCTTATATGATCGTTTTTTATTTTTTGGAAGGATTTGCGAATTTGGTTATCAATTGGTAGCCCATCAGCGCATGATCCTTTCGCGGCTCTTTTTGGGCAACATTAAAAAGTGCGGCTAATAAAGAAATCTATTTGACTCACGGGCGGGGATTATCTATAGTTAGGCATATGGATATCATTTCGCACGGGCTATGGGGAGGGGTGGCGTTTGGACGCAGGAATAAAAAAAGTTTTTGGCTGTCGTTTCTTTTCGGTATAATGCCGGATGTGCTTGCCTTCGGTCCTTTTTTTGCCAGCGTGTTTTTAGGTTTGCAAAAAGGGCCGCAGTTTTCTTCAGAACCGCCTGATCCCGGGCTTATTCCCCTTTATGTTCACCGGCTCTATTCAATGAGCCATAGCCTTATTATATTTACACTCTTGTTTGCCGCCCTATGGATTATCCGGCAAAAGCCTTTCTGGGAGTTTTCCGCGTGGGGAGCGCACATCCTTGTAGATATTCCGACCCATTCCTATCAGTTTTTCCCCACGCCCTTTTTATGGCCGCTTTCTAATATTACGGTAAATGGCGTACCATGGGGAAATCCGTGGATTTTTATTCCCAATGTGACGTTGCTCATTACTCTCTATATGTATTTTTTCGTTATACGGCCGCGCCTAAGTGAAAGTAGTAAAAAAAATGAATAACAAAAAACCCTACCTTGCCGCGGCGGTGCAGATGCGAGCCGGCGGGTCAAAAAAAGAAAATATAAAAAAAGCCTCCTATTTTATTGAAGAAGCGGCAAAGAGGGGAGCGGCACTTCTTATCCTGCCTGAAGTATTTTTGTGGCGGGGGAGAAAAGAAGATGAAGTAAAGAAGGCAGAGACAATTCCCGGTGAGACGTCAGAGATATTGGCAGGCCTTGCCCTGAAGCATAAGCTATACCTCCTTGCGGGATCGTATTTGGAAAAAGCCACTAAAACACATTCGTATAATACGAGTATTTTTATCAATCCACAGGGCAGGATTATTGCTAGATATAGAAAGATACACCTTTTTGATATAGATATTCCAGGGAAAGTGCGGGTGAAAGAATCTTCATTAAAAAAATTAGGAAAGAACGTGATTATTGCCAATACGCCGCTTGGCATTTTTGGGCTTTCTATTTGCTATGATTTACGCTTCCCCGAGCTCTATCGGGCGTTAAGTGAAAAGCAGGCAGAGGTTATTTTTGCTCCTTCGGCATTCACCTTTCCCACCGGCCTTGCCCATTGGGAGGTGCTGGTAAGAGCGCGCGCCATTGAGAATCAGTGCTATCTCATTGCTCCAAATCAGGTGGGTGAAAATCACCACGGGTATAGCGATTACGGTAATTCCCTTATTGTTGATCCTTGGGGTAAGGTCATTGCCCGTGGGTCAGATGACAAAGAAGAGCTTATTTTGGGGGAAATTGACGGAGAATATCTTAAAAAAGTTAGGAAGGAGTTGCCCAGCCTCTCGCATCGGCGGCTCTAGAAAAAAGAAAAACCCTCCGACTTGAATCGGAGGGTTTTTCGGTATCCTAAGATTATCGTCCGGGGCGACTTTCGCGCTTCTTTGCCCAGCAGTCGCGGCAGAATATCGGTCTGTCAGGAGCTGGCTCAAAGGGGAGCTGAGTAATTTCTACTCCGCACTCGCTGCAGGTCCAGTTTCCCTGAACCATGGGGGGGCGGGGAGTGAAATTTCTCGCCGGACGATCGTTGAATTGTTGAAATGCCATATCGTACGAGGTTTATTAATATAAGAAAGCGACCTTTTTTGACTATGAGGTCGCCCTACTTATTACTAAGATACCTCGACACTCAAGCCTGGCACTACTATACAGCCATTCCTTTCAGATGTCAATGGTTTTATTATTTGCGAAAGGTGGAGCCTTGTGATATCCTTTGCGTATTGACTAAACTCTTATGAGGTATGCTATATTTGAGTGTTCAGCGCTTAAGTCTTTTCTTTCTCTCCTATGAGATGGGAATGGGGGATTTTAATTCTTATTTTCGTTCTTATACTGGTCATCGGGTATTATGTTAAATACACTCCGCGAAGCGGCAAAGCTATTGAATCAGTCATTATTAATGGATCAAGAATAAACATTGAAACGGCTGATACCATAATGAAGCAGGCAAAAGGGCTTTCGGGAAGGAATTCGCTAAGATTTGGCGAGGGAATGCTTTTTGTCTATAAGAAAGCTGGATTTTATTCTTTCTGGATGAAAGATATGAACTTTCCCATTGATATCATTTGGATTGATGAAAACTTTCTCATTGTTGACATAACCTCAAATATTCAACCCGACTCGTTCCCGCGTACGTTTGTTGGGCAAAAAGCAAGCAAATACGTTCTTGAGATAAACGCGGGAGCGGCAAAAAATATTGCCAAGGTTGGGGATATCGTTACCTTTGATTATGCCCACTAGAATGAGCATTCTTCTTATTATATTCGTGTTGACGCTTATCGCAGGATGGAAGTATGTTTACGTTCCCTTTAGCGAGCGAGAAACAGCAAAAGCACAGTTAGAGGAGATCCTTGCGTCACGAGTGAAAGTGGTTTCTTTTACGCCGCTTTTGCCCAAAAAACTTCCTTCCGGCTTTTATCTTCACGCGCCAGAGCTTCTTAAAACAGGAGGGAAGGAGAGTCTACGCATTCAATATACGAAGCGTGACGGATCCGTCCTTGATATTTATGAGCGAGCCGTCGGGGAGGGGGAAGATATCGCCTTTCCTTTTCACGATGCCTCGCATTGGCAGGAGCGAAAAGATGTTTTGCTTAAGGGAGACATGCCCGCCTATTTTGTTCGCGGCAAAGAGGAGAAATTAGACCTTCTTATAAACGGAAAAATGCAAAAGGTAACGCTTCAAATGGCAATGCTTGGATTTTCTCGCACAAAAACGCGTGTTGTCATAAGCAATTCAGCATTTCTGGAGGGGACACTCTTATCCGAGCAGGAACTGATTGAAATTGCCGAGGCTATGCTATGAGTAGAATAATTTGTTTTAACTATTAACCATTTGTTTTATGCACTATATTTGCAAGGGAACATGCAAGGGAGTGTCTGAAACACCGGGCGTGTGTCAGACAGAAGATTGCCCGAAGTATCACGAGCCCCTTTCAGCGTGCGATTGCTCTGATGACACCCATGGAGAAATGCTAAACGAAGAGAAAGACGAAGACGCAAAGTAACGTATGCAAGGCATAACAAACGGCCTCACAACCGAAGAGGTCGCGGAAAGAATTAAACATGGAGAAGTTAATAGAGTTGAGAAATTTACTACCCGCAGCGTTTCCGGTATTCTTCAGAATAATATACTGACGGTATTCAATGGCGTTTTAACGGCTTCCGTAATAGCCCTGATTATAATTGGCAACTATACCGACGGACTATTTTTATCAGCAGTGACCGTGCTCAATATGCTCGCAGGCATTGTTGGTGAATTTAGAGCTAAGCTGGCTCTTGATAAATTGGCATTGTTACAGCGACGCACAGTGATCGCTGTTCGGAATGGTCAGGCCCAAGAGGTTGCAGTAGATGCAGTAGTAAAAGATGATGTAATAGTTTTTGAATCGGGCGATCAGATCATTGCTGATGGTGTATTGCTCTCATCTGCGCCAGTATTCATGGATGAATCGCTTCTTACTGGAGAGGCTGATACTATAATGAAGAAGACGGGGGAAGAATTATTATCTGGTAGTTTTTGCGTGAGGGGTTCGGGCCAATATACAGCGGTTCATGTTGGAAGGGCCTCCAGCGTTAATATACTTACCGCGCAAGCGAAGACGTACAAATTTACCCGCACCCCTTTGGAGCATAGTATCAATGTGATTATACGCATTCTTACCGTTGCAATGATTTTATTTGTGCTGTTATTAATCCTCGCTAGTTTTGTAAAAAATGTATCACTTGCGGAAGGTATCTTATCAATAGTTATGGTTATTAAAGCTTTTGTTCCTGAAGGTCTTATATTGGTCTCAACCTTAGCCTTTGCCTTGGGCGCGTTGCGCGCGGCAAAGAGACAGGTATTGGTTCAGAAGCTAAATGCCGTTGAGTCAATGAGTCACCTTACAACGCTTTGTCTTGATAAAACCGGTACTCTGGGAACGAATCATTTAACGTTTGAAAGAATAGAAATTCTTTCTTCAACTCCTGAAGCAATACGCCGCCAGCTAGGACTGTTTGTTGGTGCGCTAAGTAATAAAAATAAAACAGTACGTGCGATTGAAACGAAATTTCAGGCTATTCCCAGCATTCTCGTTGAAGAGTTACCATTTTCACCGATAAAAAAAGTTAGTGCGGTTCGCGTGCGCAGTAAAGACGGAGAAGTATCATTATGGCTTGGAGCCCCAGAAATACTTGGATGTAACCACATAACGTCAGCGCAGGAAAAAATACTTGAAGCGTTCCGGAATCTTGGTTTACGCGTCCTTCTCTTTGCAAATTCACCCCGGGTACTTTCAGAACGGGAGGATATCTCGCCGCTTGCGTTTATTATATTAAAAGACGAATTAAGGCCAGATGTCGCAAAGGCTGTACAATTCTATGAAAAACGTGGCGTTATATTGAAAGTGTTGTCTGGGGATCATGCTGATACCGTAGCAGCCCTTGCTAAAAGAGCGGGAATTTCAGTTTCTGGCGAAGCAATCAATGGTACTGATTTGTCGTGTCTTACACCAGCAGACTTTGCAGAGGCGATTGGCCATGGTCAAATTTTTGGACGTCTTACCCCTCAACAGAAAAAACAAATCATTGAATATCTCCAGATTTCCGGGGAATTTGTAGGGATGATTGGTGATGGCGTCAACGACATTTTAGCGTTGAAACAAGCTGACATCGGGGTAGCGATGAATTCAGGCGCGGCGGCGGCCCGAGATGTTGCCGACATCATCCTCCTAAAAGATACCTTTACGTACCTGCCCGCCTTATCACAAGAGGGTGATCGGACTATTTATAGCGTCAAACGTGTGTCGCAGCTGTTTTTTACAAAAAATATCTACAGCCTATTTTTTATTCTATTGACAGGTTTTGTGGGGTTAAATTTTCCGCTCACGCCCCGCTACATCACATGGATTGACGTGCTGACCATTGGTACGCCCGCCGCTCTTTTAGCCCTTATGGCGCCTACCGTTAAAAAGCAGTCCACCGGAAATTTTTTACAGGAGACCTTAGGGCCGGCTGCGATATATGGTCTTGTAATTTCATTTTTGTCTCTGGCTATCTATGCAAATTTTTCTCTTTTTCAAGACAGAACAAAATCATACGGGGATACAGCCGCCGTATCGGTTATCATATTCTTGGCTCTCTATGTGGTTTATCAAGTAAGCTCTATTGAGCGTGAGAAATCCTCTCCTTGGGGCAGAAAAATAGTGGTTTGGACAATTCTGTTAGGCGCTCTCGGACTTAATTTTGTCGCTGTGTACTGGCCGCCGCTTCGCGATATTCTTGGCTTAACCTCACTTGACGTTGATTCATGGCTCACTATATTGGGAGTTTCTATTTTTGGAATATGGCTGATGCGTCAATTTTCTCGCAAGGGATTTCTCACCAAACTAGTCCCTTGAAGCGTGCAATTGTTCTGACGGCAAAATGAGGAGAAGTTTTAGATGAGGAGTAAGGCGAAGAAAAAAAATTAAATTTGTTTTTTTCTCTTTTTTTGTTATACTTAAAAGGACTATTTATCCACAATTTTCGTCACATGAAACCCATCCTCCTTGAAGAGCTCACTTCCCCGGGATGCAAAATTTGCAAATTATTTGAAGAATTTTGGCAGTCCATTGAAAAGGACTGGCCGAACGTAACATATAAGAACATTTCTCTTCTATCGTCCGAGGGGCAAGAAATGTTGCAAAAACATATGATTTTAGCTTCACCGGGAATTTTGTTAAACGGTGAACTTTTTTCTACGGGCGGATTTGATAAAAAAATGTTTATTAGCAAATTAAAAGAGCTATCATGATGGGTTTTTTACAGAAAAGGGGTTCAGAATGGTCTTTGCGTTTAGGCCTTGGCATTATGTATCTCTATTCCGGTTACGACATCATCATGCACCCCTCAGCGTGGCAGTGGGCCGTGATTCGCCTGCCGCAATTTATTCAAAATTCCATTAACCAGCTAGGAGTTGATACTTATCTTAAGGTACAGGGGATAAGCGAAGCGGTCTTAGGGCTGTTGCTTCTTGTATGGATTTTGCCGCGAATAGCTTTGCGATGGGTATCATTTCTGATAGCTCTTGAAATGGCAGGAATTTTATTTTTTGTCGGCGTAGATGCTATTACGTTTCGTGATATTGGCCTTTTGGGAGCAGCGGCCTCATTATTTTTCATCACCGTAAAACCATATGGATCAATCTAGTAGGGTTAGGACGTTTTTGATTTATTCGGTCGTTGGATTTTTTGCTTTTATCGTGTTTGGTCTTTTATGGGCATTCTTTTTGGCACCAGAAAATCCGGAGGGCTTTGGCTGGTATCTCTTCAGTTATGCGATGGGACTTACCATGATCGTGTTGCCCTGCACGCTGCCGCTTGCCTTTGTTATTGTGCCCCTTTCCATGGGGAAAGGACCGGCAAAGGGGATAGGGATGGCCCTTATGTTTAGCATCGGGGTGGTGAGTATGTTAAGCATTTACGGCATTTTAGCGGCGGTGGTGGGCCAAGTGACCATTGGGACGCTGGACGCGCCCTTAGAAACGGTAAAGAACTGGGTATATTTCATTGCAGGGATATTTGCGTACCTCTTTGCTTTGGGGGAGCTAGGTCTCATCACGTTTCGTATGCCTTCGTACACGGGCGCAGCTCCCGGGTTCATTCAAAAACAGCAGGACTATTTAAAAGCTCTTTTTTTAGGATTCTTTTTGGGAAATATCGGCGTGGGCTGTCCACATCCGGCAACTCCATTAATTCTTATTGAAATAGCTCGCTCTGGAGATATATTTTACGGCTGGTCGCTTTTTCTCGTCCATGCCATTGGGAGGGTGCTGCCGCTTTTGCTTCTGGCATTTTTAGGAATACTGGGAGTCAATGCTCTTTCATGGCTGGTGGCGCGTAAAGACAAGGTGGAGCGTGCCACGGGCTGGACCATGGTGTTTGTTGCAAGCTTTATTCTTGTCTTAGGGCTTTTCACGCACGACTGGTGGGTAAATTCCGGTCAGCATACGTTATTTGAACAGGTTACCCAAGAGGAGCGATTTATCGGCATCATTTCAAACAGACTCCGCACGGTCGCGCCTCATGCCCATGGCCTTGAGGAGGGTGCAGGACTTTTTGGACTTCCTTTATGGTTAGGCAATTGGGTGCTGGTGTTTTTATGGATAATGCCCATGTGGTGGAGCTATGTTAGAAGTAAGAAGCAAGAATTAAGAAGTATGGAAGAAGATAAGCGTGATTCGTAATTCTTTATTCGTTATTCAAAATGGCTTTGTTGAATAATTCCTGTCTGTCCCTCATTCTGTCTTTTTGGTACAATGAG
>CAYTEF010000035.1:0-8992 GCA_964436845.1 uncultured Candidatus Saccharibacteria bacterium
GCAATGATACCACATTTTACCTGCTTTTACCACTCATTTGGCAACAGGCCCAACAAGCCGCTCCCTGCTGTTCAAAAGACAAAATTTACGTGGTAAATCCTTCCCTCATTTATGCTTTAGGTACTGACAATATAATAAAAAAGTGGGATGGGAAAGCATGGAAAGCTCTTACGGGGTGCTGCGCGATGGAAGATTTTCATGTCGTCTCTGACACAAAGGTGTACGCCATCAGGAAAGATACTATAGCTGGGAGTAATCAAAAGATACAAAGATGGAACGGTACAAAATGGGTGAATATCACCCTATGTTGCGTAAAAGACGCTATCCACCTTGTGAGTGAAAATGATCTTTATGCCATCAAAACGGACGGGAAAATATACCGCTGGCTTTCTATTCCCGGCCTTATACAGGCGGAAAATTACAACTTGGGGGGCAATAGTATTGGGTATCTTGATTCAACACCAGGCAATATGGTGGGCAATCCCCCCGTTGCCGGTGTATATAGAAGCGACGATGTTGACATAGAAAAAGCAAGTTCGCTGGAAAAGGGATATAATATTACGAATATCACCGATGGCGAATGGCTGGCATATGATGTCAATGTATCCGCGGGGTTTTACCAGGTTGAAGTGCGTATTGCGAAGGCTGGAGACAGCATGAGTAGTATTCGGATAGAAGCGAATGGATCACCGATAGGAACTCCGATAGAATTTGGACCTACAGGAAGCAATCAGAGCTGGATAACCGTGAAAAGAGCCGGCATGTACCTTCTAGCAGGGAAATATACATTTAAGACAGTCGCCCAAAAGGGAGGATTTAACTTAAACTGGATACGGCTGACAAAGACCGTGGACACCATACCCCCTGTCCGTTCAAATGGCGCGCCCACGGGGAATCTTCCTTCAGGTACTACCGCGGTAACGATCTCGCTCAAAACAAATGAGGTCTCTACATGTAAATATGCTCTCAATGCAGGGGTTTCTTATGACACCATGACTTCTCTTTTTACTCCATCAGATGGCGGTACCACCCATTCCGCAAATCTCACGGGATTAAGCGATGGTAACATATACTCTTACTATGTGCGTTGTAAGGATGCGAGCAATAATAAAAATTCAGATGACTACGCGACTAGCTTCTCTATAGGCACTGTGGACACCACTCCTCCCGTTCGTTCTGACGGAGCGCCAACGGGTATTTTTCCGTCCGGTACTATTGCAGCTACCCTTTCATTAAAAACAGAAGAAAAATCTGCCTGCAAATATGCTCAAACCGCGGGAACAAGCTACGATGACATGACATTCTCATTGAACGCTTCCGCAAACGGTCTTTCTCATAGTGCGTCGCTTAGTGGTCTTCAGGATGGAAAGACCTATTCTTACTATGTACGATGTAAAGATGTAAAAGGAAATAAAAATACCGACGATTACCTCATCACGTTCTCTATCAAAGGAAACCTGTCTATCCCGGGCACCATTGAAGCAGAAGACTACAACACGGGGGGAGAAGGGGTAGGATATCATGACACCACAACGGGAAATAGAGGAGGGAAATGCCGCACCGACGACGTTGACCTTGAGATCACCGTTGATGAGGGCGGCGGATGCAATGCGGGATTTATTGCCGTGGGTGAATGGCTCAAATATGATGTGAATGTTGCAACGGCGGGAATATATACTCTTGAAGCGCGGGTAGCAAGAGGAACAAGCGGCTCAACGTCCTTTCATATAGAAATGGATGGTACAGACATTACCGGACCCATTTCTGTTTCTTCCACGGGCGGGTGGCAGACATGGACAACGATTACCAAGTCCGGCATCAACCTCACCGCTGGTCAGAAAACCATGCGCATCTTTATGGACGGTTCTAACTTTAATCTTAATTGGGTGAAGTTTAGACAATAGTAAGTCTTGGCTAAAGATTTGTACGATCTTGCAAATCTTTGGGATATCAGTATAATTTGGATATAGTATCATATCCTTAAGAATTTTTCTTATGCAGCATTTAATTCAAAAATTTGAAAAGGCCTTTCGGAAAGATAAATTTCCCAAGGTATCGGTAGGTAATGGTATTGAATTCACCTACACGTTTAAGGATGGGGACAAAGAACGCTCTCAGAAGGTGGATGGGCTTGTCATTGCAAAAAAGCACGGCAAAGGATTAAATGGCACCCTTACCGTTCGCTCAATTATTGAGGGAACAGGGGTGGAGAGAATTTTCCCCATCCATTCACCTTTTGTGAACGATGTAAAAGTAAAAGCGCGCTACAGGGTCCGTCGGGCAAAGCTTTACTTTCTGCGAAGCCTCACTGGCAAAGCCGCGCGGCTCAGAAAAATAGGATAATTTCTATGCCATGCCCAGGTGGAGGAACCGGCAGACTCGCAAGCTTGAGGGGCTTGTGTTCGCAAGAACGTGTGGGTTCAAATCCCGCCCTGGGCACCATGCAATCCCTTTTCTATGGATTAAGGGTAGGCATTTTTTTCATTGGCGGTTACGCTCTTTTTCATTTGGGCCCGGTTATGGGAATTTTTATCTTCGCGACCGGACTCTTCTCCTTCCTTTTTAAGCTGCGTTATCCTCTCTTTCTGTCTCATTCAGCGTATGCTGATTTCTGGGAACTCTCTGGCACGATTATTCTATTTCTTAATAGTTTTGTCCTTGCATTCCTTGATTATAATAGCATTTCGTATGGATGGTTAGATATTCCCATGCATCTTGCAGGCGGAATGTTTGTTGCATTCTGGGTCTTACTCGCATTTGAAGAAGATTTTGCAAGTTTGGCCTTATCAAAAAGTATCCTTGTCATCTTGGGTATTACCGCACTTATAGGCGTTGGGTGGGAATTTTTTGAGTGGACATTTGACCACATCGTTGGTATTCGCTACCACTTGCCCGCCGCACAGGTAAGTCTTAGAGACACGATGGGAGACCTTTTATTTGATATTTTAGGCGGACTCCTCGTGATGACGTCTTTTATCAGCCAAGGAAGAAAGAAAAATTAGTACGTCTCTTCTCTTCTCCTGGCAAAAATTTTCACTATTTCAATTAAGAAAAGCTGGATAAATGCGACGCTTGCCACAAGCACCCAATGAAATGGACCAAGCGGCGCAAGTTTTAGCACCCCCTGAAGAAGCGGAAAGAAGGAAGCGAGAGTTTCTTTATAAGCTCTGGCATTGCATGCCAGAATACTTTTTCTGGAGGCATAAAAGAAAACTATATCTACCTCTCTTTGCTGCGCAAAGGAGGTTTTGTGTCTATCTGCTCTACCCAAAATTTGACGCGGCCGATTAACTGGCCGCGCTTTGTTTCAATGTCTACTCTCCACCACCCGGGCGATATCCTCTGCTTGAGCGAATACCCGCGATAACCTCCATCCCTGCCCCCTGTAATGGGAAAACTTGTGCGACTTACACTCACCCATTCGCCTTTTCTCTCATCATAATACTGCCAGTTATGAAACACCTGGGTGGTAAGCTTTGTCGGTGCAAAAACCGCGCTAAAAACGTATAAAGGTTCCCCGCGCAGGATGTGAATGGTGGAATAGGAAAGAAATGCCTCATACCATGGCCTATCTTCATCCAACACCACGTATCCGGTCGCACTCCGGCTCACCGAATGGTATATGCCCGCGTCTTTTAAGGAAAGAGGAATGGGGGGAATAATATTGGCAAAATAGAGGATATTAATAAGAAGGAAAATACCTCCGATACTCAATGAAAGAAGGCCTTTACTCTTTCGCATCTGTGCGGGAATTACAAAGGAAAGAAGCCAGAGAAATATGCCCATGACAAAAAGACTTATGGTCCCACTCAAAAGGAAAATATTATCACCCATTTTTCTTAGCATAACCGGCACATAGAAAATCATGAACGAAAAAAGAGCCACGAAAAGAATACTGATATGAAAATTCAGGCGAGCGTAATGCTTTTTGAAAAATTCATTGCCTATTAGAAGCCCTAAAAGGGTGAGCAAAAAGGGCCAGCTGGCAATAAACGAAGCGCTTCGTGAGTAAAGAACCACAAAACCGCTAAAAAGCCCGCCAAAAACAAACTGCATGACAAAAGGCAGCCACGTATGAAGCCAGCTAAAAAATCTGCCGCGAAGCACCCTTGCCTCATAGAGATTGATAATGGTAATCGCAAAGGCCGCAATGCCTAAATAAGAGAATAAAATAAGATTATCAAAAAAAAGATCAACCCGCTGAAAGGTGAGGTTATCTATAATAAATCCCGCCACAAGGGCAAATGACGACAACTGCCGCTCACGGTGCTCCACCCAATGTTTTATTTCCTGCAGTGACATATGCATCATTGTATCATAAAAATGGAAAACCGCACTTTGTTTGCATGCGGTTTTCGCAAAGAGCACTTGTTAACCAACTAAGGTTCCTTTCTTTTGCATTCTCCAAAGCTCTGTTGCCGATAAGCCCGATGTCGTACCCTTAAGTACACACCAAGTAGCTCCCTTGGCCTCTATATATTCAACCTCGTAGTTTCCCGGGAGTAAAAGCTCCTCGGGGTTTTGTTCTGTCTGAGTATTGATCACTACTATACTTTCCTTCACCACCAGTTTCATATTCCACCTCCTAAGGCAAGATAGAGAGAAAATACAACTATCAAAGATATTTGTCAAATGAATAAAAAATATATTGCATTCCTCCACCAATGGTCTATACTTATTATCAGCATATGGATAACTCATCCGCGCTTAATTATGATCACCTCATTACTTACGCAAACTCTGGCAATAGAGGTTTGCGTTTTTTGTATTTATGAATTCCCGCCCGCGTCCCATTGATAGGTTCGTACAAAAATCAATGTCCGTGCTCCAAAAGGAATACGTCGTCATCGGCAAAGAGCGCGTGCCTTCTCTTGTCGCATGGCCAGTCATCATGTTTCTTGTCGGCGGGGTTGCCACCGTCGCTCTTCTTGCTTCCCGTTCAGGAACATTGGAGGGAGGATACGCAGCGGGGGTACAAACCTTTCAAGCCTCCACGGATTTCTCCGGCACTCAAGGATACAAAAACTGGTATTATCTGGATGGTGATCTTACCACCTCGCTTACCTACTATGCTTCCCATGCCAAATGCGGATCAAATCCCTGCTGGAGGGGATCGGAGACATACCAGCTCGTCGCAAAAGCATTCCAGCACCCCGGTCATACAAGGAATTCGGTGCGTGCATGGAAAGCGCCAAGTGGGGGAAGCGTCACGATTACCGGAACGGTAAAAGACCTTCATACAACATGCGGGGATGGGGTTGCCGCGAGTATCAAAAAAGACGCGACGCTTCTCTGGAGCGCGTCCATTGCCAATGGAGATACGACGGGCAAGTCGTTTTCCGTGAATACCTCTCTTGCTTCTGGACAATATCTTTACTTTATTCTCAACAGAGGGGTTAGTGATAATAACTGCGACTCAACCGTATTTGATCCAAAGATTGAGTTTACGCCTGATGACGGCGCTTTACCCGACCTTATCACCAACCATCAAACCATTGCCATCAACGGCACGCTTTCTCAAGGAAGCTCGCTTACCTTTACCAGCAAGGTAAAAAACATAGGTACAGGGACGGCCGCCGCGGGCTCCATCGCCCGCTGGTGCATTGACAATGCCAACTGTCTCAACACAACCGCTGGTAAGATAAATACTCATTCGTTCAATGCTTTTGGCCCCGGAGTTGTTTCCGCCTCGCGCACTTCTTCGGCATGGATAGCAACCACAGGAACACATACCATTTGGTGGTGCGCGGATGTGAGCAAGGTCATTGCGGAAGCAAATGAAACAAACAACTGCCACTCGCGGACGTTTACAGTGAGCGATATCGCGGGGGGAACGCATGTGCTCTATAGGCAACCATCTATCTCCAACATTGATGCCTTTGCTTTCGGGCAGCCCCCACCTCCGCGAGATAATCAAACAACGTTGATTCTATGGCAGCAAGGAAGTGATGCGGTAAGCAAGGCAATTTCATGGGATGTGGGGCAGTATACCGGCTTTCGGCCTTCGTCCCCATACAGTACATACCAACGAGGTAAGGTTAACACTGCAAACGCCACCGCGGTGCAGGCGCAAGGACGTACGGTAGGTATTTTTAATGCTCCCTCCGCGCGTCCGACAGTGGGGGACTTGGTGCCAATTGTGTTTCAGCATTTTTATCCGCTCGGAACAGGGCTTCGTCCGTGGTCGCAAGCGACCTCCGAACTTCAAATGTCAGCAGATGTTCAGGTTCCTCACGCATTTGTGTCTGGAGGGGCTGTCGGATATGTGCAATTTTCACTCGCGGTTCGCGATACGACAGCGCTTGTGGTAAAATATTTTTGGATACAGGTGCAGATATTTGATACGCGCGGCGGTAGTTTTAATGAATCATTGCAAGGAGATGATTGCGCGGGATGCACCTTTACGCCTATTATTGGCAGTGCCATTCGAAGCGGCACAAAATATGTACACATGCTCCCCGGGTCCGCGGTGTCGCGCGGGAGCATGTGGTCGGGGTTCCAAACTTACGCTTTTGGCATTTCTCGCGCGGAACTTCAAAAAGCGATTCAGGATATAAAAAATAGGTACCCCGCATATGGAGGTATTTCTACCAAACCCGAAGATTATGAAGTTAATCTGCTCGGAGTGCTGGATGAGATTTATTATCCGCAAGGAAGCAGTGCTCGCATGGGCGCGTCATTCCGCGATTTGCAAGTGTCGGAAAGATACTAAAGACTTTTTAAATACATCGCACATGAAGATATTTTTGGGAAGCGATCACGCGGGGTTTGCGCTCAAGGAAGAGTTGCGCTTTATGCGACTTCCTGGTAAAATAATGTATGTATAATTGGTCAACCAATGAAGAAGAACTAAAAAAAGACCCTGATTACTATTTCTTTGCTTTTTTGAGTCGGTATGGCATAGCATCACTATTCACTAAATTAGCAGCTAAATGTCTATGAATAAATATGAGCGAGGGCCCATGCCCGAATCTTCACCGGAAGGTGGAAAACTCACATTAGAAAAAATCAGGGAAGGGTATAGGACTTACATAAAGGACTTTCCCGAAAACGGCACCGCCCGGGAGCTACTGGATCATTACCGCAAACTTGTGGAGTTTGATTCAGAAAACGCCCAGCATCTTCCCCCCGAGGAAGAAGCGGCTTTGGAAGAAATGGCAAAAAAGGAAGAGGCAGACGGAGAAGGAAACGCGGGGTAAGATCTTCACCTGTGACCTAAAATATCTTCCTCGCCCAAGCCGAAATGGTGGGCTATTTCGTGCCACACGGTATCTCGCACGATTTTTTTCACATCTTCGGGCGTTTTTGCTTCTTCTAAAATAGGCCTTCTAAAAATAGTGATTTTATCCGGAAGCACGCCGCTATACCCGGAAGTGCGCTTTGTCCGGGGTATGCCTTCGTAAAGTCCAAAGAGGGTTTCATCCCTTCTAAGCCCCGCGGTTTTTCTCTGTTCGCGCGTGGGCTCTTCCTCAATCACCAACGCCACGTTATCAAGCATCCTCCGGAATTTTTCCGGAATTTGCTCAAGCCTTTCCTTTAGAATTTTTTCAAACTCGTCCTGCCTTAATTTCCGCATAAATTTATTCTCCTAAATGAGCCCGGGAGAAAGTAGGAAAGGGAATATATCTCGTGCTTCGGTTCACCCCGGAAGATCAGAAATAACTACAATCTCTTTAGTTGTCCTATCAAATGTGAGATAAATTTTAATTAATTTTTCTGTTGAAGATAGTTCCTTCAAATATTCATTAATTTTTTTTGCTAGTACATCACATTCATCTTCACGCATCCCCGAGGGAACAAACAATGAAATTTCATATTCTCCATGGTCATATAGCATGATATAGATTGCCCCGGGTCGTTTAAGAGATTCAAATTTTCTCACTATGCTTTGCGCTAAGGCCTTACCAAGCTCATCAAAAAATCCCTTAGACACTAGAGCGAAGGAAACGATTAGGCCAGTTAAAATATACCCCAATAGCGTGGGAATCTCAGGGCCACCCCCCTGCTCAATTGTAGGTATCTCATAAATCTTAATCCGGTTATCTTTTTCGATAATTTCGTCGCGAAAGTATAAAAGCCCTAAATCAGAAGCACAAAAAATTCTAATAGAGGCCTCCCCCATTGGGTGGCCCATCTCTTCTGCCATTGTTGACTGCTTATCCGTATTGATTTTAATATATTCAGCCATAAATCTCTCCTAGTTTTTTATTGGCCAGGGCGTACTAAAACTTCTTCAACCACTCAATCACCAGCTGGTTGGTTGATGAATTCTCATTAAGGTTTCGAGGCATGGCTTTAAGCAATGAGTAACCTCCCAAATCGTTTCTGTGATAGTTCGTTAATCAGTTCTCTAAAACATTTGTAAAAAGATACCGCCAGTTGGTAATAGTTTTGATAAAAATCACTAAATTCTTCATCACTAATCTCTTGATTCAAAAATTCTAAATCTCGATAGTTCGCTTTAATCCGATACCAATAGAAAAATTCAAAGATGTTTACCGTATTAGTAGCCAAAAAATCTTGCCTGATTTGACGATTTTTTTTCGAACGGAAATTTCTTATATCTTTTATTCGTTTAAATTCTTCAAGTTGATAGTCAGCAAGTTTTTTTAATATCTGCATAAAGCGCTCTTGGATGTTGTAATTGATTAGTTTTATATTAGACCCGGATCGGGCACGAAAGTCAGCAATAACTAAAGATGGGTGGTTAGTGTTAAAAGGATTCTTATCAAAGACTAAACTCCCTTCCCCAATGTAGGTTTTATATCTTCTTAATAATTCAGCGTGAGTTGAGTTTAGCGCCGCTTCTTGTCCCGTGATTAAATAGTTGTTGAATAACGATACGTTCTGTGATAGTATTCAGAACGTATGCACATAAAACTCCATAGGAATGCAAGAACAACATTAGCCATAAGGGAAGAAATTAAACGTTCCAAGGAGAGCGTCTATTCCCTGTCTAAAAAATACCATCTCAATTGGGGAACGATTAAAA
>CAYTEF010000036.1:0-8868 GCA_964436845.1 uncultured Candidatus Saccharibacteria bacterium
TGGATAAATGTTGAGAAAAAAACGCGGCTCCTGCGTCAGGAGGTTGACGCGCGCGATATCGCGCAAGTTGTCTCCCGCTGGACCGGCATTCCGGTCACCCAGCTTTTAGAAGAGGAAGCCTTAAAATACGCTTTGATGGAAGATATTATCTCAAAACGTGTGGTGGGGCAGGAAAAGGCGGTAAAAGTGGTGTCGGATGCCATCAGGCGGTCGCGTTCCGGGCTTTCCGCGCCCAACAGGCCCATTGGCACCTTTATCTTCATTGGTCCTACCGGAGTAGGGAAAACCGAGCTTGCAAAAGCGTTAGCCGAATTCTTATTTGGGTCTCAAAAAGATTTGATCCGCCTGGATATGTCGGAATACACCGAAAAGCATAGCGTCGCGCGCTTAATCGGCGCCCCTCCGGGCTACGTCGGACATGAAGAAGGGGGACAGTTAACCGAAGCGGTGAGGCGAAAGCCATACGCGGTTATTCTCTTTGACGAAATTGAAAAAGCGCACCCGGAAATTTTTAATACGCTCCTGCAAGTGATGGATGACGGCCGCTTAACCGATGGCAAGGGCAGGAGAGTTGACTTTACCAATGCGGTTTTAATCATGACCTCAAACCTGGGATCAGAGCTTTATGGCAAAAAAGCTCATATGGGCTTTGAAGCAGGGCAAGAAGAAGAAAAGGGCATAGATCAGAAAATAATGGAAGAACTGCGCCAGACATTTAAGCCTGAATTTTTAAACCGTATTGACGAGGTAGTGATGTTTGATCCTTTAAACCATAAAGATATAAGAAAGATCGTGGATTTGCAGTTAGAGGAAGTGCAAAAACGCCTTGCGGCGCAGGAAATTTCCCTTAAGGTTTCTCAAAAGGCAAAAGAAGTTCTTGCTTCCATTGGGTATGATCCGCATTACGGTGCCCGTCCTTTAAAACGCATTATTGAACGGCGCATTTTAAATGAACTGGCAAAGCGTCTTGTTTCGGGAAGCATTAAGCAGGGTCAGAGCGTCAAAGTGGAGGAAAAGAAAGGAGAGTTGGTGATAAAATAACAAATAATTCCAATTAACATGAATAAAACAGCGTTAAGAAGTATTATCATTACATTAGGGGTAGTAGTTGTTTTTCTCCTCGGAATAGGAGGGTATGTTATGCTATCGCAGCAGGAACCATCACCCTTGGTTTTACCCCCACCATCTGATCCTGCATCTCCACCCGAAGTAGATAAGGAAGCAGTAAAGATCAAGGACACCTTAATTTATGCAAAGTTTCCCAAGAAGTTAGAAGATCGATACGCCTTCACCCATCCAATTTACCGGTTTCATCTTACTACCGGCGAGCAGGAAAAACTTTTCGCAATCGAACGAGAAGGTACGTATAGTGATCGCTTGCCTGCAATCGTGCATCAAGATAAGCTCCTCGTAATAGATAGCGAGTACATGAAATTGACGATGTTTGATCTATCTTCAGGAGAGCGCTTAGAGCTTTTTGGTGCAGGAAAAACAATTGAACCACCTCCATTAAACCTTATTCACGGTCTTGTGTTAGACAAAGGAAGTGATACTTTCGCCTTTTATGCGGAAGGGAAAATCTATTCTCTTGATGTTGGAAACAAAGAAGTTTCCGTTCTCTTAGAAGATGCTATTTTAGGAGATACAGCCGACATCTATCAACGAGAACCACTTACTCCCGGATTTTTCTCTTCTCGAGGAGATACGCTTTACCTTTTTACCTCTGAAGGCGAATTGACGCCCAGACCCGTTTTACACCGATACTCTCTAACTAAAAGAGTTGTTGAGAGGGTTGAGAAGGTACCCGTTGGAAACAGCTCTCACCCATCTCAAGGCGATTTCTATATCATAAGTGATCAGAGGGGACACCCTTGTCCCTTACAACGTCCCCCTTATGTTCTTACCCTTTACAATATTCAATCAGAAAGCGCTATTGAAGTTGTAAGAGCTAATAATAGAGTACCCTTCAACATACGCTGGACACCAAACAACAGGGGTTTTATTTACGAGATTTGGACCGTCAATCCCATGGGAGATTGTGCTGTTGAGGATAAATTTTTGTATCATCGTTACTATAATATTGACTCAGGAGAAAACAGCGTTGTTACACTAAGCGATATTCAAAGGATTTTTCAAGAACAAGGTGAGCCATTTTATCAGCTTGATGATAAGGGTGAATTGATTGTTAATGGTGAAGTCGTTGATACGGAGGTGTCCCAAGTGCTTGCCATTCAGTAGCTTGTTTCTTGCTTTTGAATTTTGGTCATTTGAATTTGTTTGGGATTTGAAAATTGAGATTTGGAGTTTTTAAACTTTGTTCATAATATTTTAATTCTCTTAGCAATCAAAATCATGAACGTGTTGATAACAGGAGGAAGCGGTTTTATGGGTTCGCACTTCATTCGCTACCTCCTCCTGCACTATGGTGATGTGCAGGTGGTTAATCTTGATAAGTTAACCTATGCGGCAAGCCCTGAACGCTTAAAAGACGTGATAAAAGAGTTTGGCAATCGGTATCTTTTTTTAGAAGGAGATATTGCTGACGCTCCCTTTATTGATAAACTTTTTAAAAAGCTTAAACCCGCCGTTATTGTGGACTTTGCCGCGCAGACCCATGTGGACAGGTCCATTTTAGAGCCGGGCAGTTTTGTAAAAACCGATGTCATTGGAACGTATACCCTTCTAGAAGCGGCGCGAAGGTTTTCGGTAAAGCTTTTTATTAAAATTTCCACGGATGAGGTTTATGGTTCCATTGAGAAGGGAAAATTCACTGAAGAAAGTCCTTTTAAGCCCAATAGCCCCTACTCGGCGTCCAAGGCAGGAGGGGATTTATTATGTCGGGCGTATAATAAAACATATCAGCTGCCTATTATCGTTACGCATTTTTGTAATTTTTTTGGGCCGTGGCAGTATCCGGAAAAGTTTATTCCGCTTTTTATTACCAACCTTTTGGACAATAAAAAGGTGCCGCTCTATGGCAATGGAAGGAACGCACGCGAGTGGATTTATGTGGAAGATGTTTCACGGGCCCTTGATTTAATCATACAAAAGGGAGTGCCGGGCGAAGTGTATAATATAGGAACAAGCCATGAAAAGGAAAATTGGGAGATTGCGACATTCATTATTCAGCAGTTGGGGAAAGATAACGCCTCTATTGTTAATGTGACCGATCGGCCTGGCCACGACCTTCGCTACGCGTTAAACTGGTCAAAAATGAAAAAGTTGGGGTTTACCCCCAAATATTCCTTTGAGCGGGGCTTGAAAGAAACCATTGAATGGTATAAAAAGAATAGATCGTGGTGGGAGAGCATTAAACGGTCACGCGAATTTCAAGAATACTACCAGAGACAATATGGGAATCTTTAAATAGGGGAGATGAAAGAAAATTCGAATTTATCACTATGAAAGGGGTTATTTTAGCCGGCGGCAAGGCAACGCGCCTCCGTCCGTTAACGCTCGTCACAAATAAACATCTCCTGCCTATTTATAATAAACCGCTCATATTTTATCCTTTAGAGGCAATGGCGCGCGCGGGCATTAAGGATGTGTTACTCGTTACCGGACCTAACCACGCGGGGCATTTTCTTAATTTGTTAAAGTCGGGCAAGGATTTTGGCTTGCGCCTTTCCTATGAGATTCAGGAGGAAGCAGGGGGTATTGCTCAAGCAATTGGTCTTGCAAAGGACTTTGCGGATAAGGGCAAAATACTTGTTATTTTAGGAGACAATATTTTTAAGTATAATTTGCGAAAGGCGGTAGAGTCTTTTGAAAAGCAAAAGAAGGGTGCCAAAATTTTTGGCAAGGAGATGGAAAAATGCGCGCAGTATGGAGTCATTGAGCTGGATAAAAAGGGAAACGTCCGTTCCATTGAGGAAAAGCCCAAACATCCCAAATCCTCCCTTGCTCAAATCGGCATTTTCATGTATGACGAACGCGCGTTTGATTTTATCAGGCATTTAAAGCCCTCATCACGGGGAGAGGTGGAAGTGACAGACTTAAACAATAGATATGTAAAGGAAGGTACTATGACGTGCGAAATTCTGGATGACTGGTGGGTGGACGCGGGAACATCGTTTGACGAGCTCCTAAGGGCGAACATGATTGTGGCAGAGGAATATAAGAAAATATCCCATTAAATTAAAACCAATGAAAGGCATTGTTTTAGCAGGAGGAAGGGGAACAAGACTTCGTCCCTTTACCTATATAATTAAAAAAGAGCTCTTGCCGGTGTATGACAAACCGCTCATTTTTTATCCGCTGGATACGCTTCGCAAAAGCGGCATTACGGACGTGGTTATTGTGGTAGATCCTAAAAGTGTCGGAGCGTTCGTTGACGTGGTGGGAGAGGGAAAAGAGCTTGGCATGAAGATAACCTACGCCATTCAAAACCAGCCCCTGGGCATGGCGCACGCGGTATTACAGGCGATGCATTTAGTAAAAGAGGGCGAGCCGGTCATAATCCTTGGGGGGGATAACATTTTTGAAGATAGTTTCGCGGACGCAGTAAAAACGTTCAAAAAGGGTGCCATGATTGTGATTACAAAGGTACACGATCCCCAGCGTTACGGGGTGGTATATATGAAAGGTTCTCAAATCATTCGCATTGAGGAAAAGCCTCCTCACCCCACCTCGCACTGGGTGCAGGCAAACGTGTATATCTGTGATGGCCAGCTCTTTACCATTCTTGAGTCCTTAAAGCCTTCCGATAGGGGGGAATACGAAATTACCGATATTTCCAACGCCTACATTAAAAAAGGCCAGTTAGGGTATGTTAAAACAAAAGGAAAGTGGTTTGACGCAGGGACATTTGACAGTCTTTTAGAGGCCTCGCTATTCGTGGCTCAAAAGAGGCGCCGCGAGCTCTTGACGCCATAAGGCGCTTCTGCTATAATGTAAAGTACGAAGCTTATTTTTAGAGATGATGTGTGGATAACGTTGCAAGAGAACACTATTGCAAGAGTATGATTTTTTGCTATACTTAAAGGAGTCATACCAGAAATTGTGGATAACTTTGTTTTAAGGGTTCGTTGACAATCGCATATATTATCCAAATGCTGAATTGACGGATGTAGTCGCTGTTCCTCGGATTTTTTATTTTCATTACCTTACTAATCATTTTTTTATTTTTCTCTCATTCCTTGAGAGGCTAATATCCTAATATTTGTTTAGGGGGTTAGTTATTAGACATCTAATCGCTACCTTCTAAACGCCCAATCACTAACTATTATGAGTAAAATTAAAGAAGCCTTTAAACGGTTTCTTTCTGTATCCCTTTCTGTCACTACGACAGTATGGCTCTCGGGTCTTACGTTGTTACTACCGGTTACACCGGTATTAGCAGTAACCCCAGAGCAATATGGGTTAAAAGAAGGAGACTTGATACGCGCACCTTCGCTGGCCGCCCCAGAGGGCTGGAAGGTGTATATCGTAAATCAGCAAGGCTACAAAAGGCACATTTTTAACCCCGATGTGTTCAATATGTATGGACACTTCAGCTGGGCAAGCATTAAAGATGTATCGCCTGATGTAGTCAACGCCTTTATGACGTCAGACCTCTATCGGGTATACGGCACCGAACCGGTATATTCTGTTGACGCCAATGGCATTAAGCGTTGGCTTAGAATGACCGCCGAGCAGTTTGTGCAAAAAGGATATAACTGGAATCAGGTGTTTATCGTTAATACAACGGAAGGTGCATACTACACGGTAGGCTCTGATATAACCGTAGATGATGGTCCAGTGGTGACGCCTCCTCCGGCAGGAAGCATTAATATTTCTTTGGCTTCCGATACGCCAGCAGCAGCAGTTCTTCCGATTGGCGCGACCGGCGTTTCCTTCCTTAAATTTATGGTTGGAAATGGCACGAGCAATGAGGTGAGCATAACGAGTGTCACCGCAAAGAGAGAAGGTCCGGGAGCAACAGCAGACTTTTCTAATGTGTACCTCTTCCAGGGAGGCATGCGTTTAACAAGCGGCCGATCAGTAAATTCATCCACGCATAACGCGGTATTCTCCGGCTTGAGCGTAAAAATTCCCGCAGGCGGATCAGTGACGCTGGATGTCGTTGGCGACCTTGCCGCAACCGCAACCTCGGGGAATGTCCATGTATTTAGTGTTTCAGACGTGACGGTTTCTGGAACAGCGGCAACCGGAAAAGCAAGTGGTAATGCGATGACCATCGCAAGTATTGCAGGCGGCACCATTACGATTGCCAAAAACGGTACCCTTACTAATCCAAAGGTAGGAGAGAAGGGTGCTGAAGTTGCCCAATTCCAATTGACTGTTGGCTCTACGGAAGATGTGAAATTGACAAGACTTATTCTCACCAACGCAGGAAATGCCACCCGTTCTGAACTCACCAACTTCATGCTAAAGGATCGCGCGACGAATACTACGATAGCAAGCGCTTCCGGCTTGAACAGCAAAGATCAGGCAGTGTTTGAGCTGGCAAGTCCGCTGCTCCTTGAGAAGGGGAATGCAAAGACCTATTCGGTCTATGCTGATATCGGCGGCGGAGTGAAAGGAGCGGACACGATTCGCATGTATCTTGAAAATAGCGCAGATCTCTTGGCAGTTGGCCAGACCTATGGATTTGGCGTTCGCGTAACGAGCGGCGCCTATGATAACGGCTCAAACGATGGTACTGACGCGTCCTGGACAACCGTACAGGTAGGTCAGTTAACGATCGTCTTTAACGGACCAGCGGCAAAGGATATTGCAAAGAATGGAAAAGATATTGATATTTATACCTTCTCCATGACCGCGCAGGTAGAGGTGGAAGTGCGCCAGATTGCCCTTATCATTGACAGCTCCAGCGCGACCACGACGGACTTAAATGATGGCACAACCCCTAACTACACCGATATTAAGATTTGGGATACTGATTCCAATACTGTTGTGTGGGGTCCGCAGGATGTATCGGGCACCGGTTCTGCAACAACCCAGACCCTCACCTTTCCGGAAGACATTCTCTTGCAGCCGAATAAGATAAGGAACTTTAAGGTTACCCTGGATGTGGCGAATAATGCCGATGTAACCGATGGCGACACGATTCGCGCGACGATTCAGGTATCGTCGCTTGCCAGTCAGGTAAAGAACTTGCAGAACAATACCTTCCTTGTGGCAGCCGATATTGTTCCGGGCTCTAACGTGGTAGGCAATAACATGACGGTCCGCGTAGCGGGGTTGACCATCTCGCTTGCTACGAGCCCCACGAGTCAAACCTATGTAAAGGGCTCAAGTAACGTGCCCATGGTTGGATTCAACTTTGCGGCAGGCGTTGGCCAGATCGTAAAAATTACCTCTATTAAGGTAACCTGCTATATTGACGACTCTAATGCAAGCGGGCAGACTGACTTTATAAAAGGTCAAGATACTGATGCGGCCGGAGGAACTACCTCTTGTCAGGATGACGTAACCCAGATGCGCTTGAAAGTTGATGGAGCGCAGGTTGGTGATAACAAGAGCCCGGCGGCAACCACCGACGGAACCGCTACCTTTAATAATCTTACGCTTACTATTCCTGCGGGCACGACAAAGGTGGTAAACGTTCATGGAGATATTTCCGTATCGTCATACCGGAATAGCAATGTGGAGCGGGTAGCGATTGACATCGCTGACGTATCAGAGGAGATTACCGCTTCTGATCCGGACGGGAATACCGTAACGGCAACAGGGGATGCGGTCAACGGCGGCACAAGCCCAAGTCGCATCATCACGATTGATAACACGGGAACCTTAAGCGTTGCCGCAGCGCCTACTGAAACAGGTTTTACGGATTCTCGCATCGTAGAAGCAGCGCTTTCCAAGTTGACCCTTTCCAAGTTTAAGTTCACCGCACAGAATGAAGAATTAAGGATCAGCAAGTTGCGACTTAATGTCATCTCTGCTGACGCAGATGCTGACGTAGCTGATAGTATTACGGCTCTATACCTCTATGATCAGGATGGTACTTTGGTCGCTGGTCCAAACTCTTTGACACCAGAAACAGCTGCCGGTACGACTGATGCATACTCGGACTTCAATACTATTACCGGATTTACTGTGCCAAAAGATGGTTCTCGTACCCTCACGGTAAAAGCAGATATGCAAACCATTTCTGGCGGAGCGGATTCTGGTGATGAGTTTAGTGTTGATCTGGAAGCAGAGACCAATGCCGAAGCCCGCGGTACGGGAACAAGCAGCACAGTCCTCACTGATCTTGGTGACGATACCGCTGGCAACGACGTAGTGGTGCGCAAAGGTAAGCCGCTGGTGGAATTGGTATCAGATTCTGATACAACCGCAGCCCTGACGAATGGAACGCAAAAGCTCATGAAATTCAAAGTAACGGCTTTGAATAATGACATTTCTCTCAAGCACTTCACGCTTGAAACGGTAAGGAGCGGAGACGTGACAATTGCGACCGTTGCGCTTCAGGAAAGCGGAGTTTCCACGGATATTGCGGCGAGCTCTACGAGTAGCCTTAGCAGCAATACATATACCACTGATATAACCTTTAACTCCGAAGAATCCATTACAGCAGGTGCTTCAAAGACGTATATATTCCAAGCAATAGTAGCAAGCGCTTCTTCGGGAGAGACCCTTTCCACAAGACTTCTTGGCGATACGGCAGTGGTAACCGGTGAATTAGGTCCATTGGCAGCGGCACAGCAGATTGATGACCTGGATGCGGTATTGGATGTCGGCAACGACGCCGATAATAGCGCGGCATTCAACTTCATCTGGTCAGACCAATCCGCAATTCCGCATAATCAAACCGCTGGAACCGTTAACGGAGCGGATGATGCAACGCCATCCAACGACTGGACGAATGGACGCCATGTACGAACAATCCCAACGTCAACCCAGACAAGAACATTCCCGACA
>CAYTEF010000037.1:0-3948 GCA_964436845.1 uncultured Candidatus Saccharibacteria bacterium
GCGTCATTGTCATTTTTGTAACTCTTCCCTTCTAAAGGATTCAAAATTTCAAATTCCACCCCTCCAGGCAATTCAATTTTTTGAATCTTTGAAGAGCGCACCCCTTCCTTGACCACTGATCCCTCCCTTCTCACGGCATTTAGGAAACGCTGGGCAAGCCTAGTATTCGCCTTGCGCCCGGGCAAAAGTATTCCTGCCACCTTATAACGATCAAGAATATCAGCGAGCCCTCCGATATGATCTGCGTCAAGGTGGGTAGCAACGACCAAATCAATCGTCCTGTCATAAAAAGGCATGTCTCCTCCAATTTCCTCTGTCACCCTTGCCCCCGGTCCTCCGTCAACTAACACTTGGTAGCGCTGGGGTGTTTCAATAAATACGGCATTCCCCTGGCCCACATCGTAAAAGCTCATCTTCAAAAGCGCCGGGCGGAAGTATTGACTTAAAAATACGAGCGAAAGTATTGTCAAAAAAAGAGCAAGCGAAAAAATCCCCACGCGCGTTTTTTTGTCGTATTTCAAAAACTTTTCAATATTCACTTGCATATTTAAGTCCTCCTTAATGAAAAGCTTCAAATAGAGGAGGACTTGATTTTAAATTGACCCAAAAAACGAAATCACCCTCACATTATACTCCAAGGCAAACCATAAGGGAGTGATAAAAAATCCCGTTACCTCTGCGGCAAATGCCAACATCATAGTAAGGGGCATAACCGGAAGTATTGCCATATTAGCGATGGGCGAAACAACGGAAATTGTTCCAAAGTGGTAAAAAAGAATGGGAGATATAATAATCGTTATGGCAAGGGAAGCGATAAAAATATCAAAGAGGAAATGCTCCTTGAGTCGTGGCAATTGATAAAATTTTTTCCGCAAGGGCTGGTAGAGAAGGGCTAATGCCGCCATAGCGGAAAAGGAAAGCTGAAAACCTACGTCAAAGAAATAATTAATATCCCACAAGAGCATGAAAAACGCCGCAAGCAAAAGTGAATAAAAAAATCTATTAAGCCTTCCTAAGAGGTAGGCTGCCAATAGAAGCATTCCCATAATGCCTGAACGAATCGCAGAAGCGGGAAACCCGACAAGAAGGATATAGAAACTTATGAAGAAAAATGTCGCAATGGTGGCAATGGGCCGAGAAAATCCAATGAGAATGAAAATGATAAAGGAAATAGCAATAATAATAGTCATGTGGAGCCCGGAAATTGAGGAAATATGGGCAGTACCTGAACGACTAAGGAGCTCTCTAAACTCCGGCGATATGCGCCAGTCGTCCCCCACGGTCATGGCCAAAATGAGCGATGCGTGGGGTTCACCAAGGCCTTCAAGTATAGGTGTGCGCATCCAATCCTTTATGCTATATAAAAAAGCCCAAAAAAATGACCCCCTATGTTTCTCAATCAAGGTAATCTTAGGATAATAGCTCACTCCCTGAATCCCCTGCCGCAAAAGGTAAGCAGGGTAGTTAAACGTGCCAAGTACCTCGGGCTTTACAATTTCGCCTTCAACGCTTATAAAGTCCCCATAAGAAATATCTTCATAGCGATTGAGAAATAAAAGGATATTCCCCTCTCTTGTCTTAAGCGTTACTTTGATATTCTTTTCTCTTCGCTCAGGCTCGCTTCCAACTAATCCTTCAAATATATATTCCTTAGGATGCTCAATAAATTCATCTGTCTCAGGGCCAAAAAAACAAACCGCGCAGAGCGGCTTGTTTGCAAAATCAAGAACGATAAGTAAAACGATCAGCAAAAGTATTACCTTTTCATGCCTCCCTACTCTCATATCTCGCACACCCCTGCCACGCATGCCAATTCCTTTGCCCCCTGAGTTTCATCTATTTTCTCGTAAGTAACAATCTTTGAGTAGTCAATTCCGGCAAAACGCTTCATTAGTTCCTCGTACTGTGCTTTGGTAATCTCCTCGTAAGGGGCTAAGCGATACACATGATTGGTGCGCGGCAAGAAAGAAAGTCCGCCAAGCATTTCCCAGTTTTCATAGAGCCAATTAGCAACCTTAATCCATTCGTCCTCCCCTATTGAGATGGTTACGGAAGGATTATGTTCGGTGTAATTTTCCTTTACGAGCTTCCAGTAGGTAAGCTGTTCAATGGCGGATCGATGATCTCTAAAAATGCCTCCGTCCGGCGCTTTTACCGGAAATTCCAATACATATGTGGAGGCATCGGCCATCGTCTGCCCCACTTCAGGGTGGTAAGGTACTCCCTGATCCTTTAACATTTTAAATAAACTATCCGTCGCAGAAATTCTGACGCGGCGGATATAGTATTGGCAATGGCGCGGATGCATGCCTGATGCGGCATCCACAAGCTGGGAAACCGTTCCCGATGGCTTTACGCACGTAATACAGGTAGAAGCGTTAATACCAAAGCGCTTTGCGTAGATTTTATTGACGCGTAATGCCTCTTCTTTCATCTTTTGCAATGTTTTTGCATTTCTGACCGCAAGACAATCCCACTGTCCGGTGATGGAGACTCCTAGAAGCCGCTCTTCTTCGCAATTCTCCTTCCATTCCTTTGAAAGGTAGGGAAATTTGGTCAGCGTTGACTGATAGGTTCCAAGAATCGTTGCTATCCTCGCCTTTTTTATAAGTGTTGCGGGCGTATCGGTGGCGCGCGCGACTACCTCGGTTAAATTACAAAACTGCTTTGAGCGAAGAACAATTTCCCCGCAATTATGGATGTAACATCCATTTGCGTCAAATGCGTGGACTTCGTTGACCCGACAGTCATATACGTCTTTTATCCCTACAGAAATGATGTTAACAATCTTAGAGCTAAATAATTCTTTATTAAGAACACGGGAATATTTGCTAAGAAGAGCGGTGAGCTTTTTTCTTTTAAGGGGATCGGAAAAATTTATTCTCTGCGCAAAAACTTCTATATTACGCGCGCTAATAACAAGTTCATGGTCAGCTTTACAAGGATATTCTCTTCTGTCGCCTCTTCCATCGGGCAGAAGGCGAAGACCGGCGTGCCGCCTGTTTTGGTACAATGTGCTCACAATGCCAAGGCGTGCCAACATTCGCTGGGCCACTTGAAGTGAATAAAGAGAGCTGGAACTAAGACGAATACTTATTCCTTTGGCCTGATTCCCCTGCACTGAACCATCAGCATCAAACCAGCCCTGTAAAAATCCAATGTGAAACTCCGAAGAGGACCTCTCAATTGCTTCTGTAGGAAGTTTATGTCTATATTGCATCCCATAACCACTAGCGAGCCGGCCTATTCCGCGAGATTGTATCCGACCATATCCTGTTTTCCCGACAAATCCTTGCAACTCTTTTCTCGTAGGAACCATGGCACGAGTAAAGGTCAGTGCCCGCTCCATCATGACCTGCTGGGATTCTCCCCAATAATCTAAGTTTGCCTGCCCATTTTTTTGAATATTCCCATCTCCCAATAAGCTTCCCAAAAGCCACCCTTCCTCTTTTAACCCTCTTCCCTCCCAAACGGCATCTTTGTGGTTATGAAGTACTATTTCGTCACCGGGTAATAAATCGTGAATTTTTTTCCACGCGGTTCGTAAAATTTTTCTACTTCTATATGTAACTACCAAGACGGGATGGTCAGCGGTGCCTTGCAGGGTGAAACCACGTTTTGTTCTAATTTCAAAAACCTCTTTCCTCCCAGTTTTAAAAAATCCTTCAGAAAGGTAGGACTTTCCGTTGACGAGGGCAGTAAACGTCATATGAATAAGATCCTTAACTTGGCGGGCTCCCTTGGACGTCATTATCCATGTATCAGTAGGGATACAAGGGTTCGTACCCGCTGTTTCTGCATATTCTTTAAACACTTTCCACCGCCGCTGAGGAAGTTGTTTTTCCAATCCCCCGCGGTTAAAAATACCCCGCTCGCCGGAACCGCTTTTCGCAAGCGCTATCCACTCATCAAGGAAATCCATAGTACCGGGCTTTTCATGGTACACGG
>CAYTEF010000037.1:3958-8284 GCA_964436845.1 uncultured Candidatus Saccharibacteria bacterium
CACGGCAGAATTATTTGCCATACTCCGCTGGGGTTCGGTTAGGTAAAACTGACCTTTTTTAGCATCACGCATCTCTGCATCATCAAGATCTGAAAGAGAGATTAAAGCACTCCTTCGCACACCCCCCATGACTACCACCTCGCCAATTTTGCAAATGATATCATGTACATCAATGTTGGAAAGCCGCCTGCCCTGGCGCTTCAAAATTTTCTCCCGCGCAAAATCCAAGAGAGCGCGCAATGGTTCTGGCCCGGAACTCTGGCCACCCATCGTTTTGAGGCGAGAACCGCGCGGCCGAACCTGCGAATAATCAAAGCTGACATCTTTCCCTGAAAACCACGTGGTAAGACCTAAGATGAGGGAATCGGCCCATCCCTCTTTACTATCATCTACCACATGGGTGGAAAGTTTCTCCCCGATTTGGCGTTTTACCTGAGGAAGTTGCTGTGCGGTTTGACTTTCCACAGAAAATCCCACGCCGGTGCCGCACATGGAAAGGTACATAATTTCGCCAAAATCACGAAGTTTGGTAGGAGCTATGAATGAACAATTATAGCCAGCGACGTTAGTCTTTCGCGCCGCCTCGCCCGCGCTCCACATAAGACGCATGGAGGGCATCACCTCCATATTGAGTATTGCCTGGCGAATCTCTTCATATTCTGCGTCAGATAATTTGGCGCCTACGTTTTCTTTCATAAAGCCAATATAGCGCGCTACACTCTCAATCCATGTTTCCCTGCGCCCCTCTTCCTCTATCCAGCGAGAATAGGTACGATAGTAAATAAACTCTCCTAGTGAATTCCTGAAGTATTGCTTACTTTCAAGGGCCGACTTGCGAACGCTCTCAGGGACCTGAATGCCTTTTTCCCGAAGTTCTGCTCTCTCCTTCCTATAAAGAATGTACGCCTTGGCAGTTTTCGCAAAACCCTCAAGAATTAATTGCTCTTCAACAATATCCTGAATTTGTTCCACGCTGGGAACAAAATCCTTGGTCTTTGAATGAATCGTTAAAAGTTCGGAAAGGACGTGGCGAGTAATATGGTCAACATCTTTTTGACTTCCCTCTCCTGCCGCAATCATCGCTTTTGAGATGGCATTTGAAATGCGCTTTATATCAAAGGGAACGATATTGCCCTCACGCTTGCGGATGCGCTTGATAATTGCTGACTTTCCTTTAATGGTTTTAATTTCTGTCATCATAAAAGTAACACGATGCTTAGCGCTAAGTATCCTTACTATACCAGCCCGAAAAAAAGAACGCAAAATTTTTACTTTCTCTATAACAGATGGGTTATCTTATATTTTTTTCATACCCCTGAAAGGAGAAAGCACTAATGATTCATTATTTTTAACCACCATTAATTGCATTTTCTTAAAGGAAATTTTTAAGTTGCCCTAACTTCCTGAAACTGTGGATAACTCAAAATTGTAGCAAAATGAAAAAACTGCCTTGTAAGCAGTTTTTTAAACATCCGGGAGAAATTTCTTCCCTATTTTTTCATCATCTTGTTCCTAATAAAGGAGGGAATTGCTATTTCATCATCCGATGCCACGCGAAACTCTTTTAATTCTTTCTCTTCTAAATCCAGATCCGCAAGGGTTTCCTCTTCCTCAACCTCAAGCGAAATGCGTCCGTGTTTTGGTTTTTCTTCTACGACTTCATGCTTCTGGCTTTCAGGACGATAGATTTCCCTCACCTCGCGCATACGCTCCATGACGCGATCCTTATCAAAACCCGTTGCAATAACGGTGACACGCAATTCTCCTTTGGGCATATTAGGATCAGGTACTGCGCCAAAAATAATTTTCGCTTCAGGGTCAACGGCTTCCGTGATAATTTCTGCTGCTTTGTTAATTTCTGCCATGCCAATATCTATTCCGCCAGAAACGGTGAAGAGAAGGCCCCTTGCGCCGTCAATAGATACTTCAACTAAGGGTGAGCTAATCGCTTGACGCGCGGCTTCTAAGGCACGATCTTCTCCCACGCCCCGCCCGATACCAATTAACGCAGAGCCCGCATTCTTCATAATTGCGCGAACATCGGCAAAGTCCACGTTAATCACCCCGGGGAGGGTTATTAAATCCGAAATACCCTGTACCGCTTGGCGCAATACGTCATCCACCACTGAAAACGCCTCAAGAAGCGTTGTTTTTTTATCAATGAGGGAAAGAAGGCGATCATTGGGAATAGTGATTAATGTATCCACATTCCCCTTTAGGTCTTCTAAACCTTCCAGTGCCAATTGAGAACGTTGAGATCCCTCAAAAGCAAAAGGCTTAGTTACGACCGCGATGGTGAGCGCTCCGACCGAACGGGAAATTTCCGCGATAACGGGTGCGGCACCCGTTCCGGTTCCCCCACCCATGCCTGCCGTAATAAACACCATGTCCGATCCGTCAAGAATGCGTTCAATTTCGTCTTTTGATTCTTCAGCAGCTTGCCTGCCAAGTTCAGGGTCCATGCCCGCACCTAGTCCCTTTGTCACGGTCTTTCCAATATGTACTTTCTCCGGTGCTTTTGAATAATGAAGGTCTTGCGCGTCTGTGTTGACCGCAAGAAAATCAACCCCTCTTACCCCTACTTCAATCATCCGATCTAAGGCATTTCCCCCTGCTCCCCCAACGCCAACAACTTTAATTGAGGTAAATGATTCTACTTCTGGTTTAATCTGCGGCATGGATAGTCAATAGTTTTTAATTTTCTGAAACTCAATTTTTTTGGGTTTCAGAAAACTACAAACGTTTCATCCATTATAGCAAAAAAAAATACCGTGTCAAATTTTTAGGTATTTCTTTTACAGGATAGGATTTAGGGTAGTATCCTGCGAAAAAAATCCTTGAGGACTTCGGTGACTTTATTACCGTATAATTCTTCACCCTCGCCTGTCATTTCTTCTCTATTCAATTTCCACTTTGCCAATCCTGCGGCCTTGGAAAACGCTGGGTCAAGAACTTCATCTACCAAGCCGCCAAATTGTTCGGGAAATCCCAACCGCACGGGCAATTTTAATTCTTCCTTTACCAAGTCAACTATACCTTCCAATTTAGAGCCTCCGCCCGCCAATATAACACCTGCGGGTAGAAAATTGCGCCTTCCCACCTTTTCAAGGCTTTTCCCTATAAGCCCCACAATTTCTTTTGTCCGTGCTTCAATAATTTGGGCAACCTCATAACGGCGGATACGCAAATCTTCCTCCAGTCCCAGAGCCTCAAGCTCCACAATTTCTGATTTGCGGATTTCCTGTGCAATAGCAGTTCCATACTTAATTTTGATTGTTTCGGCGCTATCAATATCAATGCGTAGGCCAATAGCAATATCAGATGTTATTAAGTTAGAACCAACGGGCAGTATATCAAGATGAAAAATTTCTCCATCTTCATACACCACCACACTTGTCGTATCAGAGCCAATATCCAGTACCGCGACGCCTAAGTCTTTTTGCTTCTTGGTAACAAGTCCCTCCCCGCATGCTAAGGGACCGGGCACGAGTTCGCTAATTCTTTGTCCCGCAAGAGTTACGGCTTTTGAAAGATTCCGCAAAAAAGGCGAGGAAGCGGAAATGATAATGGTGTCGGCTTCTAAACGAATGCCGTTCATGCCGATAGGATTTCTGATTCCCTCCTCATTGTCAATGCAAAATCCCCGCGGGAGAATAGAAATAATCTCACGATTTGGTGAAGCAAGTGTTGCCTGAGCGGACTTAATCGCTCTATCCACATCGCTGGAGGTAATTTCTCTGTCAGCCCGGGAAACTGCCACAACGCCTTTGGCGCTCATCCCAGAAACGTTTGTCCCATTTACTGCCACGAGTAATTCGCCTACCTTGTCTCCTGATGTTGTTGCCACCATTTCCAACACCTCGCGAATCGTTTGGGATGCCTCATTGATATCTACCACCAATCCTTTTTTAATACCCCGAGAAGGCCTTTTCCCCACACCAATGACTTGAGGAAGTTCACCCGACAAAGGCTTTATGAGTATTGCTCGTGTCTCAAAAGAGCCGAGATCAAGGGCTGTAATAGTTTTAGCCATAATTATACCTAATATGAACTATTGTTGAATACCTTGGCGCGCTTTGACTTTATATTCTATCTGCCGCTTCACCCGAGCTATTGCTGCCAAACGCCTTGCCCTGCGCGTTTTTGGTTTTTTTCGCCACTGAGACTCTTTTGCCTCAATCAAAATCCCCGACTTCTTAATGCGTTCTGAAAAACGCCGGAGCATTGAACCGATATTCTCTTTTGGCTGCTTTTTTACTTCAACCATAGGTTTATAAGTTAGACACCACCAGCAAGCTGGTGGCTTGATGAGTAGGACTGCCCCAA
>CAYTEF010000038.1:0-8037 GCA_964436845.1 uncultured Candidatus Saccharibacteria bacterium
AGATTAAAGATTAGTAATCTATTCTAACCTTGTTCCATTTGCCTTAGTATACCCCCCACCAATAACGCCCTCCCTGATGATCCGATCTATAGCAAAACGTAAAAAATATGCTATAGTAAAACAATCTGTCCGCACCCTCAAGGAGGATGTATGTCAACTCGCATACACCGACAAGGCTATGAGTTATTTTTCTGTAGAAAAAGGCCTAACAAAAGAGTCAAGGAAGGAAAGGTAGTGCGCGTATGTATTGTCTTAAATTGTCCTCTATTGAAGAGGAAGAAACTAATTGACCTGCAAAACCCTGAAAAGGTATAAAACGCTAGGGCGTGGGAATACTCTCACGCCCTAAAATAATGAGCCTCATAAATAAAGGCGGCGCTAGACCGCCCTAATATGGCTAAGGAATAGCGCCGGTATTCTCAAATTCTCTAAGAACTACTTGCTCTTGGAAGGCAAAAATTGCTATTTTTTTAACTCGGCCTTCCACTACTTCCACCCTTAACGCGGGCCAGCCTGCATAGATATATCTTACCCAATTTCCCCTATCATCCTTAAATGCCCATCCTTCGGCCGCTCCCTCAACGCCCCAGAATAATAATAAAGGCTCCTTTGAGAAGAAGGGATAATAAAGCCTTATTCTCGCGTCGGGGTTAAGCTCGTTTATGTATTCCCTATAATATCCGAGGGACATTCTCGCGTCTTCTTCTCCGAGGGTAAGCTTTTCCTCCCATCGTTCGGTAACCCGGGAAGTCGCCACCCACGGAGCTCTGGTATAATCGGGGATAAGTGTAAGGTTAAATCCCAATGGCAAATCAGGCCTTTGACGAGAGTAAGAGCAAGCTTCAAATAGAAAAAGAGCGAGCAGTAAACTGATTCGTCTCATAGCGTCCTCCTTTGACTATGGTGCTTTTGGCTATAGTAACGTCTTCACAAGATTACCGCAAGATTTCAAATAATGAAGCCGCCGGCTTGAAGTTCCCATAAGGACTTGTAAAGCCCGCTTGGCTTTGCCACTAACTCCTGGTGCGTTCCCACTTCTTCAATTCTTCCTTCGCGCAAGACTAAAATTCTATCCATTTTCATAATGGTTGAGAGCCGGTGTGCGATGACAATAGTCGTTTTGCCCTTCATGAGGGTGGAAAGCGCATCCTGTATCATCGCCTCTGAATGGGAGTCTAAACTTGACGTTGCCTCATCTAAGAGCAAAATGGGGGCATTTTTTACTATCGCCCTGGCAATGGCGACGCGCTGTCTTTCTCCGCCCGAAAGCTTAATCCCCCGCTCGCCGACAAATGTATGGTATTTGTCCGGCAATTTTTCAATAAATTCAATCGCAATGTGCAAGGCGCGCGGCCTCTTTCACTTCCTCATCTAAAGCCCCATGCCTTCCATAGCGAATATTCTCCATGAGGGAGCGGTGAAATAAAATAGGATCTTGCGGCACCATTGCAATATGACGACGCAAGGATTCTTGGGTGACATCAGCAATATTTTCCCCATCAATATAAATTCCCCCAGACTGCAGGTCAAAAAAGCGAAGGAGAAGAGCAACTAAGGTCGATTTCCCGGCGCCCGATGGACCAACGAGACCAATTTTCTCTCCTGCATTAATGTGCAAGCTAAAATTTCGGATGACTTCGCGTGTCTTTGTGTAGGTAAAATCAACATTCTGAAACGCAACCTCTCCATTAGTCACGACAAGTTCTTTCGCAAGTGGCTTATCCTGAATCTCATGGGGGCTATTGAGGATTTCCACCATCTCTTGGGCGTCCGCTAAATGGCGGTACATATCACGGAAAAATCTGCCAAAATCCCATAGCCTGCCAAATATATCCAAAAGATATGCTTGAATGAGAATGAAATCCCCTACCGTGAGCAATCCCCGCGCCCAAAAACGAATAGCAAAATAAAAGAGCAGGAATTCCAAGGCAATCATAAGTCCTGCCTGCACCGCTTCCATATACCCGGTCAAATCCCAGTTGAACTTCGTTATCTTACGCTGCTTCTCCGTAATATTGCGAAATGCTTCAAATTCAAAGCGAAAGCCGCTAAACAATTTAATGTTGGCATTATTTGTTATCGTATCTGCTAAGCGAGCGGTAACCTCCGTATCCACCCGTGCTCTCTCCTCATCATACTTGAATTTGTATAGGGTAAAGAAGTAATTAGTGATGAGGTATATGATTATCCATCCGAGTAATATGCTCCCCAAAATCGTATTTCTATAAAACAGTACAATTAAAACACCCGCGATCCGCAGGGTAAGAGGGAGAAGGTCCCAATAAAGCCGGTCAGAGATCCCGTCAAATGCGTCTAGCAAGCGATTCACTTTTCTCACCAGCGCTCCCACAAAACGATTGATGAAAAAACGATGCGAATGCTGGTGGAGATATTCAAATGAGGTATTCGCAAGATCTGCAAATACTCTTGTCTGGAAATACCCAATGGAAAAAAAGGAGACGCGGTAGAGCACCCAAGCGATGGCGTGGAGGAGGAAAATGAAAATAATGATATTGGTGAGATTTTGCAAAAGCTCCTCACTTATTCGTAAACCAGAATTTGTAAGAACATCAAGAAATTTTTTGTAATAGAGGGGTACCAAAAGATGGAGGAACGTAGTACCAATGGTGGTAACAACCATCAAAAAGAGCGCTCCTTTATAGTTGCGCGCATGCCGCCAAAAGAGCTTGTATGTCTGTTTCGTAATCGGCTTCATTTGTATAGCGTTTAGGGTGTAGTATTTTGGGAGATTATCTTCGGAAAAAAGAAAGGTAGCTCATATCATTCAAAAGAAATAATCTGAAAGCCGTACTTCTCTACTTCCTCTTTTGGCCAGAATTCTTGGTCTTTTATTTTGAATACCATCGTTACTTTCTTTGTAATTTCTCGGCCGGTATATTGTTTTTCCTTCGGATCCCATTCTTTTAGTATTAGCTCATCTCCCGGCTTGCACTTAAAATCAGCCAATCGCAACTCATATTTTTTAACTCCATCGAGAACCATCTGAAAATATTTAGGCCAAATTTTCTTTTCGATCTTCATACCTACGATTAAAATGAATTCAGTCAAAAGAGAGAGAAATAGCAGCGATATCATCATATTGTTTATACCGAGGATATTTCCAACAATCTGGATCACTCTTTTCAATACTCCTTACATAGCGCTTGACTTTCGCCAGACCTCCTTCCAGGAAAAGTCTTATGAATGTATTAAAATCGTCTTTGGTCTTTGGGCTCTCTTTAGGAATAAACAGTCCATCGGTAAACAGAAGAATGTGTCTAATATACTTCAAACTTTCTCGTCCTTTATTCAGAAAACTAAGAGCCGAGTCTTCTCCGTTAATCATTCCGTAGGTAACGTTCATTTTTTCTCTAATTTTTATTACCTCTTCGTTTAAAAATTCTCTAATATTTTTCATCTTTTTATCTGCTAACTTTTTCCAGAGCGTTAATACCTCTTCGTCATGGTCGTAATCCTCAACTAGAAGTTTATACGAATTGTCCTCATCAATCAGGAGAATAAGGCTATCTCCCGTTTGCACCCAGTCGAAAAAATTATTCCCAATTTTCACCGCTGCGCAAGTGGTACTCCATAAATTTACCTTCCTTGAGATGCCAATTCCTGCCTTCTCCATTTCGCTCCTTATGCGTAAATTTGCTTCTCGGGCTAATGCCAATAATGGCTTATCAACTTTTTCAAATGCATTCTTTGCAATAAAAGAGGCGAGGAATGCTCCTGACCTTCCTTTCTTGTCTCGCCAAGGGGTAAGACTCGAAGCACCATCGAATACTCCAAATATGCTCTTTTTGATAAGGAGATTATCTTCATTCAGGGAGCTCGAACCTTTTTCGAATATATAATTGACGGTGAAACTCTTCATATTTCAATCGTTTTTAAAAATTTCACAACTCGTTTTGCTTCTTCTATGGATAAATTTGGATTGGTCGGTAAGTTGAAAATTTCACGCGAAACTTTTTCTGCAACTGGGCAACTTCCCTTTTTATAGTGCATCTTTTCAAGGTTTGTATCGTCGGGAGCTACCGGTGAATTATACCAATCGCCTAAAAGTATGCCCGCCATTTTTGCTTTTTGAATAATCTCTCCTGCGTTTTTGTGCCAAACGGGATAGCGCAAATAGATATGGCCTTCGGTCAAGGGTTGTAGCTTGTAGCTTGTAGCTTGTAGCTCTTTATGGTAAAACCCTGCCAATTGCCGTCGGTGAGCATTGAATTCGTCTAATCGTTCAAACTGCTTTAATGCCAAATAGGCAAACGCGTTGGGCATGTGCGCGGGAAAGTAATCGGGCTTTAGCCCTTGTTTCTCTTTCCAGTGCACTGCTTTTGATACAAGGCGCGAAAGCTGAAACGCCTGTAAAAGGAGTTTTCCGACGCCATGATTGGTAAATGGAACGTTGTACCACTTTACCAATTCATTCATTAGCAAAGGATGTCGCAATTGCTGCCTCACCCATCGTGCCGAAGGGTAAGGCAGTGTTTGATATATTTCATCCAACTTTTCACTTTTAACTTTTAACCTTGAACTTATAAAAGCCGCTCCCCCATACACCGAGGAAATCACCTTGTCTCGCCCGAAGCTGAAAAATGCCGCGTCTCCCAATGTGCCTACCTTTTTGCCTTTATATTCTGCGCCCAGCGCGTGCGCGCAGTCCTCAATGACAATGAGTTTATGTTTTTTCGCAATGGTAAGTATCGTATCCATGTCGGCTGATAATCCAAACGTGTGCTGGACAATGATTGCTTTAGTTTTCCTGTTAATCTTTTCCACCGCATCGCTTGCGTCCATATTGAATGTCGCTTCTTTGACATCAACATAGACTGGCCTTGCCCCCGCCCAAATGACGGGATTCGGTACGGCGTTGCAGGTAAACGCCTGCAACAATACTTCGTCGCCCTTGCCAATTCCAAACGCCCGTAAGAGGCTCAAGAGTGCTGACCGCCCGGAGTTAAACGTATAGATATTTTTAGAAGTCGGACTTCCAAAATATGCAACCAAACCGTTTTCAAACGCGGCGATGTCTTTTCCTTCCCGCCAGAGCAAAGGGTGGCTAAACATCGTTTTTGCCGCGTCAATGTCTTCGGGAAATACGTTCGGAGAGAGTGAAATGGAAATTAACTTCATGACTATGTTTCTAAAGGATGGAAAAGGTAATGCATCACCTGGGGCGGTATCCTCCCTTCAAAGAGGACTGCGCTTTCTTCGGTAATGTTTTTTTCGGCTTCTTCTGCCAAGCGCATCGGGTTATCGTGAAAGTGGAGATTTTCCTCATCCCCCTTTATTGATTTCCAGCCGCGCGTCATCGCTTCCTTGAATTTGGCATCCGTAATAAAGGCATAGTCGCATACCTTTGCCATTTCCTGTCCCAATTCCTCATGCAACACGTACCCTTTCTCGCCAAGCTCAATAATGGAAGGCATGATGACAATGCGCCGCTCCTTTTTATATACTGTTAAATATTCAAGCGCCGCCCTGATCCCTCCTGCGGAGGAATTATACGTATCATCAATAAAGGTAACACCTTTTTTGCCCTTGCGAAGTGTCATGGTGCGGGGCATGGGTGAAAGCGTTTTTACGGCAAGGGCTATTTCCTTTAGCGTCATGCCCCGTGTTATTGCCGCGCCTGCTGCCGCAAGAATATTTGATATATTATGCTTCCCCAAAAGATTAACCTCGCACTTTTCTTTTTCTTCTTGGTGGTGAATCACAAAGGTTAACCGTTCCGGATATATTTTGATGTCAGAAGCATAGATATCGGCTGTTTTATCTTTAAGAGAACACTTGAAAACTTGAAACTTGAAACTTGAAACTTGAAACGTTCTTCTTATATATTCGTTGTCCCAGTTCACTATTAGTGTGCCATTTTTTGGCAACGCGCGGGCAAGTTCAAATTTTGTTTCAATGATTCTTTCCATACTCCCAAAAAGTGCCAAGTGCTGTGGCCCGATTGCGGTAATGATGCCAATGTCGGGCTTAACTATGTGGGAAATTTCTTCAATGTCTCCTTTTTTATACGCCGCCATTTCGGCAACCAGTATTTGCGTATCAGGGGACATATCCAAAATTGCCCGAGCTGAACCAATCTCTGTATTCTGGTGTTCTTTTGTCTTTGCCGTCTTGTAGCGAGAAGATAAAATATATGCCAATATTTCTTTGGTACTTGTTTTACCGTAACTTCCGGTAATGCCTACGGCGATGAGATTTTTTAAATTGTTTCGCTTCCTTTTCGCGCGTGCCACAATCATCTGCTTGGCAAAAAACGTAAAGGGTTTAAAAAATAATACCCAAAAGCTCACGAGGGCAAAGGTAAAGGCGTCAATGATCAAAAGGTAAATGATAAAACTAATGTAGGTGGCGTAGGAAAAAGGAGAAGCAAGGAAGAACGGCGTTACCACAATCAAAAGAAACATGGCGCTCGTTTTTGGCGTTATATCGGGAAACCTCAAATTTCCCTTTCCCGCGCGAAACGCAGTGAGAATCACTTCAGCGGAATATAGAAGAAGCAGTAATAAAGAGAGGAGGGCGTAAAGACCACCGAAAAAGAGAAAAAGCAAAATGAGAAAAAGTTTAAGATAAAAACTCCTTCCGGCGATAAGGGAAAGTCCAAAGGGCTCCTCAAGCTGGGCGAGCATTCGGTCAAAGCGGTACTCCTTCACCTGCCAAAGGTAAAGGTAGTAAGCACTTCTTTGGAGAAAGACAATAAGCCACAAAAAAAATAACGACGCAAAAATGAAAATCATTGAAGAAACGATTTAATGTGGGAGGCGAGCTCGCGGGCATTCCTGCGCGGAAGGTAATGTGAGCCGCCTTTTAGTATAACTAATTTTGCGTTTGGGATTTCGCGCTCCATGGTGTAGGCATCTTCTATCGGGGTAATGCCATCGGCGTCTCCCCAGAGAATGAGCGTGGGAAGGATAATCTGCGAGAGAAGAGGAGTGAGATCTTTTTTAATGATATTTTGCATGGTTTCTTTCATTACTCCTTTTGCTAAATAGTAATCCTGGCGGCGGATAAGTTTATAGAATACATAGCGCGCCGGCGCTTCAAGGCGGTTAATGAGCGGAAGCGACATGACGCGCCTTCCTATTTTTGCCACAAAGCCCGCGACATTCTCCTCTGCTGATTTTTTATGCTTTATGCCCGCTGAAGCGATGAGAATCAAACCTTTAAGATTTGCTTCGTTTGTTGCGGCAAGAAAAATGGCAATGCGCCCGCCAAACGAATGACCCGCAATATAATACTCTTTAAGCCCGAGTTTCTCTGCGAACGCACGGATAAACTCTTTATACCCTTCAAGCGTCCACGGCTTTGAGGGAAAGTCGGTTTCGCCAAAACCGGGCAAGTCAAGGGAAATGGTTTTAAAGTGATGGGAAAGCATTTTTTGCAAAGACAAAAAACTTTCCGACGACCCTCCCCACCCATGCAAAAAAAGGAGAGGCCTGCCCTTGCCCGCCACCTTATAGCGCGTAACCAAATCATTCACTTTAACAAGCGACATATAGTAAAAGCATAGCACTAACTTATACTCTTGACAATAAAAATGGTAGCGCTAAGATAATATTATCGCGGCATGGTACTCGTGAAAACCCCACGCCTCCCTCACGAGTACCGGCGACAGAGCAAGGAGGGTAGCTCTAGCCAAGATGTGCTGTTGTAGGGTGCCTAGACCCTACTTTCCTTGCTCTTTGAGCCCCTTATGTCCAATCATAAGGGCTTTGTTTTTTATAGCCCTGTTGCGGAATACGCAAAAATTATATACAATGTAAAATACTTGCCGCCATCGTCTCCTCCTTCACTCAATTTGCATTTGAGTTTCGGAAGGACAAGTAGTTTATTATCCAAAGTACTTGCCCTTCCGAAGCTCCAACGTGATTGGAGCGAAGGAGAGGCCGCCATCGTCTAGCCTGGTCTAGGACATAGCGTTCTCAACGCTAGAACCCGGGTTCGAATCCCGGTGGCGGTGGACAATTAAACCACTATCGCCTGAAAGGCGATAGATTATGAGGGAGGCTGAAAGCCTCC
>CAYTEF010000039.1:0-7694 GCA_964436845.1 uncultured Candidatus Saccharibacteria bacterium
AACCCTTTGAGTCCACTGGTCAAACCAGTGGTTTACCTTAAAGCTAACTAATTAACGCCGCAATAACCCCAATGGCTAAGGCTATCTTCGTTAAATCAGGATTTTTTGTGGCTTCCTCCTCCATGTTCAAGAACAAATTTAAGTTTTCTTAAAACGTCCTTCGCAAAGGGATTTTCAAGTTCGCCCTTATCTACCCATTATGATATTCTAAGGCAGTAACGTCTGGCTTAATCTCACCATAGGCATAACGCACGTGGTAATTACCATCCCTTGAGGTGAGCTCAAAACTATGATCCTTTGTGAAATCCGTAACCACGTACTCTGATAGCTTACCACTTTTTGTCTTATTTTTATAGATACTCCCCAAAGCCGGAGGCCATTCGTTTGTTTCCTCCTCCTCAATCTTCTCAATCCACTGGGGCGTACAGGCGGGATCGATAGTAAAGGCAAAAACCTCTCTCACAGGCTTTTGTATTCTCATAGTAAGCTTATTTTCTTTCATTTGTATTCCTCATCCACATTTCACCTCTGTATAGCGAAAGCAATCCGTTGTATGGTCATTGACCATGCCCACGGCTTGCATGTGGGCGTACACCGTCGTGGGTCCCAAGAACTTAAACCCCCTCTTTTTTAAGTCTTTTGCGAACAGTATGGCTTCCTTTGTCACGGCTGGTATATCCTTCATGCGCTTTCGTTTTCCGTCAATGGGTTTGCCCCCGACAAACTGCCACACATAGCCAGAAAAACTCCCAAATTCCTTTTGTACTTCAAGGAATCGCTTGGCGTTATTAATGGTCGCTTCAATTTTTAAGCGGTTACGTATGATGGAGGGGTCTTTTAAAAGCTTTGTCACTTCGGCCTTTCCAAATGTTGCTATTTTGGCGGGGTTAAAGCCCGCAAAGAGTTTTCTATACCCCTCCCTTTTATTCAAGATCGTCTGCCATGAAAGCCCTGCTTGGGCACTTTCCAAAACCAAAAATTCAAATATCTTTTTGTCATCCTTCACTGGAACGCCCCACTCGGTATCATGATAGCGAACCATTAAAGGGTTACTCCCCGCCCACTCACACCTCTTGCGCGTTTGGTTCATACGAAAAAGGTAAACCCATAAAGAGTGAGATATATCCCTAATATAAGATATGCAGCGACAATGGCATAATAGAGAGCTTTATTTTCAAGCGCATTAAGGTAACGGCTGGCTTTTTCTTTTGAAGCGAAAAGAAAGAATAGTGCTTCAAATAGTATCCCCCACCCAAGGAGAGTAATGATATCCCATTTCGTAATAGATATAATAAGCAATCCCACAATTAACATCCAGACCCCAATGATATAGGAAAGGGCTCTCCGCCCGGATACTTCTCGAAACACGTCCATAATCATATTTCGCTTGAACATTGAAATGCTCATGACCAGACAGAAAATGCCAATTACCTTTGCAAGAAAAATGCTGATATCCATATAGAATTTAGAGAATTTTTTTGGTAAATACTATCAATCCTGCAATAATTACGATATCGTCGTAAATGCCAAAGGGATTGCCTGCGAAGTAGAGAATAAACATGAGGCCCAAGCCCACCGTCCAAGCAACGATAAGTTTTACTCCTCGCTTATTCACTTACGCGCAGATAATGATCGGCTGATTCGCAGGGGACAATGGAGCCCCGGCTTGTTAAAATACCCTTTGCCTCATAATAAAAAGCCCCGCTCCAATGATGATTACGATAATTGCGATCACTAATAATGGTTTCCCTTGCATAATTCAATTATTACTTTTGCTAAGGCTCTGCAGGTACTTTTTGAAGTTATCCAAAATGGCCTGCCAGCCGGAGCGCTGTACTTCTTCAGGATTCTCTTTTTCCGGATCAAATGTTTCCGTAATCTTAACTCCTTCCGGTAGGTCCTCAAATTCCACTTTCACATGCCGTCCGCCTCGCCCGTCCGAAGCTTTATGCGAAGGAGGGTCACTTATTGTATATTCAATACACTCGTGTTCCTCAACATTGGTGTAGACACCGGTAAAATCAAACCTCTCGCTTTTATCCTTTGCCGCCATAACGATCTTAAACTTCCCGCCCACGCGTAAATCGTTTTCGGCATGGGGCGCTTCCCAATCGTCGGAAGCAAATGCCCACTTCACGATATATTCTGGTTTATTCCAGCACTCCCACACTCTTGCCATGGGAGCCTTCACAACAGTTTCTACGGTAATTGGTTGCTTCATAGGCTATGATTATGTTTTATAATACCATTTTTTGCGCGGCTCGTGAATGTTCAGCTTGCTCTCCCAAATGCCGCCATCTTGAGAAACGTTTTCGCGATGTCTTTTTTAGTCATATATTGGTTGGAATTATTTCCCTTGATCTCGAATATATTGACTCAGCCAGTCTCTATGTTTTTTTGTTGAAAATAATAATCTCTCTTCAGCTGCTGTTCTAATATTATCCAAAAGAACTGCTATAAATCTCTTTGTCTCTTCCTATGTATACTCATTATCTACTTTCTTACCACCGGTTTGGAATTTCCAGCCGACTTCCGGTGGACCCATTCTAATCCATGAATATTTATTAACGATACAGATTGCTGATATGTTTTTACTATTTTCACCAAGCCAATCCTTAGCTTCTTGCTCATTTTTCCTAAGAAGTTTTGGCATGCTCTCCTTTATACCAAGGACTGCAAAAAATGGAGGCCTAGGATAAATTGGTTTTTTGGCCTTTAGGTACTTCCCCTCTTTGTCCTTATAGAAAGTACATCTTTTGTAAATATCATCTAACTTGTGGGCATCTTCTACTAATTTCTTAAACCCGTCTTTTTTGTTATTTTTTAAAGTCGTTTTAACTTCTATTGCCGCTACTACACTTTCAACAGGATAAACTCCGATATTTCCCTCGTGAATAAAAGGAGGGATCAATCTTTTATCATAAATAATTATATCAGTTTGCGAACTTTCCTCTCCGGCATCATTTATTACAATTCCAGATCCTATATCAAATTGTTGGGATAGAAATAATTTAAGAACTTTTCCTAGAAAAAGTTCTTTTAACTGTCCTTCCGTGCCCTTATGATTAAGTCCCAGATTTTTAGTTCTTTCTATAAAACCTTTAATTATATTACTCGCGTCCTTTTTTATAATGGTTCTTTTCTTTGAAGTTTCGTTTTTCATATACGATGTCATTTCTAGCTTTTTACTTCCTACCCATCCATCGCGTGGCTTTTCAAGGACTAGTTTGTTCCTTCCACTTCCACGCTGTCCAGACAATGAATAACGTCGTGGCGATTTCTATAGTGGCAAAGAATGCGTAGAAGGGTTCGGGAGTGTCCTCAACCACTGACCAGAACACAAGCAGGGTATGCAACGCTCCCATGGCGATGTTAGACCAGCGATTTGCGTTATACGGCAGAAACCTTGCCAAAAGTACCATGGCAATCGCGGTTTCCATTACAACCGCGAATGCGAGGGCGACAAATGCTGCTCCGCCCGTGAACATCAGGGCTTCTTCCTGCACGCCCGGAACAAAAAACAACGTGAAAACGTCTGCGTAAAGGTAATTGAGCGTGGCAAAAATCCACAACGTTGAAAGTTTCGTTTTTATATCCATAGCATCACCTCTGTTCTAACTTCTTTAGTATACCCCAATTCTAAGATATTGACTTTTTTCATTCTTTCTGTCATAATTATCATAACTTCACCAAGGAGGTGTCTCATGACACGGAAAAGTGTTCTTTCTATGTTTTGTGGGTTGGCTATTCTATTCTTGTTGCCCATTGTGGATCGGGTTTACTATATCCTCTACCGTAATGTTCCCAAGGTGACCGAGTCGTACGCTTCTTGGCCCTCCGAGGCAAGCAGGTTGACTCGGGTGACCTACATCAAGGATGGCGCTCCCGGGGAACTGTTCACCATCGTGCGAACAGATTTGGACAGCCTGCTTGTTCAAAGATACGCCCTCATCATGACGGAGGACGGGACGATCCTAGATTGCCACGATTCATCTCTCTTTGTAACCCCCCTATTAAGCTACTCTTGGGAGTGTAACAAAGTGGTTGGCGCCACACTTCCGGTGCACCTTGAGGAAGTAAGGAATCGTGGCGAATTAGAGATCTTCTTGCGTAGGATACAAAGTGCCGCATCTTCATATGAAGAGTCGCGGGCTTTGCTTGAGTAACCTCTCACAGAATAGCAATCGCCTCCCGACGACCTCTTAAAAGAGGTCGTCTTCTATTTATATAGCGTTACTTATCCGCCTTTGATGGGGTTTTCTATAAACCAAGGACCGATGCGCGATGAGGAGAATAACTATCGTGTTACCTTTTATACGAAAGATAACACGGTAATCGCCGACGCGAAGTTTTCTATATCCTTTAAGCGACCTTCTCAAGGGCTTGCCAAATACTTCTGGCTGGATGGTAAGTTTTTCTTCAATGGCAAGTTTAATGGTTTTGCGCCACTCGCTTGAAAGCTTTGGAATGTCGCTTTTGACTACGGCCTCGTGATAAACGACCGTAAAACTCATGACCAAGCGCTTTTATGGGATAGAAATGTTGCCCGCTTTGTATCGCGGCGTTTCGCAATAGTATCCCAAAGCTCGTCTTCTTCTAATTCAAAAGCAAGCTCAAGAAGATGCGCTGCTTTTGTTGCTTCCGGGACACGGTCGCGTTGAGCCAAACGTTTAAGGGCGTGCCTCGTGCGGGGAGGTAAGGTAATATTAATCCTTGGTTTTAGCGTGGGCATAGAAATTAATGAGAGGTGCATCAAAAGTGTATCACCCTGAACGGCGTACGTCAAGAATTTGCATTCCGACCTTTTCCAGTAAGATTTTATTTCCCCTCATATGCTCGTTTAAGACTATCGACATCAAACTTCTTCATTTTAAGAAATGCTTTGGTTATGCGACTGATTTGCTCGGGATTTCCTTTTGCCATCATTTCATTCATTTCCGAAGGCACAATTTGCCATGATACGCCGTATTTGTCCTTGAGCCAGCCGCACTGCTCTGCTTCCGGGACTGCTGAAAGCTTTTCCCAGTAGTAATCAACTTCTTCCTGATTCTTGCAGTTGACCATGAGCGAGACCGCTTCGTTGAATGTGAAGTTATGCATGCTAGCACTCCCATCCATTGCCGCAAACCATTGGCCTTCAAGGGTAAAATCGGTAAACATAATTGCCCCCTCTTTATTTGGTTCCCCGCCCGCGCCATTGCTTCGGCGGGCAGGCATCCCGGCGGGGTAGCGGGTAATAGCGCCGCGCTTGGTGTTTTTGAAAATGGATATATAGAAGTTGGTCGCTTCTTCTGCCTTGTCGCACGTATCAGTGACAAACAAAAGCGAAGGGATAATAAGCGGCCGCTTTACCCCTTCAGGGTTGGTATAAATTAACTGCCACGAGAAGCCGTACCTATCCTCTATCCAGCCGTATCGCTCGCTAAAAGGGTATGTATCCAAAGGCATGAGCGCCTTGCCGCCTTTGGAAAGTTTTTCCCACACTTCGTCAATACGCTTCCTTGCATCCGTATCCTGCGATGGGTCAAAATTCACCATTATGGAAATTGAGGGATTGAACTTGAATAAGGGTCCAGCCGAAATAGCCATGAAGGTATAGCCCCAGATACTAAACCCTACAATATCGCAATCGCCTGAAGGGGTATCTTGAATGACTGATTTGTGGGTTATCTTTGATTTTCTGAAGACCGAGGTATAAAACTCCGCGGCTTCCAGTGCCTCTTTGTCAAACCATAAGTGAGGAACAATCTTTTGCATAACAGGTTACATTGATTTTATCTCAAGCACCTCAACATAGGTGCCCGGAGTCTTAAGGTGCGGATTATCAGCAAAAATCTTTGCGGCTTCCTCGTGCGAGTCTGCCTGCACGATTGAATATCCGCCCACCTCATTTCGCCTGTCAGAAACACCCTCTTTTGTTACGCGCTTATTCTTCCCAACCGGATTTCCCAATTCCACCAAGTCACTCTTATGCGCTTTCGCCCACTCCATCCACTCATCCATTCCCTTTTTCTGGTCTTCTTTTGTCATTTTATTCCACTCGTCCATAACAGTAACCGGCGCCATGTATAACGCTAAAAATTTTTTCATAATCGTATACTTTTTTAATTATTAATTTACTCTTAATGTAGCATTATTCTGACTACTTTAGCAACTCTGCGTTTCAAACTCTTCTTAAAAATGTGCATGGTTACTTCTTTACTCCTATAAAACGAATTAGATTATAAATGCCTTTTGCACTGTCTTTATATGTTTCTCCTTTATTATCTAAGAGCAGGGTTTCAAAATGTGCGGCAAACGTCTTTGCGGTTTCAACGGTAAAATAGCGCTTTGTCATCCCTTCTACGCGGAAAAAGTCTTTTTCAATTTTTTCTCCTTCTTGATATTCGGGGTCGTTCGTTGAATTTACGAGAAACGCAAGAATGCCGCCCTTTCTTAACACTCTTTCAATTTCGTGAAAAATTTTTATGGTCGTATCGTGATCAAAATAGTGAAGGGAGAGGTGCGCGTATACAATGTCAAAGGATTCATCAGGAAAGGGAAAACCTTTTGATATATCAAGATTTTGAATTGTTATCTTGCCTTTCAACCCTTGGGGAAGTTTTGCCTTATTCAATGCTAACGCTGAATCAGAAGAATCGGTGGAGATAACATCATAGCCCTGCCCGGCAAAAAATCTCGCATCCTGACCCTGCCCCGCGCCTAATTCCAATATTTTCCCTGTTTCGGGAAAATATGCTATCGCAGTTTGAGCAAAAAGCGAGGGCTTATCTATCCAGTCCTCTTTTTTATAGCGCGAGTGAATGTTTGACCAATTATCTGGAGGCATAAGTTATTCCATTAGATCATCCACAGGAACCCTCAACGTTTGACGGCTAAAACTTAGAAACCTCTATGCTTCCGGTTTTTTATCCCACTCTCCGTTGAACCAGTCCCACCACTTCTTTTGCTCTTCTTTGCTTGGACTTGACGCCATCATGTTCCTCATTGGTTTATGCGCTTCGTCAGTAGAACTCATAAAGTGCTTACTGCTTTGCTTTACTATATCCATTGAGGTGGCACCCTCAAAAACTTCATCGCATCCCCCCGCGCCATTCATTATTTCTTTACACGTAAATTTTTTCATAGTTTTGGTTAATTATTTGTTGACTAATGCTTCGACTTTATCCTTTTTCTATTCTTTGACTCTCTTTTTATAATATCCAGGATTATAAGCGGTAGCCATTTGACGGCGAAAAATCCGACCATCAAGGGCTCAGGTGCCAGCCAAAGCTGAAAAAGATGCGCGCCCGTTCCTTCATCTTCCTCCCTAGATTCCGTTTTGAAGTGCAACGTTTCAGGGTACAATGAGACCCATGAAAAAAAACGTATGCTCACCTTGATCAGTTCAAGCGAGACCGTTTGCAATCACTCTTGAAAACAAGGACTACCCAAGCAAGCATTGCCCGTATTCTGGAGGTGGATAAAAGCGCTATCTCGCGAGAAATCCAACGGAACAGAAAAAAGGTACGCGGCAAGGGGGGAACAAGAGACGGTCCGTACCTTGCACGCCTTGCCCAGCATAAAGCGTATGTGCGCAGGAAGTATGCCAAGTATCAGGGAAAGGCTATCAATGACCATGATGCCCTCAAAAATTACATTACCGACAAGCTCAAACATTTTTGGTCCCCTGATGCCATTGCCGGAAGCATGAA
>CAYTEF010000040.1:0-7088 GCA_964436845.1 uncultured Candidatus Saccharibacteria bacterium
AAGCTAAGATAACCCCGGAAAACTTCGCAGAACTCATTACCCTTATTCATAAGGGAGCCGTTTCGTCTTCGGGCGCGCAGGAGGTGTTGCGTGAAATGGCAAAGACAGGCTATGATCCCCATGCCATTATTGACGCAAAAGGTCTTTTGCAGACATCTGACAAAGATGCGCTTGCAGGTATTATTAAAAACGTTCTCAAAAACAATCCCAAAGCCGTTCAGGATTATAGAAAGGGCAAAGAGGGCGCGCTCACCTTCCTTGTAGGTAAAGCAATGGGCGAGTCCAAAGGCAAAGGCAATCCCCAAGTGGTAAGGGAACTATTGAAGAAACGCCTATAATGCGGTATAATAGAAATGTTCCTGTGGATAAGTTTTGGTTTACTTATGAATTATAGCCTTGCGTTTGGTATTGTCATTGGCGTTTTGATCTTTTTCCTTGCCGTGCTATTCTTTCTCTCATTCTTTTTCCCCATCATTCCTAATCCATTTAGACTCCTTCTTAGAGAAGGGCCGGAGAAGGAACCAGAAAGAATTGAGAGACAATTAAGAGAGCTTGAGATGCTTCGCCAGCAAAGTGATGTCAAGGAGCCGACTGAAGAGAATATAACCATCCAAAAAGAAGAGTTAGAGGTATTGCGCGAGGAAGCGCAAATTCAACCAGAGCCTCAAAATAAGCTCTCGCCAGAAGAGCTCCAGCGGCAGCAATTAGACGAGCTTAATAGGCTCAGAGAACAAGCAGCATCTAATTAATAAGTCATTATGAATAACTTCTCTCGCTCCATCTTTTTCTTAATTGTGGGTTTTTTGCTTGCTATAGGATTTTCCCAAGTGATTGCGGCGTTTTCCGAACCTCAACCACCGGGGACAATACCTCCTAACAGCAATATCGCAGAGCCGGTAAACATCAGCGCCACCAGTCAATACAAAGGCGGCGCGCTGGGAGTGGGCGGGGTATTCCAATCGGACAGCCTTGCCGTCATTAACGGAGGTCTTATTATTGAGAGGAGGACATCAACAAGTCCGGGCGGGGGTTGCGATCCCTCAAGTCCGGAAATTGGCCGCTTATGGCTTCGTACCACCGGTTGTTAACTCTCTCTAACAGAGGGCATAATGAGCTTTTTTAAAGCATCACGATACAAAAAAAGGCGCGGCAATTAAAGTAGCGCACTTTTTCATGTAGATTTATCACACAGTGAAACGGAATTCCTTCTATAAAATTTTACCTAAAGGCATTCTTATTGGACTGGCATCAGTGTTATTTTTTGCTGGCATTTTAAATTATGTATTTGCCGCTGTCACCGAGCGTGACGGTTGTCCGTTTGAGCCGCCGGGAGGGGATGATGCGTTTACTCCGTCCGTTGTGAAAGTGGTGAATGGTTCTGACGTATATGCGGTTGCTTACCGCGCGCGAAGCGGGAGGCCCGGGATTGTAAAAACATTTCGCATTCAGTCAGATGGCTTGATTCTGAAAACAGGCCTTAATTGCACGATTAATGCTTCATATACATTTAATGACCCGGGAAAGGATCCGCGCATTATTCATGTGGCAGGAAATACCTACGCTATTGTATATACCAATGGTCCAGATCAGGGCTGGCTCCAGACCATTGACATTAATTCTACAGGAACAAGCATTACCTTGAGGACTCAAGTTCAGGTTGACACGACGGGAAAAGATTTGGATATCTTGCGTCTTCCTACGTCTTCCGATATTTTTGCCCTTGCATACCAAGGGCCAGGCAACGACGGTATTGTAAAAACCTATCGAATTAGCGCTGACGGGTTGACGATCACCCCCCGTGCTGTTTCTATTTTTGAACCAGGCACGCTTCGCAGGGCGCGTATTATCAACGTTGCGGGGACAAACTACTATGCGATTGCGTATGGAGAAGATGCCCAGGTGCGCACGGTAAGTATTACCCCGGACGGCTCCACCATTACGAATGCCGGTTTTCGATCTTTTGAGGCCGCGGGAGTGTTCCCGGATATTATACGCGTGGGAACGAGTGGAAATACTTACGCCATTTTCTATAGAGGATCCAGCAGCCGAGGGAAGATGCGCACCTTTAGTATTAATACATCCACAGGGGCTATTGGCGGGGCGCTTAATAGCCTTGATACGTTTGACAGCGGAAATTTAAAAGATGGAAGTTTAGATGCTATTAGTTTGGGCGCAAACAATAAGTACGCGGTCGCCTACGAAATAAGCGGGGGAACAGGAACTATTAAAGTTTTCACCATCGATCCCAGCGGAAATCCCATAAGTATTGACGAGACGTTTGGTTTTGGCTCGGGCAATGGAAGCACTCCAATGACACCAGTCATGGTGCCGGTAGGAGGGAGCTATGTTGCAGTTCTCTATAGTGATACAGGAAGTGATGGCATTGTAAAGAGCTTGGATTTCGTTGACCATGTAGGCGGGGGTCCGCCCCCTGTCACGGGCAATCCCGGCATGCTCGTGTATGGCCAAGACGGGCAAACCGCCCCACGGTATCGACTCTTTGACGGGACTGACCTTGCTTCAGAGCAAAACGCATTAAGCGGAGAAGGCGGCCATGGAGAAACGCAATTCATTGACATTGCAAACTCTCCCTTATATAAGCAAAAACTCTTAGTAGAACAGACGAGCGCGGGGCACATTCGCGCCATGGTGTGGGATGGGTTTACCTCATCATGGTCGCTGGGAGCCGGCGCTCCCGCCAACGGGGATTTTGCTGCATTTAGTCAAGCGAGCCCCACTACTCGGGCTTACGGTGTCGCATACGAAGGACTTTCTGGAGAGGCATTACTGGTGTATGAAAATTCTGCGGCAAATGATAGGAGTTTTGGCTATGCGGTATGGAATGGAGCAAGCTGGTCAAGCGGCACCTATAATTATGAGACAGCGGGTTGCCCTTCACCATCCGGCTTTTTTATTAACGATAGAGTGCAGTGGATGAAAGCAAAAGGACAGGGTAACGGGAATGACATCCTCATATGGTTTTCTAGTGATAGCCAGAAAGATGCCTGGGGAGTGATATGGAATGGTGACACCAATACATTCCAAAACTGCGCTTCTATGACAAATAATACTGGCCTTATCCAGGAGATTCCGGCAGAGAACTTTGATTTAGCTTGGGAGACAAATTCAAAAGATGCAATGGTCGTCTGGGGCCAGGCACAGATTTATAACTATAAAACGTTTTCCGGGGGAGCTTGGTCAGGTTCTGGACAAGTAGTTGACATGGCTAATGATGTACAAAATATGGAAATAGCCCCAGACCCAACGTCGGATTATATTGCGTTTATTGGAGGCGACCTCCAAACCACGAATGATATGGAAATACGCATCTGGAATGGATCAAACTGGACGAGTATTGCTGTTCCCGATCAGTTAGGCGATGCTCCCCCTATTCCAAGCCTTGAATCTGTTAATGCAAAACGCGTTGCGCTCGCATGGGAGAGAAATTCAGACCAGGCGCTTTTTGCCTTTGTAAAAAATAATGAAAGGTACATTGATTATTTTTCGTATGATCGTTCCGATAATACCTTTACCTGTCCGGAAACCGGCCAAGTGGTGATCAACCTTGGTTTTGATGAGGGTGCGGGCGGACCCTGCAATACGCAAAGCCAACATGAGTGGGAAGACGATGTGGGGCCTATCCGCGTCAAGCAAGACCCTTTTTCCAATGACATTTTTTTGATGGCGGCAAATGATAGAACCCTAGACATTCGTTTAGATATTCTGGTATGGCGGGGGGATGTCAACGCGTTTTATAAACCACCAAGCAATACTCCAGAAACAGATATTTCTCCTGGAACGTTCACTAACCCTCAAGCGCATGCGTTTGATTTTGCGTTTGATTTTGGGACACAATCACCAGGCTTTGACTGCGGCTTGCGGTATCGCCATCTAAGCGGCACGATTTTGGTGGTATGCGAGCCAGCCGGGGTTCTCACATCAGCGTTGCGCATTCGTAAAGGTTCCACGACATATGGAATCATCCTCGTTGATGTGGGAGACGCGAACGCTTCTCACATTCGTATTCAGATGAATTCAGGAATCAAAGCGCTTAAAAAGTTTTAGCGAGCTAAAACAGGTGGATATTCTCCTTAGGGACGACGATTGCGTCGTCTTTTTTAATTTGCAGAACCTGCTTTGCGGTTTCAGGAATGACGGGCTCCAAAAGGTCAATGGCGTGGATAAAGGCGCTAAAACTTTCCTGCAGGATTTTTTTCTTTTTTTCACTGTCTCTTTCCTTCCACGGTTTTTTCTGGTCTAAATAGAGATTTATTTCTTCAAGGATTTGCCGCGCATTTTTTATCGCTTCCGCAATCTGTACCTTTTCTAAATGCTCCTGAAACGCGCGCTGATAGTTTTCAATTCGTAATTCGTGATTCGTACTTCGTAACTCGGTAAATCCATTCTTTTGCGCAAGCACGATAAGCCGCGAAAAGATATTTCCGACATTATGCTTGAGGTCCGCGTTATACCTTGCTCTAAATTTTTCGGGCGAAAGGTCGCTGTCCTTATCCCCTGCCATCTCCGCCAAGAGCACGTAGCGCGCGCCGTCAACGCCAAATTCTTTTACGAGATCCTGCGGGGTGATGACGTTTCTCAAACTCTTTGACATTTTTTTGCCCTCAATGGTCATAAACGAGTGGGCAAAAATTTTTTTTGGAGGAGTTATCCCAACAGCCAAGAGGAGAGCAGGCCAAATGACGGCGTGGTGCTTTAAGATGTCTTTCCCAATGATATGGAATGCAACGGGCCAAAATTCTTTATATTTTTCGTCGGGATATCCAATGGTAGTAAGGTAATTAATGAGCGCATCCACCCAGACGTAGGTGGTCTGGCTTTTATCAAAGGGCAGGGGAATGCCCCACGACACTTTCTGGCGCGAGATTGATATGTCGCTTGACCATATTTCAAGGAGGTTAAGCGTCTCTCGCTTTTTTCCTTCGGGAGCTATGTCCATTTTGCCTGACTCAATAATACTTTTCAGTTTTTCCTTAAACGCGCCAAGCCGAAAAAACCAATTTTTTTCTTCAACTAATTCAGGTTTTGTGCCGTGAGCGGGACAAAGCCCTTTTGCAAGCTCGCTCTCCTCCAAGAATGTTTCACAGCCCACGCAGTAAAGGCCTTTATATATTCCCTCGTAAAGATGCCCCGAAGCATAGAGGAGTGACAAAAAGTGCTCCACTGCCTTTTGGTGGCGTCTTTCCGTGGTACGGATAAAGTCATCAAAGGAAATATGCAATTGCTGCCACGTCTCTTTAAAGTAAGAGGCGTATTCATCAGTGAACGCACAAATGTCTTTTCCCGCCTTTGCCGCGGCTTGGGCGACTTTTACGCCGTGCTCGTCCGTGCCCGTTGAGAAATGCACGCGAAATCCTTCCTTTCGCTTCTGGCGGGCAAGGACATCGGCTAACAATGTTGAATACGCCGACCCTATATGAGGCCGGTCGTTAACATAATAGATAGGTGTGGTAATGAAAAATGCTTTTTTGTCCTTGACCTTTTGCATATTTTCCGCTACTATCATAGCATATCCATGAAGGTGATACAAGAGAACGATCATATGGTAGTGCTTCGTTTTGAAAAAGGGGAGCGCTTCCCGGAGGCCTTTCAAAACTGGCTTGGCGGAAAGAAGATAGAAGGAGCATTTTTCTATGGCATTGGCGGGGCGACGATTATTCGGTGCAGCTTTTATGATTTGGAATCCAGAAAGTATCATCCTCGGGAATTTTCTGATAACCACTTTGAAATTTTACAGATTACGGGCAATGTTGCAAGGTTTAAGGATGGTTTAAAGATTCACGCGCATCTCACGTTCGCGGGGAATGATTTTAAAAGTTTTGGCGGACACCTTGACTGGCTGGAAGTGGGAGGGACACTTGAGATCTATATGCAACGGCTTAAACCCTTGAAGCGCAAGGAGGATGCGGACACAGGGATAGCATTATTGGAAGAAGGTAAAATGAAAAGCGAAAAGCGTAAAACCAAAGTCTAAAATTCAAAAATGTTTTAAATTTTAAGTTTTTGTTTTAAACTTTTCGCTTTACACTTTACATTTATATCTATGACTATAAAAGATATCTACGCCCTTGCCATCAAATTGGGTACTGAAAATGATTTTCGCGGTAAAAAAGAAATTGAACATCTTCTAAAACGGCGAAAAGAACACTACGAAAAACTTTCCAAAAAGGAGAAAGAACTTTTTGATACCGAGGACTTCTCAAATCCTTTTTCCGACACCCGCGTGCTCTGGCCGGACGATGATAAAAAGAAGTCAAAAGAGGTAAAGCGCATGATGGTGGGCATTGATATTGGACCTGAAGAAGTTATGCTTGCAAAGCAGTTGGGAGGATTTGATCTTGTCATGTCGCACCACCCTTCCGGAAAAGCATTGGCAGGACTTGATGAAGTCATGCATTTGCAAGCAGACGTGCTAGCCCAATACGGCGTTCCAATCGCGGTAGCACAAAGCTTGCTGCGTCCCCGTATTGAGGAAGTGGCAAGGGGTATTTCCCCTTCCAACCACAACCGCACGGTAGACGTGTGCCGTCTTTTGGATGTGCCTTACCTTTGCAACCATACGCCCACTGACAATATGGTTGCCCAGTTCTTAAAAAAAGAAATTGAAAGGTTGAGCCTTAAGTACGTGGGAGACTTAATGGATTTTCTTTTGAATATTCCGGAATACCGTGAAGCGTCAAAGATAAAGGCGGGGCCAAAACTTTTTTCCGGGAGCCGCGACCACCACTGCGGGAAAATTGCCCTTACCGAGCTTACGGGCGGCACGGAGGGAACGCCTGATATCTATGAAAAACTTGCGCAGGCAGGGGTTTCCACCATTGTCGGGATGCACTTATCGGAAAAACACACGAACTCTGCCAAGAAAGCACACGTAAATGCCATTGTTGCCGGGCATATGTCCTCTGATTCCATTGGGGTAAATTTGTTCTGCGATCATTTAGAACGAAAGGGAATAAAGATTACGCCGGTGGGAGGATTTATACGTGTATCAAGGAATAACGGGAAATGAATATTTTAGTACATTATTCCGAAATTGGTCTTAAGGGGAAGAACCGGTCGTTTTTTGAAGA
>CAYTEF010000040.1:7098-7617 GCA_964436845.1 uncultured Candidatus Saccharibacteria bacterium
CATGCTTGGATTTGAAAAATTTCTGCCCGGCGCTTTTTTGAATCTGCTACCAGTCGATCATCCGGTCAGACGTTTTGAGTTTTTTGAAGATAAGCTCATTAAAAATTGCCTTTGGGCATTGTCATCATATAAAGCAAGGGCAAGGAGATATTCAGGGAGAATTATTTTTGAACTAAACGAGAAGGCAGACGTGAGCAATGTAGAAAATAAGTTGAAAAAAGTATTTGGCATCGCATACTTCGCAAGGGCTTACGAATGGAGGGGCAAAGATATAAGCGAATTGGCAAAAGAAATTACCTCTTTGCTCAAACAACTTCCCTATAAAAACGCGCATACATTTCGCATCACCGCTCATCGGGCAGATAAGCGCTATCCCTTAACTTCACAGGAAATTAATAATCACTTAGGGAGATTAATCAAGGAGAAATTGAAAAAGTCTGTGAAACTGGTAGGTCCGGACTTGACTGTCTCTATAGAAGTCCTGCCTCGTGAGTCAATGTGGTACTATTTTGAAAAAAT
>CAYTEF010000041.1:0-7614 GCA_964436845.1 uncultured Candidatus Saccharibacteria bacterium
GACTTAACCTTTCTGTTTTTGGTTCAATACCATATTCGGCAACAGGCCCATAAGGTATCGTTTTTACCATTTTCCTCTCCATCCTACCGGTTATCATTCAGGTAAACAAAAATAAAGAACACCGCGAGCACCTAAAAAAGAGCCTTTTGCGGCTCTTGGGGAGAGATCTATAAGTTGCGCCGCCTCCTTTTCGCGACCGCCATATGCAGGATGAATCTTGAAGGAGAGCTGAATTTTTACCGAACTAGCCGTCCCGCACCAGTACAAGTTACGCGAATGGTCGTATAGGGCAAACCAAAGAGGGTATATCCGCGAACAGTTGCTTCATACTCATTGTCAACCACGTAGGGCTCCTCGCCACATTCCTGTGTTTGCCTGTGTTGATCCGGTTCCTCTACCTCTACTATCTTTTCTACCTTGAACGCCACCAGTATTAATGGCTCAAGAGAACCCCCGATGAGTTGTTCGGATGCCTTGAGGGCATACATGGCAAAAACCTTTCTTTCCCCTTCGAAGGCGTCCACATTATTTGCGATTACCGCTTTAGGAATGCCCCAGGCCGCTGTGAGTATTATGACTATCCCCAGTACAATAAAGGTTAGATATTGGAGTTTCATGTAAAACTTTATTTTGCAAATGGGATTTCCTGCTGTCTTGCACAACCTCCTTTTCGCGACCCATGTGTACAAGAGCTAATGGTTAAGGCATTCCTTCGCTGTTAGACGATTTCAAAGGGTTGATGCTCAATATCATTTCTCTTGATTTTATAAAGCTGACTACCCTCATAGCAGCTTTTACAAAAAGAAAAGAAATAATAACTTTTCAGTCTTTTTAGAAAATGTTTGCTCAAAGAGTATGGCCAGCTTATCCAACTCTTTCCTCTTAACTTTACCAGCGTACATATTGTTTGTCAAAGGTTTAAGGCCATAGTCTTTACACCAGATGATAGCTTTCTTAGCGTGGCGCCAATTACGTGTCTGCCAAGATATCACGTCGCTTTTATAATGTTAAAAGCTTCTCAAAGCGCTCTTTGTTTTTGAAAGGACCGACGATGGCAAGGTTAAGATTTTCTGTCTTTAAAAGATCTCCCGCCACCTTTTGGATGTCTTTCGGGGTTATCTCCCAAAGGCGCTTGAAATATTCCTCCAGTGGCTCGCGTTTTCTAAGTAAAAGCTCGCTTAATCCAACATGACGTGCCATACGAAACGAAGATTCAAGGCTTATCAAAAGCCGTCCTTTTATGTGCTCCTTGGTGCGGTTCAGTTCGTCTTCGCTTACCCTTTCATCGCGAATTTTTTTATACTCATTAAGGATAGTGGTAATGGCAAGATCAACCTGATTAACATTTACCCCCGCAAAGGTGGTTAAGTGTCCGGCATCATCATAGTAAGAGGCCTCGCTAAAGACATAATAGGCAAGTCCGCGTTTTTCTCTGACCTCCACGAACATGCGCGAGCTTTTTTCCGCTCCCAAGAGCGTTGCTAAAAGATCAAGCGTTTCGCGCCGCTTGTCATGCACGCTAAACGCCCGAACCCCCAAACCAATGTGCGCCTGATCCGTTTCTTTTTCATGAATAAGGAGCGTGGGATATTTTTGATTTTCTTTCACGGACAGAAATTTTCCGTCTTCCCCTCCGCTAAATCCGCCAAAAAATTCTTCTACCTTCTTTTCGTATCCTTGCGGCAAATTGCCGCTTAAGGCAAGGACGGTATTTCCCCCGCGATAGTGCTCGTTTGTATAAGAAACCACGTCTTCGCGGGAAATGTGCTTCACGCTCTCAAGGGTTCCAACAATGTCTCTCCCCAAGGGATGATCGCCGTATAAAAGCCGATCAAAAACTTCGCCTATATATTCCGAAGGAGTATCAAAGTAAAGACGCATCTCTTCCAAGATGACCCCCCTTTCGCGATCCAGTTCCTCTTTATCAAAAAGGGAATTCATTAAAATGTCTGATAACACATCAAGAACAAGGGTAAAGTCTTCGGCAGCGGCGGTAATGTAGAATCCGGTAAACTCCTTGGTGGTAAAGGCGTTAAATACCCCGCCCTGCGCGTCAATGTCTTGCGCGACAATAACCGGCGACGGACGTTTTTTTGTGCCCTTAAAAAAGAGGTGCTCTAAAAAGTGAGAAATCCCCTGATGCTCTTTTTTCTCACTGCGCGAGCCCACATTAACGAGGACTAATGCAGTTATTGTCCCTGTTCCCTTTAAGGGAAATCCTAACAGGCGAATCCCGTTTTTTAACGTATGGAATGTTGACGTAGTGGTAATCATTGTTGGTGTTCTTTAGTAATATCCCGCAGGGGAATGCTTTCAACAGCCTGATCTTTCCCTGCTATTTGGACCCATATGGTTCCTGGCTCAAATATAAGGGGTTTTCCGTTCGTATCAAAAAATAAAAGAGGTTTTTCAAAACCTTCTTTGGTCCATTTGCCTTTATACACCCTTCCCCCTATAAATGCCTCAAGCTCTCCTTCTTTACCATCTAATTCCACCTCATTATATTGGGAATAAGTCGGGTATATAGACGTTTTAACGACGACTACATTCTTAACCTTTATCTGGTCGCCTGTCAAGGCATCTATTTCTTTTGTTCCTCCCTTAAACCGGAGGTAGATATTTTCGTCCGGATCATAATGGTAGGAAGTCTGGAATTTTCCCGGGTAGTTAATGGTAATAATTGAATCCGAACTGCTTGGCGTTTCGGCATTCTCTTTGAAGGTAAAAAAATCATTCGCGCGCAAATCTAAATGATAGTTAAGTTTTTTGGAAGCTTTCAAAAGATTTTCATATGAAGTAAAGCCGTCGTGGGGCATGGGCACGCCATTTTTTCTCCAAAACGCTTGGGAAGGATTGGGAAGCGCGTCAAGGTTATCAATCACGCCACTATGCAAATCATGGAGCGCATCTTTTTCTCCTCCCCAGTGGGCAAGAATAGCGTCGTATCCTTTCGCAAGCCCGATGAAAAATGACCGCGCGGAACGCACTGATCCGATTTCAGAGGCCATCTGACACTGATAAAATGCGATATAACGGGTAATACTATCAACTGATACAGGGATTTCAATAACCATGTCCGCGCCCGAAAGCCCGGAAAGGGGCCTGGCCTCCGGATCTCCTGCTAGCATTACCGCAAAGAGTCTTTTTGACGCATTCTGGCAGGGCGTGCCGGTAAATATTCCATTGGTACTTGCCCGAGTTTTCTTATCGCCAAAGGAGAGCTCATTAAAAACTGCCGATGTGCTTGCAATTTGAAACGTACGCTCGGAATAAAAAAAGAGTAACCCAATTACTCCTAAAAATATCAAGACCCCAATGGATAAAAGGAGATTCTTCATAAAACCTACATAATGTATCTTCCCTGCGCTTCATCCCGAATAATATGGCCATCCTTTAGGGTAATAACGCGCTGTTTTAAGGCATTAATAATCTCTTTATTGTGCGTCGCAAGCATGACCGTTGTCCCCATTTCATTAATTCTCATGAGCAAACGAATTATTTCCCACGTATTAATAGGATCAAGGTTGCCGGTGGGTTCATCCGCGGCGATGATATCAGGGCGATGAATGAGCGCGCGCGCGGCTGCCACGCGTTGCTTTTCTCCGCCGGAAAGTCCAAGGGGAAAGCGATTCATTTTATCAGAGAGCCCCACGATTTTTAACACGCGCGGCACGTCTTCGTAAATGCGCTTGTCAGAGGCGCCGGCCACCTCAAGAGCGAACGCCACGTTTTCAAATACCGTGCGATCGTAAAGCAATTTAAAATCCTGAAAAATTGTTCCGATGCGTCTGCGCAAAATGGGAAGCTCATGGGAGGGAAGTTTTGTCACATCAGTTTCTCCCACCAAAATTTGTCCGTCTGACGCGTCTTCCTCGCGCGTCAAGAGCTTGAGTAACGTTGACTTTCCCGCTCCCGAGGGACCCACAACGGAAACAAATTCAGCTGGCTTTACCTCAAATGTTACCTCGCGAAGGGCGGGAAATGAATCGTATATTTTGGAAACTTTTTTGAAAAAAATCATGTTATTTTTAGTTCGGCTTCAATAAAGGAGTCCATATTGCCCGCAAGTACTTCCTCAACTTGAGATATTTCAACTCCGGTACGATGATCCTTTACTATCTTGTAGGGATCAAGGACGTACGAACGTATCTGATGCCCCCATTCTATCTCAACCTCCCCCCTCAAACTTTCAATCGTGTCTTTTTGCTTCTTTTGCATGAGCGAATGGAGCTTTGCGTAAAGAACTTGGAATGCTTTCTCGCGGTTTTGCATTTGTGAACGTTGGGATTGGGAAGCGGCAACGAGGCCTGTAGGAATATGGGTGATGCGCACCGCCGTTTCGCGCCTATTTACATTCTGCCCTCCGGGGCCGGAAGCGCGGTAAAGGTCAATGCGCAAATCACTTTCCGGAACGACCATCTTTGTTTTGTCAATTTCCGTTAATTCCGGCAGGACATCAACCAAGGCAAATGACGTGTGGCGAAGCTTTTTTGCGGAAAAGGGCGAGATACGAACGAGCCGATGAACTCCTGCCTCTTTTTTCAAAAACCCATACGCGTAAGTCCCTTTTATCTCTAATACCGCCTCTCTTATCCCGCCAAGCTCACCGTAGCTTTCATGCAATAAAGAGGCTTCCCAACCATGTTTTTTGGCGTATGCCTCATACATAAAGAGGAGCATCTTTCCCCAATCTTGGGCATCGTGTCCTCCTGCCCCACTCATAATGGTAATGAGCGCGTTCCCGGCATCAAATTCACCCTTAAGAAATGTTTTTAATTCAAGTTGATGGAGCTTTTTTTCTAACGCTTCTCCCTTGGTTTCAGAGACTTCTTCCTTTTCCTCTAATGCCATCAGCAAGAGCTCTAATTCCTCCCATTCGCTCACCTCTTTTTTTAAGCTGCTCAATGTTTCTAACACTGTTTTCGCCTGTTGAGGGTTGTTCCAAAAACCAGGTTCGTTACTCGTTTGAATGAGCTCCTTTACCTTTTCCTCCTTTGCGGCCAAGTCAAAGACGGTCCTTTAGCTGATTAAGTCGCTTATGCAATTGTGTAATATCTTGGGGCATATGCTGGTAAGCCGACAGCAGGATTTGAACCTGCGACCTGCTGTTTACGAAACAGCTGCTCTGCCGCTGAGCTATGTCGGCGATCTACTGATCAAGAACTTTGCCAAAAAATACGTTCCACCAGTCTTTAAGATAATTCTCCTTAATCCCACTTGCTGTATTTCCCTCTTCTTTTGTGACCGGTTCGTTCTTCTTCTTTACCACTGCCACCTTTTCTCCCTGCTCTTTCACATTTAACTCCTCCTTCAACTTAAGCTTTAAAAATTCTTCATTGCCCAGCTGGGCTAAAAGTGTTTTTACATCCTCGCTGCTCTTTTGTAATGAGTTCACCCGTAACCGGACTTCCTCAATTTGCCGTTGCAGGGCATAGCGCTCGTACGCCGTTTCTCCCAAACGAAAAAATAGATAGCCAGAAATAATTAAAAGGACAAAAATGAAAAGTGTATGAATCACCTTCTTAAGCATAACCGTTGTATTTTACTATAGAACTCACTCGTTGGCAATGATTTGCTTCGTTGTCTTAAAATGCAGTTTCGCGACGTTAGCGAGCGCTTCCTCTCCATTCCCTTCAATAAATGCCTTACCCGCGACAATGACTTGGCTGGAGGCACCCTTGGGAAGGAGTACATGATACTCGCGGGAGAGACCATCTATTTTCTCCACAAATTCATCGCGCGCCAGTATTGAAGCCGCGGCAACGGCAATATCCTCCTCGGCGTGGGGACGCTGTTTGAGTGTTATATTCTTGCCCTTTTTCATGAGTGCCTGAATAATATAGCGCTCGTCGCCAAACTGATCAGAAATAGCATAGGCGCAAGGCTCTTTTTCTAGTATGTTTTCAATTGCCCGCGCATGTCCCCAGGCAAGGAGCCGATTTAAGTTCCTCATGCGGTTAATTAAGCGATTGTATGCTTCTGGCATAATCGTGATAACGGCATGCGGGCAGGTATTTTTTATGATCATTGCTAATTTCCTGATAGTGCTGTCAGAAAGATTTTTGCTGTCTTTTACCCCGTTTACGAAAAGATTTTTGCTCGTTTCTTTGTTGACCAAAGCACCCGCTACTACCAGGGGTCCAAAGTAATCTCCTTTTCCCGCTTCATCCGTGCCAATCCAAGAGGAAAGGCGCGGCTTTGAGTTTGGTTTTTCCTCAATAAATCCCTTATCCATAAGATCGCGGACGGTTTCCGCCGTGTCCTTGCCCTGAATGAGTAAATTCCCCCTAAGAAAAAACGTAAGCGTAATATCATTTGAAGAAGCACGCCAAAAAGCATAAGGGGCGCTAAAAAAGCTAAATCCCTTCTCCTCTAGGAATACATGGAGATCCCTTTCCTTTGCGGCATCAACGTGGTAAGATGAATTGCCCTTCATGGGGTATCTATATAATAAAGAATTTCTATGGGAAAGAAAGGAAAACTCATCATAAAAATCATTTGGACCATCCTCGTTGTTATTATTATTTTAGGCATGTTGACCTCTCTCGCTCCCTTTCACCTTTTAACCTAAGAGAGAAACAGCGTGCGCGAGAGCTATCATGACCGCATTATCCGTGGCAAAGTTTGGCTCGGGAATAAAGAGAAGTCCTTTAGAAAATTCTTCCCTGAAAAGGTTCTCAAATATTTTTTTCAGGGCTTGATTGGCCGCCACGCCCCCGCCGATAAAAAGTGAACGGGCTTTCTCATTTTGCAACGCCCGTTTTGTTTTTGCTTCAAGCACGGCAAAGGCAGCTTCTTGGTAGGCATAAGCGAGATCCGTTTTTGTTTGGATGCTTAATTTTTTTTCACTTTTTTGCAAGTCTCTTATCTTGTAGAGAAGTGCCGTTTTCAATCCTGAAAAACTAAACTTGAAATCGGGTGAGGAAATCATGGGTGAAGGAAACATAAATGCTCCTTTGTGACCCTTCCTGGCAAGCTTTTCAATCTCCGGCCCTCCGGGATAGGAAAGCCCTAAGAGCCTTGCTCCTTTATCAAGGGCTTCCCCCACCGCATCGTCCACTGTTTCTCCCAGAAGTTCAATCTTTTGAAACGAATTGAGTTTATAAAGCTGGGTATGCCCACCCGAGATAACAAGCGCGACCGCAGGAAATAATAACTTTTGACTTTTTACTCTTAACTTTTGACTCTCGCTTGCAAAGCAGGAAACTATATGACCGTAGAGATGGTTTATGGGATAAGAAGGTATGCCCAGCGCATAGGCAAATGTTCTGGCAAATGTTCTGCCTACTAAAAGGGCCGGTTCCAAGCCCGGATTATTCGTATAGGCGATTGCGTCAACATGCCCATTCCCATATTCTTTAAAGGCCTTTTTTATGAGCAGGGGAAGGTTTTTGGTATGTTCTCTTGCCGCAAGTCCGGGTACCACGCCTCCATACTTTTTATGAACCTTTATCTGGGAAGCGAGAAGGTTTACGATAATGCGGTGGGTAAATACTCCTGTTGATTCAACAATCGCCACCCCTGTTTCATCGCATGACGTTTCAATAGCTAAGGTAATCATAGTTAGACACCACCAGCAAGCTGGTGGCTTGATGAGTAGGACTGCCCCAAGGG
>CAYTEF010000042.1:0-7550 GCA_964436845.1 uncultured Candidatus Saccharibacteria bacterium
CACGTGGCTTAACCGCGAGAACCCAAGACCAGACTAAGAGATTCCCAAAAATGAGAATGTACAAAGCAGAAGTAATGAATGGCGGGATAATGGTCTGAATAGACAGAATTAAAAACCGCTTTACCTCCCGCCATAAAAGTGTTTGTAATCCTATCCAGTTCATGCCTTTGTTAAGTCAATAAAAATGTCTTCTAATTTCTTTGTCCCGTGCTTTTCTAATAATGTTTTTGTCTCCTCATTTAAGAGAATTTCTCCTTTATGGATAATGGCTATTCGCTCGCAAAGCCGCTCCGCTTCTTCAAGATAATGCGTGGTTAAAAGAATCGTCACTCCCTCCTCCTTTTGAATATTTTTTAATTCCTTCCACAACGAGATGCGAAGCTCAACGTCCACCCCTGCGGTGGGTTCGTCCAAAATTAAAAGTCTTGGCTTATGAATCAAAGCCCGTGCAAGGGAAAGCCGGCGCTTCATGCCGCCCGAAAGCTGGTTAAAGGACTTAAAACGATGCTCCCAGAGGCCGAAGCGTAAAAGTAATTCTTTAACGCGTGATTTTGCCTCCTCTGAAGCAATCCCAAAAAAGCCCGCGTTGAAATTGAGGGTCTCCCAAGGCGACCGAAAAAAATCAAAGGTAAAGTCCTGCGGTGACAAGCCAACGAGCTTTCGCGCTTCCTTGTAATCGGTTACCACATTCTTGCCAAAAACACTAATTGTTCCCCTATCAAATGTCACCAGTCCCGTAATGGATCCGATCGTCGTGGTCTTGCCTGCCCCGTTCGGTCCTAAAAATCCAAAAAACTCCCCTTCTTTAATATCGAAGGAGACGCCCTTGACCACTTCAATGCCTTCGTAACTTTTGTGGAGGTTTTTGATGGATAACGCCAGCATAGAAATCCAAATATCAAAATCCAAATGTCAAATCAATGACTAAAACCCAAAATCCAAATTAGCTTTTAACATTTAGTCATTTGGATTTGAATTGACATTTGAGCTTTGTCATTTGGATTTTTTTAATAGTGTCCCACTTCATCCTTACGATAGGTTTTACTAAATCAAAGTTCGCTCGTATAAACTCGCTAGTTCGGCTGTTGGGGTATCCCGACCCAAAGTCACCGTACGCTTTCTTCAGCTTTTCAATTTTCCTATCCCTTATCACCTTTGCCACGATAGACGCCGCCCCGACAATGGCATGATGTACGTCAAATTTATTCCCTCCCAAAATGTCAATGCTTCTCCCTCTCAATTTCTCCCTTACTCTTTCGCAATACCTCTCAATGCCCCTGCCAAATGCGGGAACGTCTAACAATACACGATCCGGCCTTCCCTTGTTAAGCAATTTTGCCACTGCCTCAATTTCAAGATCATTAATGCTATACATATCTATTTTAGCTGGCAAAATTTCAAAATAATGAAATGCGATTTTTTTCACCTTCAATTCATCAAAAATCTCCTCTCTTTTTTGAGGAGACAGAAGCTTTGAATCCTTCACTCCTATTCTTTGAAAAATACCATATTTTTTCTCTTCTATAAACACTCCTGCGACAACCAATGGGCCTAAGACTGCCCCCCTCCCCGCCTCATCAATTCCCGCTAATATCATTTTATAAGAAATTCAATGATTGAAGGCGATAAATCACTTATTCTCTCAAGCATCATTGTCCCGTGTCCCGCAGTATCGTATACTTTCCATTCCTTCTTGGATGATGTTGCGTTGAAGAGTTCTTCGGTCATAAGGGCATTATCTTCATCGTCTTTGGAGGTTGCATAAAGCACTGCCTGACCCTTGACTAATTTTGACACGAGCGGCTTTGGCTCAATGCCTCTATAGTTTAATCCCGGCGAAAGTGCGACTCCTCTTTTAATCTCTGGGTATTGCGCCAACGCCTGTAAGGCAAGATTTGCCCCAATGCTTGCGCCAATCACGCTCATGTGATCTAACCCCAGTCCTGTTTCATTTTTCAGCCATCCTAAAGCCGCTTCTACATCTCGCCGACTCGCCTGGTGCTCCTCATGCGTAAAATCCTGATAGTTAAGGTGCTTGTCTCCTTGATTGACGCTTTCGCCATGACCTCGTAAATCAATCGCAAGAGAACTAATGTCTTTTTTTTGTAGCTCCTGCGCCAAGCGATCCCAGCTCTCCTTGGTTGCGGGCATCATGTGAAGCATGAGCACTACTTGCGAAGAATTTTTTACCGGATAGTAATTTCCAACGATTTTTACACCATCGGACGTTGTAAATTGTACGTTCCTAAACAATGCCATACTGTCTTTGCTTGAAAACAAAAATTCCGTGAGTATTAAGATAGCGACAAGGAGAAGTAAAATGGCAACCGTGCGCATGGTATTAGCTATAGTGGCGCATCATGAGTTCATGAAAGTGCTCAAGTTCATCTGGATCAATAATGTCTCGTTTATTTTCTTTTGCCTTTTGATAAATTTCAAGCCACTCTTGCTTTGTGACGCCCCGTTGGGATAAAAATCCCCTATCTTCTGGTTTATCATAATAGGGCTCAAAAAGGGCCTTTACGTGTTCCTCTTCCCAATTGTTAAGTCTGGGGCGCTTTTAATGATATTTTCTATATTGTGACGATATAATTTGTAAGCCATACATTATGTTTTATCCATTGTAAGCAAATATTGATAAAATTGCAAATTATGAGGCAATTTCATAATGGTGCTTATTGTTCTCTACAATGAGTCGCTCTTTTTGGAGTTTTTCCAAGAGCATCAAGATATCAATGCGTGGAGAAAAGAGAGAATCTTTCTTAAGTATATCTATTATTGCTTCCCTCCCCAAAGATTTTTTTAATATATGTCGCACAATTTTTGAGCGAAAATAGCGCATGGACCCGGGGAAAGGTAACTGTTTGTGATACGCTTTTGCTTTTTTTAGTGCCCTTCTCTCTTTTGCAAGCTCAAGGGCCCCATAATCCATTAGGGCATAGTGCCACATTCGGGGATTATTTTTATAGAGAACCTTACGCGCCGCCTTCAAAATTTCTTTGTCAGATATCTTTTTTTTCCTTTTCGCAAAAAAGAAATGGATAAAGACCTTTCGTATATTGGTATCAAGAAACACCACCGGTTTGTTAAAGGCGAAGGAAGCAATGGCACCCGCGGTATAATTGCCTATACCGGGAAGCTCTTGGAGCAAAACCGTATCCGAAGGAATCCTTCCCTTATAGGTTTTTATTATCTCCTCGGCAGCGCGTTTCAAGTATAGTGCCCGGCGGTTATATCCCATACCCTGCCACACTTTTAGTACTTCTCTCAAAGGAGCCCTTGCTAAATCGTGAATGGTGGGGAAAATCCTAAGGAATTCAGGATATTTTTGCACCACCCGCGACACCTGCGTTTGTTGAAGCATCAGTTCAGAAAGCAAAATATGATAGGGATTTTTTGTTCGGCGCCAGGGAAGATGATCCCTCTTATATTTTTTATACCAGCGTAAAATACGTATTTGAAATGTTTTAGTGCTCATAGCTATTTGCCCAAAAGGTGGTGCGCTTTTTGAATAGTATAGGCCCCTACCCTCGTTCGCTCAAGTTTTATAACATACCCCCCTACGCCAAGCTTTTGGCCGATATCGCGCGCGAGAGAACGTATGTAAGTGCCCGAAGAAACAACCACCTCAATATCTAAAAACGGCCAGCGATAATGGAGAAGTTCAATTCTTTTTATTATTACCTTTCGTGGTTTTAAGAAAGGCATAATCCCCTTTCGCGCCAGCTCGTAGGCTTTTTTGCCCTTTATTTTGATAGCAGAAAAAGCAGGAGGTAATTGCTCAATCTCGCCTTCAAAGTCTTCCAAAACGTTTGTGACCTTTTCTTGTGTCGGAATATTTGGATGTCGGACTTCTATAATTTCTCCTTCGGGATCATCAGTAGTACTCGTTGCCCCAAGACGAATGGTTGCGCGATAGACTTTCTCGGTACCCTTTAATATGTTTCCCAATTGTTTCGTATATTCTCTTCCCACCCCTATTACCAACACTCCTGACGCGAAGGGATCAAGCGTTCCCCCGTGCCCCACGCGCTTCTCGCCCGTAATCTTTCTCACTTTTTCCACGACGTCATGAGAGGTAATCCCCCTTGGCTTATAAACCGAAAAAATTCCTTTCTCCATCCCCTTAAGAATAAAAAAGAAACCCCATTTTGTAAAGGAGGCGACGATTATGCTTTGATGCCAAGGATAGAGAGGCACCGTTTATGGTCGTGCGTCCGCGCGGGACAATAGGTTCTTCCAAAATCAATGAGACGATAGGTAAAGGCAAACCATTCGCTTTGAGGGATAATTGCCATTAAATCTTTCTCAATTTTATCGGGATTTGTCTCACCCGTAAGGCCTAAAAGACGCGATAACCGCTTCACGTGGGTATCTACCGCGATGCCTTCCACAATCCCATAGGCGTTCCCCAAAACCACATTCGCGGTTTTTCTCGCAACGCCCCGAAGGGTCAACATTTCTTTCATGGTGCAAGGAACCTTCCCTTTGTACTTTTCTTTCACCATCCTTGCGGTGGCTAAGATATTCTTTGCCTTATTATGGTAAAATCCGGTAGAACGAATATCCATTTCAAACTCTTTGGGAGATGCGCTTACATAATCATTAAGCGTTCTGTATTTTTTAAAAAGCGTTTGGGTGACTTCGTTCACCTTTTTGTCAGTGCACTGGGCAGAGAGGATAACCGCTACGAGAAGCTCCCAATTATTTGCATAGCGCAAAGCTATTGTTGCCTTTGGCAAAAGTTTTTTTAGCGCAACAATAATTTTTTTTACCCGCGCTCGTCTTTTCGTGCGCTCTCCGGGAGTCATAACACCCTATTTTTTGCCAAGAATTTCTTTTATCTTATCAACAATTTGCTGCGGAGCGTGATGCGCTTTTATTAAATAATCCTTTGCTCCTAAGGCCTTTGCCCGTGAGACATCTTCCTGTTGGCCGAGGTTGGAAAGCACAACCACCGGAATATGAGCAGTTGTCTCGTCTGCTTTTAGCCGCTCAAGAACGGTAAATCCATTGAGATCGGGAAGAATAACATCAAGGAGGATGAGGTCTGGGCTCACCTTTTTTGTCTCTTCTATACCCTTCTCACCATCTTGAGCGACCGTCACATCAAATCCTTCCTTCATAAACTTTGTGCGGATAAGTCCCCACAAAAAAGGATCGTCTTCCACTAAAAGAATATGGCCAAGCTTCCCCTCCTTACTTTCTCCTCCCTGCGGCAAGGGATTGCTTGTTGAGGATTGCTCATTGGGCTTTTCGCCTTCTTTTGCTTCAGAACTCGGAGTAGGAGAGGTCCCGAAGAGAATTGGCTTTACCTTTCCCAGTAATTCCTGTGGTCCGAATGCCGTTTTGATGAGAATTTCTTTCGCCCCTAAATCCTTTACGCGTGAAAGTTCAACAATGTCGCCCGAATTAGAGAGTACAACGACGGAAATATCCTTTAACCCCTCTTCAGACCTCATCTCCTCCAGTACCGAGAACCCGTCCTTTCTTGGCATGACAATGTCAAGGAGTACAAGATCGGGACGATCCTTTCGCATTTTTTCTAACCCTTCAATCCCATCATTTGCCGTGGTCACCTCATACCCCTCTTTTGAAAGTTCTTTGGTAAGGATATCGCGAAATGATAATTCGTCTTCTATGACGAGAATATGCTTTTTATCAATTTTTCCCGTTTGTTGATCCATAAAAATTAGGACAGTTGAGCAAATAATAGCAAGCTCTTATTTGCTGCAACTAGTTCACTGGTTTATTAATAATGGTAGGGTAAAGAAAAATGTTGTCCCTTTGTCTTCCTCGGATTCCACCCAGATATTTCCCCCATGTGTATGAACAATGTTTGACACAATATAAAGACCGAGTCCGGTCCCGCTTGTATCCATGAGCATCGCCTTCTTGGCACGGAAAAATTTGGCAAATAAATGCGGCAATTCTTCCTTTGCGATACCAATGCCCGTATCTATTAATTTAAATTCTATCATCTTCCCTTTAATTTGCCAAGAGAGTGTAATATTTCCCCCTTCTCTCGTAAATTTAAAAGCGTTATCAATAAGATTTTGGGGTATCATTTTTGTCCTGATTTCATCTCCTTTCAAAGTAATGGCATGTTCATCTGGTAGATCAATCGTTAACGAAATATGTTTTCCCTCGGAGCGCTCTCTATAGAGATCCTGAATGGATATGAGGAAAGAACGAAGATCAATTGGTTCAAAATCGTACACTACCTTTCCGCTCTCTATGCGCGCCACATTAAGAAGATCTGATACTAAATGAATCATCTGCTCATTCATAATATTACCTCGACTTAAGGCTTCCCTTTGCTCTTTTGTAAGGGCGCCGAAGTCCTCGGAGAGGAGCATTTGGTAGGTCCATTTACTCACCGAGAGAGGTGTGCGCAATTGGTGAGCGGCAACAGAGACAAATTGCGTTTTCGCCTGATCAATTTCGCGCAATAGGCTATTTGCCTGTTGAAGTTCAAAATCTCTCTTTACCAAAAGTTTTGACGCTCTATCAAGTTCTTTAATCTGCTCTTCCTTCTTTACGTTTGCCTTTGCAAGTTGTTCCGTACGTTCGTGTATCTCCTCCTCTAAACGATCATAGGAGCTTTGCAATTTAAGCGAAGCTTCATTAAGAGCGTTACTTAAATCCTCCAGCTCATCATTGGTGTAGACCGTAATGGGCTCAGAAAAATCCCCTTTTCCCATACGCACTCCTCCTTCCTTAATTTCTCCAATAGGCAGGGTGATAGAACGGGCAAAAAGTGTGCCCGTCCCTGCCACCATAAAGCCAATAATGGAAAAAACGAGGAAGATATAAAAAATGAGAGAATTTAATTCATCATCAAAATCCTCAAGGAAAACAATAGCCGCAAGCATTTCATTATCATTTATGGGAAATGTTCCCGCTATTTTTGTTCTGCTATTTCTGTCAATAACGAGGTGAGGGGATTCCACTGTGTGGCTCCAGGTGCTAAATATGTCATCATACAATGCCGGCTGATGGGGAAACATAATCGGGTCACTCACACTTTTGGGACGCGGAAGAATAAAAAGTTGCCCATTAGTACCGAAGCGAATAGACCTTTCCTTTTTGTCGGGCAATGCCCCGGTTTTTTCCCGTTGAATATTCACAACGGCAAGTTCAAGGAGAATGCGCTCTTTTAATTGTCCCTCAAGAATAGTCTGCCCCCGCCCATATGCCATCGTACCAAAAAATCCTACACTTACAAGTACCAAGAGACCGGACACTACATAAATTTTAGTAAAAAGTGGAAATTGGCCATGTCTTTTTGCGATGTTCATCGTATTAATTGAAGCACCGCTCTTGCTAAGTACCGGCTTTATGATGCGTTCAAGCAAAAAGAGAACAATGTGAGCGGAGAGAATCCCTGCAATGGCGCCATTGATAAGATTTTTAATTGTTTCCGTAAGGGGAAGCTGGGCAAAATAGAATAATTGTGCCGACCCAATCGCATAGCCAATAAGAACCACCGTAACAAAAACCAAACCAGCTCGTACCGGTATGCTGGCAATATGGCTATGGATTTTTTC
>CAYTEF010000043.1:0-5308 GCA_964436845.1 uncultured Candidatus Saccharibacteria bacterium
CTTGGGGCAGTCCTACTCATCAAGCCACCAGCTTGCTGGTGGTGTCTAACTATTTCCGGCGGAGTATACGTTTGGCAGAAAAACTATCCTGTACAAGTAGCGTGCACGCAGGAAGCGATGCAATGCCCGGATGGTTCGTATATTGGCCGCACGGGACCAAACTGCGCATTTGCGCAGTGTCCTAAAGGAAGAGACGAAACGTTAAAGGTTAGTAATTTAGATATATCAAAAAAGGAGGTCATTTATGAATTTTTAATAGAGCTCGATAGTAAAGGACAGGTAAAGAAGAAATTAATATTTGTAAAGACGGGAGAAATGCTCACTATACCAAATAGTATACTGTCGATCCCGGAAGTTAAAGCTTATATAAGAGAAGGGGAAAATCTTACAGAAATTTCAATAAAAAATTTTAGCATTACATTTAACGCAAGTGTGAATAGTAAGACCCTTGACGGGTTAGATATATGTCCTATCTTTTGGCCAGAAAAAAAATTAGCAATCATATTCGCTCGTGTAGGAGGATCGGATTTAGGGCGGGCTATCATTATAGATGATGGTGGGAATATTTTACTTGACAGCGAAAATGAAGAAACTAATTTTATCCACGCTATCTATGAAAAGCTTAAAGGAATGAATGTATGCCAATGCGCTTTGTATTTTGACCATTGGAAAGATGATAGCAGGGGATTTTTTATCGATGTTACTACGGCAGTTGGGAAAGATTATACTATTCTCGTAGATGCCTTTACGGGAGTGCTAATAGGAGATTTTCGATTAATGGGTAGAGTGGTATCAATGGAGAGAGAAAAGAGTATTTATCGTAGTGAAGCATATGGGTTTCAAGTCACATATCCTGACGGGTGGGAAATAAAAAGTGGTCTTGGGGATGATGAAAGGACATTTTTCCGCATCGTAAATCGTAACGTAGATAAGAAACTTATGGAGGCGTTAAGTAAAATAGAAGGCACGGACGATCCGAGTTTCATAAGTGGCATCTTCATAACGGTAAGAAAGTTTCCAGGAGATATCGAGCAGTTTATTCAGGAGAATTATAGTACAAATGAGAGGGTGGGTAGAATACTAAAGAGCCGAGAAAAAATTAAATTCCCCAATGGGATGGACGCTATCGCAATTCACTATGAAATAAATTTCAATACAAGTTTTAGACTTCTTCATTCAGGTACTCATGTTTTTGAAATTTCAACTGAAAGAGGGAACGAAGTGGCACGCGTTACTCAGGAGGAGCTTGAGCAGATTCTCTCCACCTTTACTTTGTTGTAAAATCATTTTCATGAAACTCTCTATCCTCGCTTTAGATAAAACTTTATATCAGGATGACGCGCAAAGTGTTTCTGTGCCGGGAATTGAAGGGCAACTGCAGGCATTAGATCATCACGTGCCCCTTATCACGGCTCTCTCAAAGGGGAACATTCGGGTGGTATCAAGAAAGGGGGCAGAGGAATTTGAAATTGAAGGAGGAGTATTGGAAGTAAGGCCCGAAGGGATAAATATATTAGTTATTAATTAAAAATTTGGGAATGGATATTATAAAAAAACATCAGCATGAAATTCTGTTGATAGCGATTATTCTTTCTGTTACAGTCGTTGCTTATTTTATTCGTGAGAAGCTAGATATCCTTAGTAATGTTGGAGCATTTTATGATTATATAAAGGGCTTTGGGACTCTTGCTCCCGTTGTCAGCATCCTTCTTATTGTTGCCGCGATAGTGCTGCCATTTCTTCCAGAGGAAGTACCTACTATTGCGGCAGGTATTCTTCTTGGACTTTATAAGGGCTTTATTTTTTCCTTGGCGGCATGGCTTTTAGGTTTTTCCCTTGCATTTTTTATAGCTCGCTTGCTTGGGAGAACTGTCATCATTGATGTCCTAAGACAAAGAGAGAAGCTTTTTGAATATGAAAGGATGGTTGAAAAACGACAAACCATTATGTGGATTTTTTACTATGTTCCGCTTTTCCCCGCTTTAGACGTTTTAACCTATGCAATTGGGTTAAGCCCCATTTCTTTTAGAAGGTTTTTTCTCATAACCTTACCAGCGGCAGTGTTAAAAGTCTTCATTTATATATTCTTCGGTGAGGCTATCTTGGGGTTGATTGCTAAATAACATTTTTCCCGCCTTAAAAAGCGCCGCGGCGCTTTCACTCTTGCGCTAGTAGTAATAATAGAGTAATATATATATTATGAACATTACATATATTATATTAGGCATTCTTATTCTTTTACTCATTGCCCTTATCGGGATATATAATTCTCTTGTGAGAAAGCGCAATAGAGTAGAGGAAGCGTGGTCGGATATTGAAGTGCAATTAAAGCGTCGGTATGATTTAATCCCCAACGTGGTGGAAACCGTGAAAGGATATGCGAAGCATGAAAAAAGTTTGTTTGAAAACGTTACTAAAGCTCGCACCCAGGCAATGGGCGCAACGACCCTTGAAGAGCACGCAAAGGCGGAGAATATGCTTTCAAACACGCTAAAGAGTTTATTCGCAGTCGCGGAAAACTATCCAGATCTTAAGGCAAATGCCAATTTCCTTGACTTACAGCGGGAGCTTGCTGATACAGAGAATAAGATTCAGTCAGCGAGGAGGTTTTATAACGGAAATGTGCGCGATTACAACATCACTATTGAATCAGTTCCCTCTAACATCATTGCGGGAATGTTTAATTTCACCAAGCGCGACTTCTTTGAACTTGAGTCCGCCGAGGAGAAAGAACCGGTCAAAGTATCGTTCTAAGTATGACCTTATACACGCAGGTTTCTAAAAACGTTCGCAAGACGTGGCTTTTGATGGCTCTCTTTTTAGGGGTGGTTATCGGCATTGGCTGGGTATTTGCCCAGCTTTATGAAAGTCCGATTATTTTATACGTCGCGGTGGGGTTTAGCTTGCTGATGAATGTCACGAGTTACTGGTTTTCCGATAAAATTGTCCTTGCCTTGCACCGCGCAAAGGAAGTAGATTTAAAAGAATATAGGGAGCTCTATCATATTTTAGAGAATTTAACCATTGCCGCGGGGCTCCCCATGCCTAAGTTTTATATTATTCAAGATCCCGCGCCCAATGCGTTTGCTACCGGCAGAGATCCCGAGCATGCCGTGGTCGCGGTAACATCAGGACTTCTTGAGCGCTTGGATCGTTCGGAGCTTGAAGGGGTGCTGGCGCACGAACTCTCGCACATTGGCAATAGGGATATGCTTATCTCAACCGTTGCGGTAGTGCTCGTCGGGTTTGTCGCGGTTCTATCGGACATATTTATGAGGTCATTATAGTTGCAGGGATTTCGTCGCGACGAGCGAAGCGGGGGAGCGCAGGGGATTTTGCTCCTCGTGGGAATTCTTTTATCTATTCTAGCTCCCTTAATTGCTTCCTTAATCCACCTTGCTATATCAAGGAAGCGCGAATTCCTTGCCGACGCCTCTGGCGCTCTTTTAACAAGATATCCGGAAGGGTTGGTGTTGGCACTTCACAAAATTGCTTCCTATTCGCATCCCATGAGAACGGCAACGAACGCCACGGCGCATTTATTTTTTGAAAATCCTTTTGGTGCGGATCAGAAAGCTCACAAGAAAATCCCCTGGCTTATAAAGCTTTTTTCCACTCATCCGTCCATAGACGAGCGCATTCAAGCGCTTGAAGGGCAAGCTCGTCAACATTGAAAACTTTTTCAAGTATGGTAGAATAGGATAGTTAAATCATTTTGTGGATAACTTTTATGGAATCAGATATTCATCCCCAGCATAAAACAATGATAATCGCTCTGAGTATTCTTGCCGCACTTGTTTTAGGTGCGCTTGTTGTCTATCTGCTCATTGGCTTATTCCCGAGGCCGCCCGAGCCGCCCGTAGTGCCTATAGTACCGACCATTCAAGAAGAGCCTGTGGGAGAAGAACCATTTACTGAATTTCCTAACGCAGGCGATATTATTCCGCAACAAACCGTGACAAATCCGGCGGAAACACTGCCAAAGGATAACCCATTTGAAGCAAATACAAATCCTTTTAGTGATGCCTACAAAAATCCATTTGAATAGAATAATCGGAGTTTTGATTATCTTGTTTGGATTCGCTTTGGCTGCCTACGCATCAAGCGAGCAGGATATTGTGTTTCCTGTTAGCGATTTGGGAAACTGTAAAGATAAACAAAGCTGCAAAGCATATTGCAACAGGGAGGAAAATTTCCCCGCCTGTATCGCGTTTGCGCGCAAACATAACCTCTTAGCAAAAAAGGATTTAGAAAGGGCAGAAAAGGTTACCGCACTTCCCAATCGCCATGGACCAGGCGGATGCAAAGGCATTAATGAGTGCCATGCGTATTGTGAAGATGCAACCCATATAGAGGAATGTATTGCATTTGCCAAGGAGCATGGGTTAATGGAGAAAAAGGAATTAGAGGAGGCCCAAAAGGTTGCCCGCGCGCTGCGCGAAGGCGCGAAGCTTCCCGGAGGATGTACCTCTAAAGATCAGTGTGAAGCCTATTGTCAGGAAGAAGCGCATATAGATGAGTGTGTTGATTTTGGTCGTAAGGCAGGGTTTATATCCGAAAAAGACGCTGGAATTATCAAAAAAACCCGTGGCAAGGGACCGGGCGCATGCAGGGGAGAAAAGGAATGTCGCGCCTACTGCGAGAATGAAGCTCACATTGAAGAGTGTATCGGATTTGCCAAAGAGCACGGGTTAATGTCTAAGAATGAAGCAGACATTGCTTCAAAAACCCGCGGGAAAGGTCCGGGTGGGTGCCGCGGTGAGGAGTGCAGAGAATATTGCAACGACAAAACTCATTTTGAGGAGTGCGTTGCCTTCGCAAAAGATCATGGCATTATTTCTGATGAGGAATATGAACAGGCAAAGAGAACGGGCGGCGTAGGCCCTGGTGGGTGTAAAGGAGAAGAAGAATGCCGCCAATACTGCCAAAACCCCGATCACAAGGGAGAATGTGAAGGATTTTTCATTAACCATGGTTTTACCCCAAAGGATCAGGTTCAGGAATCTGATCAGGGTAAAAAGAGATTAAAAGAAGCCTTTGACAAAGCTCCTTCAGAAGTAAAGGCCTGTTTAGAGCGGGAATTGGGGCAGGATCTTGCGAGGAAGATTCATAATGGTGAGGTTGAGCCCGGAAGGGAAATAGGGGAAAAGGTTCGCGCGTGTTTTGAGAGCGCAAGGCGCAACGAAGGGCCCCCAGCGTCCGAAAGTAATATTCGCCGCCAACCATCTGGTGAAGAGAATACTAAACTAATCATAGTACAAAGTCTTGAAAAAAGGCATGTAAAAGCCTTAGAACGTCGCCTCCAATT
>CAYTEF010000043.1:5318-6962 GCA_964436845.1 uncultured Candidatus Saccharibacteria bacterium
AAATACTGTCAGGATCCCAAGCACGCGGAAAAGTGCCGCGAATTTAAGGCATCCCAGACACAGGCAGGCGTGCGACTTTTTGGGGCATTCCTTTTGCAGGCAGTTCAAATTCTCTTAGGAAGATGAGTATGAGTGCTTCCTTTCCCTCCAATCAGATGCTTGAGAATTTGAGCCCGCAGGCGTTACTCTTCCTTTTCCTCCTTGTGCTTTTAATTACGGTTCTCTGGCTTTGGTCGTTGGTGGATATCTTAAGGCGAAAGGATTTTAAAGACAGCGTTGAAAAGTTTATCTGGGTTTTCGTTATCATATCCACGTTCTTCTTGGGAACGATTCTTTACTACATTATCGCGCGAGGAAAGCGATAAAGGAGCTATCAAAAAAACAGGCCTTACGGCCTGTTTTTTCACTATACTCGCTTAACGTTCGTAGCGCTTTGTCCCTTTAGACCCTCGGTAACCTCAAAGGTTACGGAATCTCCCTCATTAAGCTCTTCAAATTTTACGCCCTTGAGCTCGTTTGAGTGGAAAAAGAGATCTTTTTTATCACCCTCGCGGGAGATAAACCCGAATCCGCGGTCACGAATAAGTCGAGCGATCTTTCCTTGCTCCATAGTATAAGAAAAATGAAAAATTAAATTTACTCAAACAATAGGATACTGCAGAAAGACCCGACCTTATTTTCCTCTCACAGCTCCCGTTTGATGAGATTATCATAGCATATAAAACTTCCAATAGCAAGCTTTTGCAAGTGAAGCGCTACGGTTCCTAAGAACCATACCAATTACCCCGTTGATTATCGGTTTCTTCAGAATCTCGGTTGTTTTCTACCAGTGATCCGCGGATTGTCTTGATTGCATAGTAAATCGCAAACAAAAAGATCAGTGCCAAAAGCTGGTTGAAAATAAAGAATTTACTGGTGGCGCTGTAGCCAATAAAGGAATTTACCGCAGATGTCTCAAAGATGAAAAAAGCAACCACCGCGACGAGGGCATTTACATAAGCGGTCCAATTTTGTTTTGGATTAGTGAATCCTCCGGCTATGCCGAGCACTAACATGCCAAGGATTGAGACCGTAGGGGATATGGTTAAGAATTTAGTCATCCACGGAAGCCCGATGACCATAATCAAGGCAGAAACAAGGAAAAGGGAGCGGACGGTATCACCATAATAATGGGGGTATTTTAAAGCCATACGATTCCTTTATAGTTATACTTAATGATACAACTTTTTGAAGCGTTGGCAATGGTCTTAACTAGCCATGAGTCGCTTGATTTTTCTTTTTGGACTTGCTACTATATATCCCATAACTACATATTCTGCGATATCCGTAAAAGCGGATAGAGCTCAATGGGAGAAAATTTTTACAATCATATATTCCGCGGTAGCTCAATGGTAGAGCAAGGCGCTGTTAACGCCAAGGTTGCAGGTTCGAGTCCTGCCCGCGGAGCCATCCTTCGCCAAGGCTTCGGAATGGCAAGCCATGTATTACGCATATATTCTTCTTAGTAGAAAATCTCACGTATTCTATTTTGGATCAGCAAAAGATTTACAGCTTCGTTTTTTACATCACAATAATGGCAAATTCGTATCAAGGGCCTGTTGCCGAATATGGTATTGAACCAAAAACAGAAAGGTTAAGTCATTG
>CAYTEF010000044.1:0-6933 GCA_964436845.1 uncultured Candidatus Saccharibacteria bacterium
CTTGCCCCCTGTAGCTCAATGGACAGAGCCGTCCCGTCCTAAGGGAAAGATGGAGGTTCGATTCCTTTCAGGGGGAAGCAGGAAGAGTAATAAAGTGAACACTTTTCGTGCCGAAATTCCAAGCCAAAGAAAAAGTGAAGATCAAGTGGAGCCCTTCTTTTGCATATGCTATAGGCGTCATAGCTTCTGATGGAAATCTATCACGTGATGGAAGACACATTTCTTTTAAATCCGCTGAAGAAGAACTTATAGAAAAATTTAAAGTTGCGCTCAATATTGAGAGTAAGATAGGAAAGAGTGCTCGTGGCGGGGAGACACGTAAAAAATACTACTATACGGATTTTAGCGACGTTATATTTTATAAGTTTCTAAATGCCATTGGCTTAACGCCTGCTAAGTCAAGAACAATGGCCAGATTAGATATTCCTCATGCCCACTTCGCTGACTTCTTGAGAGGATTTTTTGATGGGGATGGTACCTTTTATTCATATTGGGATAAGCGATGGCCAAATAGTTTAGTCTACAGACTATCCTTTGCAGCAGCAAACCCTGATTTTGTTCTATGGTTAAAGAATAGGTTGAGTGAGCTGTACCAAGTAAAAGGATTTATAAGAAAAGGTGATGGGGTTTTCAATCTAAACTATGTAAAGGGTGATAGCGAAAATTTGTTTAAGGTAATGTATTATAAGGAAGAATTACTTTTTTTAGTAAGGAAATATAATAAAATGAGAGAAGTTATTGCGAAGAATACACTCTTGCGAGTAGCGCGTAGTCAAGGTAGTATACTGAATCATGCCGGGCTAGCTCATCGGTAGAGCGCTGCCCTGAAGAGGCAGGCGTGCCCAGTTCGACTCTGGGGCCCGGCATCGCGTAAACCCGCCTTTGGCAGAACGTAACGCTGCTTCCGCGAGAAAATTTCGGTAAGATTTATTATGGAGTGAGTAAATCCAGTTTAGGCAAACGCCCTTTTTAACAGACTTCCTTACGGAACGATCCAAATAAGGGTAAATAATACGAATCTTTTTCATAATCATGGGCTGGATTGAATGATTGGCCACACAAGGGCAAGTTTCGCACCCATAGCTCAATTGGCAGAGCATCTCCCTCTTAAGGAGCTGGTTGTAGGTTCGATTCCTACTGGGTGCACCAGACTAAGTTAAAAGTTCAAAGTGAAAAGTTAAAAGTTCAGTGGAGCTGGAAGAAAGAAAATTTTAAATATGGATAAAGCTTTTTCCAAGAATATAATTATTGGAGTTTTGATTGTCGTGGTTATTTTCTTTGGATTCGTTTGGTTCAAAACTCCCAAAATCACGGATTTGTCTGTCGGAATCCCCATAGTTATAGACACTGGCGAGATGATTAACCTTAACGGGGCGTGGTTGCCGCCTATTATTGGGTCGGAAAAGCGGTCGCCGTTAAAGGTGTTACTTACAAATACAAGCATCGATTGCTATCGTTCCCAAAACTTATGCAAAGAATCTAGGGCCATAATAGATAATTTTTGGGACAATTTAGGTATGCACGCGTTTACTCTTGAATACCCAATTCAAGAATGGGGAGATGAATTTATAGTAGCGGCTGTGGACTTGCCGGTCAGAACAGACGAACTGCGAATAAACCGTAGAAAAGAATCAGCGATCCTCATCCAAACAGAAAAAAATACGGATAGCGCCGCGTCGCAGCCTTTTGTGTGGGAATTGGTTGGCACAAATGAAGCCATGAAGAGATTTAGAGAGTTATACAAATAATTTCTATTGCCGCCAAAGAAAAATTTGCCTGTCCGCCTACGTTAAAACTTCGACGGCCAGATCTTTCAAAAAGAGAACCATTATGATATGATTTATTTCATAATACAATGGTTCGAATATATGCGTAATGATAAACACCTTGCCACACAACTTCGAAAGAAAGGAAAAAGTTATGCTAAAATCAGTAAAGAGCTTGGAATAGCGAAGAGTACCTTATCAGATTGGTTTTCAAGGATTGAGTGGTCTGAGTATATTAAGGATGAGCTTACAAGAAAGGCAAACTATATAGCAAGGAAAAGACTGCGACTTATCAATAAGGAACGACGAGCAATGTGGCAACGCTGGCGTGAAAAAGCACGAGAGGAAGCCAGACGAGAGTTCCCCTATCTCAAGAAGGATCAATTATTCCTCGCGGGTCTTATGCTCTATTGGGGCGAGGGAGATAGTAAAATAGAGAATTCAAGCGTAAGATTATCAAACACTAATCCTTACCTGATAGGTCTTTTTTCCTTATTTTTGCGAAATGTATGCAAAGTTCCTACGCGAAAGATACGGGCAGAAATAATTTTATACCCTGATTTAAGCGAAGAGGAATGTAAACAATTTTGGGCAGCCGCTCTCAATATTCCCAAGAGTCAATTTACAAAAACCCAATTTATTAAAGGGAGGCATCCTTCAAAAAGATTGTTATACGGAATATGTATGGTTGTGGTATCAAGTCGCCAGCTGAAAGAAAAAATATTTGTGTGGATAGAACTTTTTCATAAACAATATACTTTAATGCGGGCGTAGCACAGTGGTTAGTGCGCTTGCTTGCCAAGCAAGATACGGCGGTTCGACTCCGCTCGCCCGCTTGTATGACCAAACACATCTTGAAGATAGTTGGTATAAGCACAGGAGCGTTTTTAGTAGCAATCGTGTTGCTCACTATGATTTTTTCTGGCCAATTAGTTTTTCCTCCTCCCGAAGCGTGTGCAGACCCTCCTTTAATTACCGCGGTTTTCTTGGTTGAGGGGACAGAGTTTATTTTCCGGCCCGCAGAGCTTCGCGTCCAGTCTTGCCAGAAGGTGCGCCTTACGTTTCGCAATACGGGGGATGATTCTCATCGCTTTAAGATAGACAGCGTCGCCGACACTGGAGATATTCATCCGGAAGTTTCCCGCACCATAGAATTTTCTGCCCCGGAACGAAAAGGGGCGTATCCTTTTTACGATCCTACCAGCAATTATCGCCAAATTGGCATGGAAGGGCAGTTTATTGTGGAGTAGTAAAAAGGGGTTGACAAAGTTATATTTATATGATAGTGTTGCGTTACACGATGAAATTCGCTCTTTGGGGCTAAAGCTACAAAGAGCACCGGAGGGGCTAACTATTAAGGCTACTGATGAACGTCTTTATACAGCAGTTGATCGCGTTCGGTACCTTGATAAACATCGCTTATCATTTTTTATTCCCCCATATTGCCTTTGCTGTCATGCAAGACCCCGCGTTTGTCTTTGAATACGACCGGGAACTTGCGGTACGCTATCAAGAGCAAAAGGAGAGGATTGCTTCCATGGAACGATTGAAGGAAAAAGCAAATGCTCGTTACCATGTCATTACTGCCTATTCTTCCACGGTATGGGAAACAGACAGCTCTCCTTTCATTACGGCAGCAGGAACGCATGTGAGGGATGGCATTGTTGCGGCAAACACGTTACCCTTTGGGACGAAAATAATGATTCCTGACCTTTTCGGAGACAAGATCTTCACGGTAGAAGACCGAATGGCGCCAAAGAACTATCATAAGATTGATATATGGTTTCCTACAACCAATGAAGCGCGCCAGTTCGGAATAAAGCAGGCACAGGTGTTAGTATTGCCAGACGCCGCATAAGAACCTTTCTGGATTCGCCAGTAAGAAAATCCCTCCGATTGGAGGGATTTTCAATTGGTTTCGCATCCGCAACCGCTTTCATCAGCAAATGGTTTAGACCCCTCTTCGCAGGTAAAAAGCGCGCGGGCGCAAAAGGCAGGATCACGGCTTTCGTATGTTCTCCCGCTATCAGGCAGGGAGGAGGCAAACATTTCTTCAAGCAATTTCTCAATGGGTTTTGCATCGGCAGGAGCTTCCACGTTTACGGGCTTGTTGAAATCCTTCATATTCAAAAGGAAGCTCATTTTTGCGATCTCTTTTTGAGATTTTTCTTCTTTAAAGATGAACGCAGCGTTTACGCGATAGGGGAAAAAGTCTTTTTTGCCGATCCAAAGTTCGCCCTTAAATGCGTTGACAAAAATATCAAGCACCTCATTAAATTCTTCGCTCTCAAAGCCTTCCTTTAGCTGACGTATTTCTTCACTATTTAAGTTCTTTGCTTCTACAATATTCATTATTTCCACAATATATGAGCGAAGACCTTCTTTGTTAAGCTCAAATTTATAGTGGAATGTTTTTACTCCCTCAATGGTGTCATTGGGAAGCGCTTGGGTGATGTGGATAATGCGCGCGTTTTTGAGTGCTTCCTCTAAGCGCGTAAGCTCTTCTTCGGAAAATTGCGACGCATCCGGGGAGAAAGCCCTGCCGTATCCATTTAATTCTTCCAAGGTTTTCTGGTCAATTTTAAACCACTGATCTTTTAAAAGGACGACAATGCCGTCAATAAAGGGAAGAGAAGGCTCAAACTCAAAGCGTGTTAACTTGGCATAAATGGTTTCTCCGATAACGCGCGTCTCAACGCCAACGGCAAATTTCCCTTCAGGAGAGGCGTCAACGCGCATAGCAAGGCTTACTTGTCCCTTGGAAGTTTTAGGGTCACTCTGGTCATCTACCCCGTTAAAGTCCATGGAGATCACAATGGTTTGGCCTTCTGAAGGCACGGGAGGGGTGGATAAAAGCTCGTTCGTATTCAAAAACCCCGCAATGCCGCCTAAATCAAAGAGTGTATTATTTTCCAACGTTTCTTCGCCTACTTCTATGCGTAATCCTCCTGAGTAGGCAAACGATTTTATCTTTGCTGATTCTTCCATCATGCGCGTGATAACTTCTTCAGGCGGGGGATCTTTTATAAAGTACCAAAATGCAAAAACGCCTCCCCCGATAAGAAAAATACCAATGAGGGAGGCAATAAAAATAGGCAAAAACTGTGCGCGCTTTTTTGACGGCTGGGGCTCAAGAGCTTCTTTTATATCCTCCTCCTTCCACCCTGCGGCAAGAAGCGTTTGAGTAATTTCCTCTTGGCTTGTTCCTTCCCCTAATCGCTTCTGGACGTACGCACGAAGTTCCGGCGTGATCATTATTTTTATTGTAGCATACGCCAGAGAATGGTAAAGTGAGGCTATTGTGGATAACATTTGCAGGTTTTCAGATTCTTGCTATACTAGTAAGTAGCGGACGGAAAATTCAGAATGGAAGGAGGTGATATGCGGTGAATTCAAAACAATTTTTACTCGTTGGAGGAATTATTCTTATTGTGGTGGGTATTCTTGGATTTTTCCTCATCGGGCCAACGAGTGAACAAAGTGTATTTGGTAATGCATGGTGGTTTGACAACGCTGAAAACTGGGCACACCTTGTATTAGGTATTGTAGCACTTTTGGTACTTTTCGCATTTCCCGAAACGCTCCACAAACCCATTGTTATTCTTGTGGGGATTGTAGGACTTTTGGTTGGTCTTTATAGCATTGCGGGGGAGAGAGTTTTCTTGGGTGCGACCCTTGAGAACCCGGCAGACACAGCATTACATATTGTTGTCGGCGCGTGGGCTCTTTGGGCGAGTATGCAGTCATAGCAATCGTTCTTCGCGAAGAAACGAAAAATCCTGCCAAGCGGGATTTTTCGTTTCTTATAGTCGTGGCCCGAAAAGTATACTATAATGAATGAGCTATGAGCCATATTCCCATTTCCCGTCTAAGCAGAAAAAAGCGCTACCTCCAGATTGCCTTAAATAGTACCCTGGAGGAGGCAGAAAGCATTATTGCAAAACTCCCGCAAAGCGATCGGATTTTGCTTGAGGCGGGGACACCCCTAATTAAGCGCTACGGCGAGGAAGGCATACGAAAGATAAAAATCTGGTATGAAAGGCATTTACTGGGGTTGCCCCTGGAAGAGCCAAACTCTGGTTCGTCCTCTCCCGCATCGGCATTTTTTCTCAAATTCGCGCAGCGCAGCGTGTCCCAAGGGGAAGGGGAATTTACCCCCTACATTGTTGCTGATTTGAAAATGATGGATAGAGGTAAGACAGAAGTGGAAATAGCCGCTCGCGCAGGGGCGAAGGCGGCAGTAGCGTTGGGCGTGGCGCCAATAGAATCCCTCAATAGTTTTATTGAGGCGTGCGAGGAAAACGGCCTTGATGCGATGGTTGATATGATGAATGTGGAATTTCCTCTGGGAATTTTGGACAAATTAAAAAAAATCCCGCCAGTGGTCATTTTGCACCGCGGGGTAGATGAAGAGCGCTTTAACAAGGAAAAAGAAATCCCCTTGTACGAGATACGTCGTATAAAGGGGAGGTATAACATTATGATTGCCATCGCGGGAGGTGACAGCATTCGCGAGGCGCAGAGGGCTATTTTTAACGATGCCGATATCGTCGTGGTCTGGAAATCGTTTTTTCAAAGCGGTGAGGATACGGGCGAGCTTGCCCGTGCCTTTCTTAAAGAAGTGAGGTAACTTATTCCTTCGTTTTCTGTTTAAGAAAGGTTGCCAGCGATTTTATCCCTTCAAAGAATTCAATGGGTAAGGCGAAGAGAACTGTTTTTGAAGGGTCGGGGTTAATTTTTTCAATGGTCTGGAGGGTGCGCATTGAGATGCCGCCGGGCTGCGAGCTCAAGACGCGCGCGGCTTGAGAAAGTTTATCCGCGGCGGTAAATTCTCCCTCTGCCTGAATAATAATGGCGCGCCTCAGGCGTTCCGCCTCTGCCTGTTTTGCCATGACGCGCTTCATGTCGGCAGGGAGTTCGATATCCTGAATCTTAATGGTTGAAACGTCAATACCCCATGGATCAGTTGCCACATCCACTATCTTTTTTATTTCCCCTGCAATTTTGTCCCGCTCCGAAAGGAGAAAGTCAAGCTCCACACCGCCAATAACGTCCCGCAAGGTGGCTTGGGCGTAAAGTGCTACCGCGTGGCGGAAGTTTTGAATTTCAAGCGGCTTTGTTGAATAATTCCTGTCTATCCCTCATTCTGTCTTTTTGGTACAATGAG
>CAYTEF010000045.1:0-6684 GCA_964436845.1 uncultured Candidatus Saccharibacteria bacterium
CTCATTGTACCAAAAAGACAGAATGAGGGATAGACAGGAATTATTCAACAAAGCCATTTTCCTTTCAAAAACCGATCAGCAACTCGCGTGACCAAAAGTACCCCGTATACAACAGCCGCTCCTACCAAGACCACTTCCCAGATGTAGGCAAAGGCAATCCACCGAAGTTGAAGATTGCTTAAGTTAAGGGAAATAATTGAATGCACCGGCGCAAAAGGCCCCCAATAGAAAATAAAAATCACCGAGGTGGCTGCGACGGCAGTTCTTAACTGAATCGTTTTTTCACTTGTGGTATACCAAAGCCAAATAAGCGGAAAAGCAATAACGTCAAGCACAAAGAGGAAAAAAGCAAAAAGGCCTACTGAATAGGGTAACGCAGTGTTAATAAGTGAAAAAAGGGTATAGCCTGTTATGCTAAGCCAGAGGGCAAGGAACAAAAAGAAATTAAATAAAAAAAGATACCTCCTCATTACACTAAACTTATTATGGTGATGTTAGGTGATGCCATTAATCTCCCAGCACGAGCATTGTCATCGTTTCGTTATGAAAATAAGCAGGTGTTCCCTTTTTACCTAATAGAGGCCCTTGCTCCCCATAGGTATAGAATCCAAGCATAGGAACATCTTTGCCAATAATTTCCTGAACCGCCTGGTTTTCTTCGCTGCATCTAAGGCCTAGAAGCTTATTTCGCGCCATACAGTTAAACATTAAAATGAGCCGAGGGGAATGCCCTTCCAGCTGGTTAAGTGCCGTTTGGGCCGCTTCCTTTGCCGCCTGGATTGCCTGGTCTTTGTCCCCTATCATTAAGCGAATCGTCGTGCCTTCGGGGATTGCCGCCGCCATGGTAATTTCACCTTTTTCATTAGCAAGCACCGGATCCCTAATCAAAAGCTCGTCAGACCCTTCTATGGTAAGTCCTATTGGATACGTATATGCCATCCGCGCAAGAGGTTCTTTCACCAATTCAGACGCGTCCTTCCCAAAATAATCCTGATAGACGGTAAGCGCCGGTTTTCCATCTAACTCCTGTAAAAGCGTACCGCTCGCTTTAGTAACCTTCATAGAAAGCCCTACGGGCTGCCAGCCGTGTTTAATGCCAAAGCCGTAAGAAAAATTTCCAAAAACTCCTATCCCCACGATTGCGTCGGTAAGCAGTTGGTCTTGATAGTACTCCCACGTCTGCTTGAAGCGATAATCATCCCCTAGCGATCCCCCGATAATAGGAAAATTTTCCCCTAATACTGACTGCGCTCCTTTTACAATCGCTTCTCCGTTTCCTGTCATGCCGTCGGGCAAAGAAATGAATAAGCTTGGCTTTTCTTTACTACTTTCTAAAATGCTTTTTGCCGCTCCTGCCCCTGCGCCGAAGCTGTCTTTTGAAACTCCTTCACTATAGCCGGTGGCAAACCTCACTTGATCTGAAGCTATCGCCATTGAAGCAACACCGTCAAATACGGTAACTGACGAGGTTATTTCTCCCGCCGCGCTCCCTCCCACAACCAATGCCTTTGGTACTTCACTCCTTACTCCTTTTAACACCTCGCTTTGATCATATTTAATTGATGAAAAAACAAACACAATGTCAGGATCTTCCCCGAGGGCCTGCAGGGCAATACGAACTGATTCCCTTCCTGCCGCATGGGAGTCAATTAAATTTTGGCTTAGTCCTGTTGCTACATTTATTGGCATACTATTAAAAATTCTTTTTCCCATTTTTCAAGAAAATGAAAAACTGAATTGTTATATTTATCACTTATTATATATTGAGCTTTTGCTTTAGGGAGGAAATGCGCTGGTAAAATCCTTTTGTATGAATGGAACGAATTTTTAGCTTTTCATAATCATAGTGGTGCATCCATTCGTGAAGCAGAGTTGTTAAAAATGTCTTGGGAGCTAATGTTTTACCTCTTATGGCGGTTCTATTTTGAATGTAAATATATCGCGAACGGGGACGATAATAGCCATACTGCTTCCACACCATTCTTCCATATTTTTTTTTGTGGTACTGTTTTGTCGCTGATACCTTAAGCGCCACCTCAGAGAAAATCCCGGCGCTTTTCCCAAGCTCTGCCAAAAGAGCGCTCCCCACGAGCTGACGCCTTAGAGGAGTAAAAGAGGTAAGGAGTTTTTCTGCAAATATCTTTGTCTTGGGAGCTACCTTAAAATCTACCGAAGTAACAGCATTGCTTCGTTTATAATTCCTCTGTGATTTTAAGCGGGAATAGAGTCTTAGTATGCTTATCATTACGATGCTTTGTATCCTAATTCTCCAATAGATTTTACGATCTCTTCCTTGGTTACCTTTGAGGAATCAAATTCCACCGTTCCTTTTTTGTCTTCGTAGCTTACCTCAATGGATTTGACTCCCTCCATTTGCGAGACGAGCATCTGAATGCCTACCGCGCATGATCCGCAATGCATGCCCTCAATGGCAAGTTCTAATTTCTCCATACTATAATGAGTAAAAATTATTTAGTGATTTCTTTTTCCATAGGGGGTGTGTAACGTTTGAGGAGGAGTGAGTTGGTTACCACGGATATTGAGCTTAGCGCCATGGCAAAGCCCGCAATTTCAGGACCAAGTCCCCGCTGGGAAAAATTAAAGAATACCTGGCCCAAAAATCCCCCCAAACTATCTCTCATTGCAAAAACCCATTCTGCAGGTACGCCCCCTGTTGTCTGTGTTAGTAAAAGATGAACCCCACCCGCAATGGGAATCGCTAAGACATTATAGGCAAAGGCCCAAAAAAGGTTTTGCCACACTTTGTTGATTGTTTTACCGGAAAGCTGAATGGCGGTAACCACATCGCGTAAATCGTCTTTTACCAATATTATCTCGCCAGTCTCAATCGCCACATCGGTTCCTGACCCCACCGCAATCCCCACATTTGCTTGGGCCAATGCGGGAGAGTCGTTAATGCCGTCGCCCGCCATCGCAACCGTTCTTCCTTCCTCCTGAAGCTTTTTAATAGCATTCGCTTTTTCCTGTGGAAGAACTTGTGCTAATACCCTATCAATGCCAAGGTCGCGAGCGACTGCCGCAGCGGTTTGGGGGTTGTCACCGGTAATCATAATGATTTCCTTACCCATTTTCTTAAGTTCCTGAATGGCTTCTTTGGCATAGGGCTTTAAAGTGTCTGCCATCGCAATAATCGCGATTAATTTCCCTTCGGCAACCGCATAGACAACAGTTTTTGCCTCGTTTTGAAGTTTTTCTACTAATTCCTTCTGCGCTTCAACGGCAACGCCTATCTTATTCATAAATACCTCATTCCCAATTGCTACATTTTTCCCCTCCACCTGTCCTTTAATCCCCATGCCCACAACTGCTGTCACTTCTTTTACTTCTGGAAGAGATCCGAATGCTTTTTTCCCTTTTTCTACAATTGCGCGAGCAAGCGGGTGCTCTGATCCTGTCTCTACTGAAGCAGTAAGTTTTAGCGCTTCAGATTCGTCAATCTCTCCCAAAACGACAAAGTCTGTTACTGCGGGTTTTCCTACGGTCAGGGTACCCGTCTTATCAAACGCAATTGCCTGAATTTTATATGCTTTTTCTAACGCCTCTCCTCCCTTTAAAATAATACCAAAGCCTGCCGCTCTGCCAATCCCCACCACAAGGGCGGTAGGAGTCGCAAGCCCCATGGCACAGGGACAGGAGATAACGAGTACCGCAATCATACGTAAAAGCCCGGTGCGAAAAGGCAGCGCGGCAACTAGATACCAGCCTGCAAAGATAATAACGGCGAGAATAACCACACTTGGTACGAAGTATTCGCTGATCTTATCAACCAAATTTTGTATCGGAGCCCGGCGCGCCTGCGCTTCCTCCATCATGGTAATGATTTGATGTAAAAGAGTGTTCTTGCCCACTTTCGTCGCCTTAAACTTAATAAGACACTCCTGATTAACGGTTGCGCCGATAACTTCGTCCCCCATTTGTTTTCCTACCGGAAAGGACTCGCCGGTCACCACTTTTTCGTCAATATGCGTTTTGCCTTCTACAATGATTCCGTCAACCGGAATTTTTTCCCCGGGGCGAACAACAATAATATCCTCTACCTGCAGCTGATCAATGGGCACGGTAACCTCTTGGCCGTTACGCACCACGTGCGCTTCTTTCGCTTCCAATTTCAAAAGCTCTTTAATGGCAGCGGATGCCCTACCCTTTGCCAGCACTTCCACATATCGCCCAAGGAGTATAAAAGAAAGAAGCGCCGCGGAGCTTTCCCAAAAGGGATGGTCAATATTAAAGAAAAGAAACCCGATGGCGCTATAAAAGTATGCCGCGGATGTTCCCAATGCTACTAACACATCCATATTGGCCGATCCCACGCGAATAGAGGTGAAAGAATTGCGATAGAATGGCCAACCAATGATAAACTGAATGGGAGTGGATAAAATCCAATAAAAATAGTTAAGGTCAATGCGAAAGGGCGGGCTTGACACATCCACAAAAAAGCTTACAAGATACTTAATGGGCTGGGCGATAAGCCAAAAAAAGTAATTGGTGGCGTATGAACCATAAGCAATGATGCCCTCCCCGCTAAATGTAGGCACCCCTGTTCCCAAAAACGAAAAAAACTCATGCACATGCGTCACGTTAAACATGTGGATAAGCATGTAATAAATAATGATAGGGGCGGAAAGAACAAAGCTTGCAATAACCCGCCGCCTTGCCTCTTCAATCCTTTTTGCCTCTATTCTTTCCTCATCTTGGGCCGTTGATCCTGCTTCGTCAGGCCGTATTAAGTCATACCCTAACTTGTTTATAAACCCGTCAATCTTTTCCAGCGAAATCTTTGTCTCATCAAACTCAATTGCCGCTTTTTCCGATCCGTAGCTTGTCGTAATGGAAATAATTCCCTCTTGCTTGCCAAGAAGCTTATCAATTAATATGGAACAGGAAGCACAGTGCATTCCTTTAACTTTGAGAACGAGTTTAGTCATTGAAAATTATTCCAGAATTTTGAATTTATTTGGTATTTTTCTGAAACCCTACTGGGTTTCAGAGATGATGCTTCGCACATGCAATTTGCCGATCATGTCAAAATGGGTGCGGTGGCCCTCAGTAGTATCCCCTTCCCCGCACGGGACCGAACAGTAAAAGGGGAAATCCCCTTCTTGCGTTGCGACAAAGTCTAATTTAATCGTGCTCTTCGCGGGCATGCGCTGGGAAATGCCAAAGTCATCAATGCCAATGCCATGATCATATTCATCTTCATTTATCACCGTCATAACAATTTTGTCTCCCCTCTCCACATCAATAATCTCTGGCTCAAAGCGCCACTGATTCTTTTTCGCTGTAATAGTAATTTCTCTCACTTTTCCCGTAGTGACGGGCACAGAGCCTTGGGGAAGGAAAAACACCCGATACGAAATGCCGCCAATCAAAATGAGTATAATAACGCCGCCAATGATGAAGTATTTATTCATGGCTATTTTACTTCCACATACCTGCGAACCGCAAAACTTAATATCGCCATCAGCACGAAGGATATAATTAAAAGTCCCCACCATTGGACATTTCCCGAAGCCGCAGAAGGAATAGCATCCATTTCTCCCACGCTCACCCAAAAACTTACGGTGAGCGCCTCATCCGGCGCTAAATTGATGCCTGCCGGACGAAATTGCGCGAATAATTTATAAAGCCCGGCTTCCGGAAACGTGACGACAAAGGGAATCCCATGACCTGCTCCTAATGGCACCTCTGGCGCTCCATCCTCTACCCCTCCATGCGCATGCGCCTGGGTGATGCCCAGCAAAGACATCGCGTGAATGCCATCATGGCCTTCAGGATGGGTATGGATAAACTTGCTCCAGTCATCTTTAATAATGGAAAGGTGCATATCAGCACCCAGATACGCTTCAAGCGCAACCTCGCTACCGGTGATCGTATGAATATCAAATGAAAGCGGATAAGCAACGCTCTTTCCGACAGGTTCTGGTATATTCAACGCCACCTGGTAGTTTGTATTTTCCACAGACACCTTCCGCTCGAATGAAATCAATTTGCTTGATTGTTTTCCTTCTCCCATCACTTCAAAAGACGGATGGCCGAACGTGTGATTTACCCCGTCTTTCTTAATTTCAGACCACACTTTATATCTCCCGGGCTTTGTAAACGTATGCGAGACCAGCCATGTCCCGGGATAATCCTCTTCAGGGTGAATGTGAAAAAATTCATTCATATCATCGCGAACTCCAATAACATGCATATACTTGGTATGCTCTATTTCAAGTTGTTCGGCAGGAACCGGTGTACCATCGGACTTATTGATCACATAAAAACTGAGGTCGGCCACGCCATTGGTGATGAAATAGTTCAGATCTACACCCAACTCTTTTTGCACATCTCCCGCTTCGTGGTATACGGATACGCCATGTTCGTCGTTTGGTTCTTCAGTCATATCGCCGTGCATCATATCCGGCCTTGCGTTCATAGCCATTTCGCCATGCTCGGCCTCATACAAAAACCGAAGTGGCAGCCAATACACGAATACCACAATCAGCAGAAGCGAAAACGACACTAAAAACCAAAAGTGCCAGCGTCGCGTTTGCTGTTGAGCTTGAGTTGCATTAGGATGCTCTCTTAATTCAGTCTCATTCATAGAGGTATTTTCGTATTTCGCTTGGCTTTGTTGAATAATTCCTGTATGCAAGCAGACTTCTCCCTTGCACGCAGGAT
>CAYTEF010000046.1:0-6482 GCA_964436845.1 uncultured Candidatus Saccharibacteria bacterium
CATTACAACCATCACTAACCCCTCAAGAGTCCAAAGTATGGTGGACTAATACAAAAGGTTGAAATTTTTTGAGTTTTGTGATAGAATTATAGTCTAATCATTAATAAGAAGGTGAATTCTATGTATTACCTTTGGTTTTTCGTTCTTGCAGGGATCTGGCTCATTATTGGTCCTTTTGTCCTAAACTACTCGGATACGACAGCCGCCTTGTGGAATGACATTGTTGCAGGTATCATTATTGCCGTGGTTGCCATCTTTGGGTATTCGCAAAAAGAAGAGTAATAGCCTCATTGCCGTATAATCAATCAAAGAGAGCTCTTCCGAAAAAGAGCATTTAGTGCCGATTTTTATGACCTACAAGCTTTCCGTCATGCCTCGCGAAAGAGGCGAAAAAGTGCGAAAATTTATACGAGAAGGGGGAATCCCCGGAGTAATTTACGGGCCGGGCTTTAAGGCGCGGTCACTCAATATTTCAGCGAAGGAATTTGTGAAGGTACTGCGCGAAGCGGGAGAATCCCAAGTGGTTAGCCTTGATATGAAAGGAGAGACTATTCCTGTTTTAATACACGATGTTCAACGACATCCTTTAACACAGAATGTTATTCACGTTGATTTCTATCACATTACCAAGGGTCATAAAGTTCAGGCAATGATCCCACTCACATTTGCCGGAATGTCACCCGGAGTAAAGGATAAAGGAGGAACAGTCCTTACCATGGTGCGCGAAGTTGAGGTTGAAGCTTTACCCGAGGAGTTGCCCCATGGCCTTGAAATAGATTTAGGAAGTCTTAAAGAGTTTGGTGATGAAATTTTGGTGGGTGATATCCCGTTACCTTCGGGTGTTACCATGATTACTGCTCCTGATATCGCGATAATATCACTTGCCGAACCAGCGAAAGAAGAGGAGACTCCAAAAGCAGAAGAAGCGAAAGAAGCAGTTCCCGAATCTCCCGCGGATGAGGGGGCAAAAAAAGAACCTAACGTTTAAGTATTTTATCAATGCGGCGGTTTCAATTTTTTTGGCGCCTATTTTTAGTAGCAAGTATTTTTTTAATTCCCTTTAGTTCTTTTTCGCAGTCTACCGGGGCCCTTGAAAAGGAGTTAGAAAAGGAACTTTCCCAGATCAATAATAAAATTATCTCCCACCGGACCGAGATTACCCTCCTCAATAATAAAAATAGAACGCTTAAGGAAGAGACGCAGTTTTTGGACGCAAAGATTGATACCTTAGAGCTTCAAATTGAAGCCGCTTCTCTGGTGGCAAAGAATTTGCAGGGACAGGCAGGCGAGCTTGAAAGCGAGATAGGCTTGCTGGAGGGTTCCATCAACGAAACAAAAAATGCCTTGGCAAATAACCTAAGCGAACTTTATCTCTTAGAGAAGCGATCGTTAGTAGAGGTAATATTTTCCGGAAGCGATTTTTCTGATTTTTTTAATCAGATTCAATATGTCAGGGATATCCAGGAGGGAGTAGGGATAGGTCTTGACAAGCTTTCCCTGGAAAAAAGTGAGTTAGATGTGAAAAAGGAAGCTTTAAATCAACGGCTTTTCTCGCAGGAGCGTCTTTTGGCACTACAGGAAGTGCAGCGCCAGGAAGTGGCGAACAATAAACGGGCAAAAGCAGGACTGATTGCCCAAAATACCCTCCAAACGGTTTCTCTTCAGGAAAAAGCAAGTGCGCTTGAAGACGTTGCGCGTCAAATTCGTGAACGACTCTACGTGCTAAAAGGTCTTTCTAGCTCCCTTGAGCTGGGTGAAGCCTATAGAAGAGCTTCACTGGTTTCCGCAAAAGTGGGCATTAATCCTGCATTTTTAATGGCAGTTCTTAAGGTTGAGTCTGACTTAGGCAACAATGTGGGAGGCGGACACTGGCAGGAAGATATGCATCCCCGCGACCGTGAAGCATTCTCGCAAATTACCCAAAAGCTCGGTCTTAATCCGGATCTTATGCCGGTTTCCTCAAAGCCTCGCTATGGATGGGGAGGGGCAATGGGCCCTGCCCAGTTTCTCCCCAGCACCTGGCTTGCTTACGAACAAAGGGTTGCCCAAATAACCGGACATAATCCTCCCAATCCATGGGAATTAGAAGATGCGTTTGCGGCGGCAGCCATTAAATTAGGTGCAAATGGGGCAACCACGAGAGACGCAAGCGGGGAGTGGGAGGCCGCCATGCGGTATTTTGCTGGCAACAAGTGGCAAAACCCTGCCTATTCCTTCTATGGGGACCGTGTAATGGCCGTAAGAGATCTTATTGCGGCGCAGATTCGTTAAGGGGCGAGAACCGAATTAAGCTCTCCCTCCATAATATGATCTAGATTATGCCAGCTTTTGTTTGATCGGTGATCGGTTAAGCGGTTTTGAGGAAAATTATAGGTTTTTATCTTTTCGGCGCGCTTTGCCTGGCCAATTTGTTCCTTTCGCTGGCCGGAAATAGCTGCTTCGCTTCGCTCCTGTTCTCGTGCAAAGAGTTTTGCGCGGAGAATTTGAAGGGCGCGCTGGCGATTTTGGTCTAGCGATCGCTCTGCCTGTGAGGAGACGACAATGCCGGTTGGTTTGTGGGAAATGCGTATCGCAGTCATGCGCTTATTCACGTTTTGGCCTCCCGGGCCAGAGGATTTTGCGGTTTCAACCTCAATGTCTTCTTGCTTAATCTCAATTTGCTTTCCCACTACATCAGGCAAAACCGCAACGGTCGCAGTTGATGTATGAATACGCCCGCTCTTTTCCGTTGTGGGAATACGCTGAACGCGGTGCGTACCACCCTCGCTGCCTAAGAGGGTATAGGCGCCCTTTCCTTTTATTTCAAAAATAACTTCTCTATATCCCCCAATATCACTCTTTGATTCGTCAATCAGACTCGTCTTCCATCCCATTTTAAAGGCGAATTTTTCATACATACGAAAGAGTTCACCTGCAAAGAGAGCGGCTTCTTCCCCCCCGGTTCCTGCCCGAATTTCAATGATTATTTTATCTTTTATAATAGGGGAGGACGATGATTGCTCTTTTTGGACTGCCGCTAGTTCTTTTTGTATGCGGGAAAATTCTAACGAGAGCGTTTTGATGAGTTCAGGGTTGTTTATGGTATGAGGATCGGAAAAGAGGCGGGAGATCTCCTCTTTTCTTTTTTGGAGCTCTTCTGTGGAATCAGTCATCACTATTGCCTTCCCCCTTTTTATTCTTCGGGAACGCGTTAGGCTTTACCTTTTTCTGTGTTTTCAGTACGTGAGTCTTTTGCATCCTTGCCTTGAATTTTTCAACCTGGCCAGCGGCGTCAACAATTTTTTTTGTGCCGGTATAGAAGGGATGACAGTGAGAGCATATCTCTACTTCCATTTGAGGCATGGTAGAGGTAATGGTAAAGGTATGGCCGCACCCACAGCGAATGTTCGCTTTCGGGTAAGCCTGGGGATGGATGTCTTTTTTCATACGGGTGCATCATATCATGCTCTTGCTTCCTTTGCAAGATTGTGCTAAAAAGATACATATGCCAAAACTAAAAAAGACGACAAAAAAAATGCCTGCACTCCTTGGATTAAAAGAAGAGACGGTAAAGGAGATGTTTGCGCAGGGGCTTCACTGGGGACACAAAACCTCAAAATGGCACCCGAGAATTAAGCCGTATCTTTATGGAACGCACGGAACGGTTCATGTGTTTGATCTAAATAAAACCTATGATTCCTTAGAAACGGCCTTAGAATATTTAAGGGAGTGTTCTCGCGAGGGGAAAACCATTCTCTTCGTAGGCACAAGGGGTCCGGAAAAGGAATTAATACGAATGCTCTCAAAAGAACTTCATTTGCCGGCTGTGTGGGAAGCCTGGATTGGGGGAACATTTACCAATTTTAAGGAGATAGCGAAGCGCATTAAGTACTTCCGGGAGTTAGAAGAAAAGGAATCTTCAGGAGAACTAGAGAAATATACGAAACGGGAACGTCAGGAATTCCATAAAGAGTACATGCGCATGGCAAGGAAGTGGGAAGGAGTGCGCAACTTAGAAAAACTCCCCGATTGCCTCTTCCTTACAAACATACGGGATAACGCCTTAGCAGTTGAAGAAGCCCATCGGGTAGGTATTCCCATTGTGGCTATCGTGGACAGCAATGGAGACCCTTCAAAAGTTGATTTCCCCATACCCGCAAATGACGATGCTATTACATCTCTTACCTATATTTTAGGCAAAGTAAAAGAGGCAATCTTATCAGGGAAACCAAAAAGCGAATGACCACAAAAAAACAACCAGTATCTTTGGATATATCCTTAGTGAAAAAACTGCGCGATGAAACGGGCGCTTCCATTATGGCTTGCAAAAAAGCTCTTGAGGACGCAAAGGGAGACCTGGTGAAAGCCAAAGCATACTTAGCTAAACATAGTGACACCGTAATGGAAAAAACTTCAGCAAGGGAAACACATGAAGGTGTTATTGTCGCTTACATTCATAACACCAAGCATGTAGGAAGTATGGTAGAAGTGCGATGTGAAACAGATTTTGTGGCAAATACCAAAGAGTTTCAAAGCCTAGCTTCTGAATTGGCTTTACATATCGCAGGAATGAAGCCCAAAGATATCCCCGAACTCCTTGTCCAGCCCTATGTTAGAGACCCTTCTCGCACCATTCAATCTTTAATTTCAGATACAACGCAGAGCATGGGAGAGCATATTCAAGTTGTTCGTTTTGCTCGCTACGAGATTTAGTAACATCTCATGACGATGTTCATCCTTAAAGTTATCCTTTTCGCAAGCTTTGTCGGATTAGCGGTAATTGTTACAAAGCACAAAGTCACAAATCCTGCAATGAGAGTTCAGTTTTTTGAAGACTTAGAGAGGAATAAAAAATGTATAAAGACCTTATTTTCCTCTCTTGGCAGTCTGGGCGATTATTTGCAGAAATTTTTGCGGCTTCTCTGGTCTTTCCTTCTACAGGGAGGGAAAAATCTTCTTCCCTACTTGCGAATTATTTTTCATGGGGCAAAAAAAGGGACTTGGTTTTTTTTGAAGGATTTAAAGCGTGTTATCCTCTTGGGGAAAAATCGAATACTTCGTCAGGTGGCAGAACTTCGGGAAGACATGAAAACATTTGAAGTCCCCATCCACAAAAAAGACTTTCTTGAGAGACTGCATGAGGAAAAGATGACAAAAAAGGAAGAGAAGGAGGGAGGCTTGCCCCTAAGTATTGTGAAAGAGCCGTTCGGTAGGGAAGAGGAAAGGCAAGATGAGGGGGAAAATATCCTAACAGAAAAATCCTTAGGGGGATTTCATATCCATAAGCTGGAAGAAAAACGGCCGGTGAGAGAGGTAGAAATAGATAAGCGCATTCTACAAAGAAAGGAGCAAAGTCTGCTTGATGCTATAGTGAAGAATCCAAAAAATCCTAACTTCTATAAAAAATTAGGTAAAGTCTATCTTTTAATGAATAACACGGCAGATGCAAGAAATTGTTTTGAACATGCGTTAAAGCTTGGCGCACAGGATCCAGAGGTAAAGTCCTTCCTTCTTGAGATAAGAAAGGAAGCAGCACGGTCGTAGCGGGGAGGCAGACTCTCTGATAAAGTAGTGCCTGGATAGCTCAATGGCAGAGCAACGCTTTTGTAAAGCGTAGGTTGTGGGTTCAACTCCCTCTCCAGGCTATTTACTTAATATAAATTTTGTATCATAATATGGCTGCACAGAAGAAAGTGGAGATAACTTTGTTAAAGCAGCTTTATTTTGAAGAACAATTAAGTGCTCCCCAGGTAGCAAAGGAATTAGGCGTCGCGCTCTCTACCGTTTATGATAATATGATAGCGCATAACTTGGCCCGGCGTTCTCCGCAAGAGACAAATAAATTAAGATTTGAAAAGATGCCGACATCCTTTTCTCTAAAAACAACCAATTTATCCATTACGGAAGAGAGATTAATGGTTGCTGGCTTGATGCTCTATGCCGCAGAAGGAGCAAGATCAAATAAAAAAACTAAAAATTTTACTGTAGATTTCGCTAATAGTAATCCAAGATTAATAAAAATTTTTCTTGCATTTCTTAAGCAGATTTGTAGGGTTGACGAAGCTAGATTAAGGTTATATCTCTTTTGTTACCCTAATCAGGATAGTCAAGAATTGCGGAGATTCTGGTCAAATTTAACAGGTATTTCCCTCAATCAGTTTACGAAACCTTACGTTCGGAAATACTGTTCCAAAAAGAACGAAGGAGTGTTGCGATATGGACTATTACATATTCGTTATGCAGATAAGCGGCTGTTGTATGAAATTGAAAAATTAATAAAAGAATATAGCCAGACAGTCTAATATTTATAAGGGCAGGTGGCAGAGTGGACAATTGCTCGCGGCTGTAGACCGCGCGGCTTCGGCCTACGGGGGTTCGAATCCCTCCCTGCCCAATGAGTGAATCCCTCTGATGAGGGATTTTTTATTTAGAGAAAAATTATATTAAATGCATAAGTTCACATACATATTGGACTCCTTGAGTTCCAAGAATGTATGAGAATT
>CAYTEF010000047.1:0-6474 GCA_964436845.1 uncultured Candidatus Saccharibacteria bacterium
ACCCTTTGAGTCCACTGGTCAAACCAGTGGTTTACCTTAAAGCTAACTAATTATATATGTATAGCGTAAATACATTCACTCGTCAAGTGGATAACTTTCTAGACGAGTGCGCGAATAATAGCGGAGCAGAAGGCAGGAAGATCATCGGGATTCCGGGACGTAATAATATTGCCGTCTTTAACCACTTCGTCGTCCACCCATGTCGCTCCCGCGTGGATCATGTCATCTTTAATAGAAAAAAAACTTGTCACGCGCCTTCCCTTAATAATGTCGGCAGACGCAAGCATCCAGCCCGCATGGCAAATCGCGGCGACAATTTTCCCCTTTTTATTCATCTCGCGCACAAGCTCCAACATCTCCTCATTCCTTCGCATATAATCAGGTGCAAATCCTCCGGGGATAATAAGCGCGTCTATATCGCTTTCCGTCACTTCGTCAATACTCCTTTCAGACACCGCCGGATATCCTGATTTGCCATGATATTTTTTCCCTTTCTCGGGAGCTACAAAAAGCACCTCCGCTCCCTCTTCCTTAAAGCGATAGTAAGGATACCATGCTTCCAATTCCTGAAAGTAATTTTCTAAAAATATTACAATTGTTTTGCCCGATAGTTTCATGTAATATATTCTATCATGCCTTCTTAAGTGCGCAAGAGACGCCTTGCTAAATATTATCATTGCGTATAGTAAAGAAACTTGCCTATGAATATTCGATTTATTGCGGGCGAAATACTTTTTTGGCTTCATCTTCCCATCGTACTTATCTGGCTGGGATTATTTTTTATTCCCTCTTCATCCTGGCCTGCGAAAGTAACCTTTCACTTTTGGTTTATTTTCGTGGTATTCGCGTCGCAGATATGGTGGGGATTTTTCCTTATGCCTATACGAAAACGCTTCGGCGCGGGAGTATGCCCCCTTACAAGTCTTACCCAATGGGTGCGAGGCTATCCTATAACAGACAGGCGAAATTACGATCACACCTTTTTGGAGGAGATAACGGAACGGCTACGCATTACTATTTCCCTGAAAACCATGCAGATTATTCTTTTTGGAAGTGTGGGGGTAATTATTGTTCAGTATGCCCTACAATAAGTAACGTATGTTAAAAGGGGGAAAATTTGATCTTTCCCCCTTTTGAGAGCGTGAGCTTGGTCCTCCATCCAAGCTCATTTAAGATATAGGCTTTGCGCCTCCTCGTCAGTAATGACTTGGCGTTTGGTTTGGGGATCATAGAGCTTCCAGATACCGCCGATCATCGGATGACGACCGCGGTGGTAGCTACCCGCCCAATAGATAAACTCGCGCGTCATGCTTTCACGCGCCTGCCGGTTAAGCCCGCGCCCCCCTGAAAAGGTAAACGTATTTTTCACTACACGCCACGGCGAGTAAAAAGTCGTGTACGCGTCCCGATACGCTTGCAAAATTTCCTCGGCGGTCATGGTCGGATGGCGCATGACGACGTGATCCGAGTCATACCAGTTAAAATCCCAATCGCTAATGGTTCCTTCCTCCACGGCTTTAATGTGATCTTCCGTTCCGGGCAGCGGCGTGACGATAAAAAATGACGCAAGGTCCACCCCCACCTCTATGAGATCCAGCGCGGCCTTGCGACCGGAATCCGGAGTATCGAAAGGAAAGCCAATCATGTATCCGCAGTGTACGGCAATGCCCGCGTTGTGCCAGTTGTCAACAACACGTCGGTATTTCTCTAGCACCCGTCGTTTTGCCTCTCCTATTTCAACGTTCCGTTCACCGCGCCCTCCGGTATTCTGGAACTTTGTCGCCGCCATCAGGTTTTGGGGGTTGAACGACTCAAACCCAACGAACGCGGCGTAACAACCGGCCTCCTTGGCAAGTTCAATAAAACGACGGCTCCGTTGGTGTTTGCTGCTGTCGGTCTCCCCCGGTCGGAGATCAGCGTACCCACCCGCATCAATATCGACCTGCATCATGAAATTGACATGCCGTCCTTGTTTGCGAAGTTCACTCAAACCCAGCAATAACGGCTCCCACTGGGGACTGCGGAAAAAATCGTCATCAACAAGGAATAGCGTGTTGATGCCGTGGTATTCCGCCGCATCCCGCACCCATTCAACCGCGGAGCGAGGATCGCGAGAGCGCATCGTCCGCCCCATAACGTTCTTCACGCTGCAATAAGAACAGGTAAAGGGACAGCCGCGCGAGGTATCAAGCGTCGTCATACCCCGGTTAGCGAAAAGCCCCAGATACTGATCATCAATCGCTGGGAGCTGGCCCTCCGCAATGGAAGGCACAAAAATTTCGCCCGTGCCGGTCTTGGCACGAATCCCTGAAGTAACGCTGTAGTGAAGCTTCATCTCACCACGGAGGTAATCATCTAAAAGTCCAACCCATGTGCTTTCTGCCTCGCCAACAACAGTGGTAATACCGCACCTATTGAGAAAGGTGCAGGAGTCCGGATAGCCGCTGACGTGAAAGCCACCCATGATAACGGGAAAACCAGCCGCCTTGAACTGCAAAGCCAAGTCGCGCCCGCGGGGATACTGATTGGTCTGCACTCCAGCCATGCCAATAAGCACTTCAACATCATCCTCCCGCGCTTTATCCTTGATCGCTTGGATGGTCGCCGGGTTAATCGGCCCTTGGACGATCTCATCCCACAACACGGTTTCAACAAACACATTCTCCGAGGCGCGCATACGGTTGTATTCTTCGTTGAGCGCCGCCAGAGCAGTGAGTGTATTGTTGGGCAAAACGCCTTTCCAAAAATACAGGACATACCCTTGTTCGTCGTATTTCGAAGGTTTGATAAAGTACACACGGAGGGACCGGCATGGGGTCGCCTCCCGTATTCTCGGTAGCAAAGATACGGACATTTCATCTGAAGATCTCATAAGCCCCTCCTTTTACTCTGTATGGTGTAAGTCGTGAAATTGACAAAGAAACGAACAAAAAGATTGCCTTATGGATATTATCCCATAGCTTCTCACATAAGGCAATGATTTATGTGTTTCGCCAATACCTTCTATTTGCGTATAATCGTAACTAACGTATCAATATAGTCTTCAATATTTTCTAAATCTTCAACGGCTAAAATTTCTTGATACATACCTAAAGACATAGTAGGGGGAATGTGATCTTTATCCATTAAGAGAATTACCTTTTTACCCATACCAAACGCATATCCTATTTCCAACCCCCAATTCACGGACTCATTTGCTCCAATGGCAAGAACTTTTCTGGATTTTTGAATGCCGTCAATATTTTGGTTAAATTTATCCAACTCGGGGCGGTCCTGCCTTGTGTCCCTTTGAGGTAAATGGCATTTGACTCCTTTTTCCTCAAGCTTCCCGCAAAGCTTTGGATTAAAACTGCGGTTCCACTCGGATTTTAATGTTGAAGTTATAAAAATATCCTTCATACAAAGGGATTGAATTTTCTTTTAAGCAAGTTCTCTAGGGAAATGAAAAGCGGTTGGGGTAAATTATCCCAGGCGAACCACTCCCAACGCTCGCACTTTTCCGGCTCCTTTAGCTTCACCTCTCCAGAGACAAAGTCAGAAAGCATGAATATGGTTATATAATGTTTGCCCTCTTTTTCAAAAATGTCATTCGTTACCGCAACGAAATGGATGTTTTTAATTCTGATGCCCACTTCTTCCTCAACTTCCCTGCGACCACAGTCTTCCCACGACTCCTTAAATTCAAGGTGACCGCCGGGGAAACACCACGATCCCTCGCCATGAACGTTTTTGCGCTTGCCAAGGAGGACCTTGCCATTTTTACGAATAATTACCCCAATGCCCACGTATGGCCGTTTGTCCATAGATCTTTTAAATTAAATTCCTGCAGTATTCTTGAGATAGTTCGAATGGTTTTCGCCCCGCCCAACCTGCAAGTTTTTCTTTGGCGGCAAGTCCCTTGGAAGAAGCATTTCAGAAGGCAGTAGTGACTCTAATAGAAAACCCTTGGTCATTTTGCTCTACGGTTCCCTGCAAAGTAAGGGTTTTATCCAAATAGGTAGCCATAGTGGGAGGTTGTCCTCCAGTTGACCCGGGCATTTGTGGAGGCACCTCAAGTATTAACCATGTGCTTACTTGAAATTGATTCACTCCGTCAGTCACAGAAAAACGAGGATCAGTGAAGTAGTTTTTTCCAGTAAGAATCAATTTCCCTGTTAATTGTACTTTCTTGTTTAAGAAACTGCTAGGATTGCGGACTAACGCGTCTATAGTTATTTTAGTGAATTCGTCTTTTGTTGTGATTTTGGATTCTAAATTTTTTGCTTCTGGAGTTGTTGTGGCTAAGTTTGTATTTTCGGTAGTTTCAGCTGATTTTTTAGACAAAACAAAATATCCGCCAACTGCGATGACAGCGACAATGACTACAACTAAGACAATACTCACAAATCCTTTTTGGTTCATATGCGCATTAAAAAATAATTCTTCGACTTTATGATTAAAAAATTTTCCTCCCCTAAAATAAAAATATGCTTCGGTACGTTACAGACACGCCATACAATAAATTGAAGCGCCGTAGTCATAAGGACATCCCTTCATAATACCGTCTTGCTTCTTGAGATTCTTCCTAAAGGATATATACGACGGGATCCATGAAGATTTCCCACGCCCGCCATGCTACAAAGACGGCGAGTAAAAACAGCACAACCGCTATTAGGCTTATGATTACGTTTCTCGTATTCATATTATTTTCGTTATACCATGGAAATCGTTAGTCTGCAAATAGACTCGACTTTGCGCGAACGGCCCGGTGGCACGCTCTTTGATTATATGGTTCCAGTTGAGCGCATAGTGCTTCTGCCGATTCTAAAGAGCGAAAATAGCTTACCGTGAATATCACCATTCCATCGAGGCAGGGAGATCTTTGAGATTTCTTGTTGCTCATACAAACTCCTTCAACATACTTTGGGCTATCGCTATTCCTTTTCATCGCATAGCCTCCGACGGCTTTCGCGCACGTTGATCTAAAAAAAATTTCAGCTCCCTCACACCAACGCAACGCCCCGATATAGTCATCCGGATAGAGCGTAAGATAGCGTTTCGCTGTGTAAAAATAACACTCGTGCTTAAAATGAAGTTCCTGTTCCCCGCAAGGATAGAAAAGGTTATCCTCTCTAATAAACTTTGAAGGATGCAATTTCCCATCGGTATTGACATTTTCCATAAAGACCCCGATAGCGCAGTGCGAACGAGCAAACTCATTGCCATAGGAATCGCACATATCCAAAGATCGAGGCAGATCATTGGACGTGTAATACATCAAACCATGCCCTACGCCATGATAACAATTTACACTGGACAAACTTCCCAACCGATCACGCGCGCAAACCGTTTCCATGTCAGAAAAAACGTTCTCGCTTTTGGGAAAATGACTCTCAATGACTCCATGTAAAAAACCGGAATTACATACGTTGTTCTGATATTGCATCGCTTTACTAAAATCTCCGTACTTTTCATATGCAACATGGCCGATTTCATGCGTCAAGAGATGACAATAATCCACTGCCGCGCTATCGCTCTTCGCAGCACTTTCCACTGCCTGTAATGCAATGCCCGGGTCCTCTCGGCGCGCCATCTCTGTAAATTCCTTCTTTGCGGTATCAGCAATCTCCGGTGCAGGCGTATCGTTGCGGTACGTTGTATGTGCATACATACTGAACAATCGCTGTTTTGTCTCATTATATGCTTTATGATCAGATACCCCTTTTATAACAAGGGACAGCAATAACACTGCCAAAGGAATTATTAAAATCAAATTTTTTCTTCGCAACATACGGTGAGTACCGATTGTCAGAACTTTTAACTTATTTCCTGCCCCCTGAGAGAATCGAACTCACATCAACTGGTTAAAAGCCAGCTGCTCTACCACTGAGCTAAGGGGGCTTTTCTTCGCTAAAGTATCATGCGGTTATTATAGCGCATATCGGCTCTGGCGCAAGAGGATCAGGGGCATGGGATCAACCCTGTTAGAAGTCTCTGTCATGAAAATTTGCGTTCTTCGCATCCGCCAAAACCCCGAGGAACATTCGCCCTGGGATTGTCTTTTTTTAAAGCTCCTTTCCTAATTCGCGCAAGAGTTCTTTTGCTCTGCGGGAAAGACCTTTGGGAATCTTAATGGAAATTTCAACAATTTCGTCTCCCTTGCCCCAGCCCGAAAGCTTGGGAAGTCCTTTGCCCTTTAAGACAATCTTTTCGCCCGACTGCGTACCCGGCGAAAGGGTGAGCGTTCCACTTCCATAGAGTGTGGGAACGGCAATTTCCCCGCCAAGCGCTGCCACGCTAAAATCAACACCCGCTTTGTAGTAAACATCATCATTGCGGCGTATCAATTGAGAGTGAGGCTTTACGTGTACGCGCACGTAGAGATTGCCGCTTGAAGCGCCCTTCCGGCCTGCCTCTCCTCTTCCCGTAACTTCAATAAGCTCACCATCGCGCACTCCCGCGGGAATAGAAAGAGTAACACGTTCTTCCTCTTTT
>CAYTEF010000048.1:0-1066 GCA_964436845.1 uncultured Candidatus Saccharibacteria bacterium
TTTGGGAATCTCTTAGGCTCTCGTATTTCAAGCATTAACGGAATTTCCTACATTGATTTTATTGTTCCGGGTGTTTTGATGATGAACGTGATAGCGGGAAGTTTTAGCAATACTTCCTCTTCTATTTATACCGGGAAACTGCAAAATTCAATTCAGGAATTGCTGGTTGCCCCCCTGTCATATATTGAAATTGTCTTAGGGTTTGTCCTTGCCGGTACGCTCCGGGGCATTCTCATCGGCTTGGGAGTATATATTATTGCGATATTTTTTACGACGGCTACCATTGTCAATTTTTTTTCCTTCCTCTACTTTCTTGCCATGACCTCATTTCTCTTTGCCACGTTGGGAGGTATTATTGGCTTATGGGGAAAAACCTTTGACCAAATTAATATTCCCAACACGTTTATCCTTTTGCCCTTAAGTTTTTTTGGCGGGGTGTTTCATTCGGTGAGCTTGCTCCCTGAAACCCTTGCGCGCTTAAGCTTCGCCAACCCGATTTTTTATATGGTAAATGGCATTCGCTCAAGCATGATTGGGGTAAGCGATGTATCGTCAATTACCGCGGGACTTGTTATTTTGGTTTTATCTCTTATCTCTTTTGCCTGGTGCGTGCAACTGTTTAAGAGGGGATACAACCTGCGGAGTTAAAAGTTAAAAATGAAAAAGTAAAAATTTTTAGTGACTTTTAATCTTTAACATTTAATTTTTAACTTGGCTTGTGTTCCCCCTTCACGACTCTATTCGGACCACAAAAACACCCATTTTTACGTGGGCGTTCATCATTGTCAACGCATGGCTGTTTTTTTTGGAACTTTCGCGGGGAGAGGTATTTATTCTTGAATACGCCCTCATCCCTGCGAATATTAATTTACTTGAGGCTTCAACGCTTTCGCCTTTTTTGAGTTCCATGTTTTTACATGGGGGCTGGTTTCATCTTCTCTCCAATATGTGGTTTTTCTACATTTTTGGAGATAACGTGGAGAATGCCCTAGGAAAAATAAAGTTTGCCGGATTTTATGTTTTCACTGGAATTGTCGCCGGGCTAACCCAATACATGTTTGCCCCT
>CAYTEF010000048.1:1076-6469 GCA_964436845.1 uncultured Candidatus Saccharibacteria bacterium
TGAATCAACTATACCTATTGTGGGCGCCTCCGGGGCAATTGCGGGAATTCTTGGGGCGTATTTGGTATTTTTCCCGCACGCAAAGATTACGAGCCTCGTGCCAATTTTTGTCTTTATCACCGTCTTTGACGTACCCGCTACACTCTATTTACCTTACTGGTTTTTACTTCAGCTTTTTAGCGGGGTAGGGCAAGTGGCTTCCGGCATGCTTGCCACGACGGGTGGCGTGGCGTTTCTAGCCCATGCCGGAGGTTTTACGGTAGGCTACACGATTGCGAGGTATACAAAGGGTTAAGCTCCTGCCTTGCCGTCTCAAAAAGACCCGGTCGATTCTCTATGCCTTTAGCACCTAGTCATGGGGCGCGTGGATTTAGTAAAAAGCCCCATGCGTTTGCCAGGGGCCTTTCCTTTTCCCTCCAAGATTTTTCAAGGATAAAATATCAGCCGTTAATCGTTGGGTGTATATATTTCCAACGATTGGCTACATTTTTAATAGGGAAATTTGTTTTTACCTCCCGGCCTAAGAGATTCATGAGAACATTTATTCGTTCTTTTCTCGTTGGCGGGTTGACTATAAGCCCGAATAATCCTTCAAAAGGGCCTTCTAGTATCATCACCTTTTCTTCTGAAGGGAAATCAAGATATGCTTCAATAATTCCTTCTTGATCAGCGATGCTACGTAGAAATTCTATGTATTTTGCATCCAATTGACTAGGGTCTTGCCGGCCGACGAAAAATTTTACTCCCGGGGTCCAACGCACATGAGAATATTCTTCCGGTACCGCAAGGTATACAAAAAGATAACATGGAAACAAGGGAATTATTTGCCTTTGTCTTCGTGGTTGGATTGGGAGACGTAACTTAGGAAGGAAGGTGTCCAGTCCCTTTTTATGCAGACTTGTTTGGGCAGATTCTTCCTTGTGTGCCTTGGTATATGCGACATACCATTTTTTTTCGTTTTTCAATGTGCTTTCCTCCTTTTTGAAAAATTTTTAACTACCTATCCATTGGCGGAAAAAGGACCCAATAAGAAATGTAATAAGAGTTACGCCAATACTAAAAAGAAGCATTTCGCCGAATTGATTGGTAAAGTTGCGCTCAAAGATAATCGCAGTGTAATAAGAGATGGAGGAGATAATAAAAAGGGCGATAAAAAACATCACTGCCATTGCGATAAATGAGGAAGAGATGAAAAAGAAGGGCGCAACAAGCAGGAGCACGACAATGATATAAGAAACCCCCGTATAAATGCCAGATTTTCTTGCATCTTTTCCGGTTTCATGGCGTGCCTGCATATAAGCAGAAGATGCCATAGAAAGGGAGGCGGCTACCCCTGTGATGAGCCCGGTTAAGGCAACTACGGTATGGTTATTAAACGCAAATGAGAAACCGACCAATGCTCCCATGAGTTCTATTAAGCCATCATTAAGCCCTAAAATAATGCTGCTGATAAATTCAACTTTTTCTTCCTTTATTTCGCCAATGAGTCTTTTTTCATGATACTCTTCATGGTAGATGATTTTCTTCAATCTTTCTTTTATGGGGGGTTCTTTAGTCGTCGCCAACAACTCTTTATAGCGCTTAATTGCCTCTCGTTCGTCCCGTTCTAAAAAACGCAAGGTAAAGGTGAGACCCAACACCTTTCGAATCATTCTGAAAAACCAGATTTTATAGGGCGGAATGACAAATTCTTTTTTTGTGGAAAGGGTTTCCCAAAAGCCGTAATGTTCAAATTGGTGACCCACAATCTCTGTCAGGACTTTCTTTAATTCAGGGTCGGTCTCTCGTTCAAGAAGCTCTTTATAGATAAGGTAATCTTTATATTCATCGTAGGCGAACGCATCAAATTTTGTCATAGCTTTTAATTACCTAAAGGCCAAGTTCCTCGTGGATGCCTTGCATGGCTTTTAGAGTGATGTCCGCGAGCTCTTCTATGCTCATGCCAAGGTATTCGGGAGCTAAATTCATAATCTCGCGTTTTGCCCCCGCACCGAAGGATTTTTCCTTATACTTTTTCATGATTTTTTCAGCCGTTACGCCGGCTAATTTTTTTGAGGGTTGGACAAGGGCTACGGCGACCACAAACCCTGTCATCATTTCACTGCAATAGAGTGCTTTTTCCAGGCGCGTTTGCGGTGTTAGCTCGTGGACATAGTTATGCACTTTTATTGCCGATACCATTTCTGCGTCAAGACCTTTTTCCGTTAAAATTTCTTCTGCCAGGATGCTATGCTTCTCGGGGGTGCTTTTGGTGATATCCCAGTCTAAATCGTGGAGGAGTCCCGTAATGCCCCACTTTTCTTCGTCTTCCCCAAATTTCCTTGCCAGTGCGCGCATTTGGACTTCGGTGGCGAGGAGATGCTTGATAATATTGGGGGTTTTGATATACTCATTTACGAGCGTGAATGCTTCGTTTCTATTCATAGATATGTTATATATCATTTTTTCAACGGTATGTCAAAGTTAGATTATGTATTTGATTTGGGTGGATCAATTGTTAATTCAGGAGAGCTGGATGCCCAGTCCCTAAAGGCATTTGAACGCTTTTGCTCTGGTTATGTTGCGAGAGGTAGGCGGCTTGCCATTATCGTAGGCGGTGGACATATCACAAGGGTGTATCAAAATTTTTTACGCGAGCACTTTAATCCCAGTGATGAGGATTTAGATATGATTGGCATACGTCCTACTAAATTGAACGCCGAGCTTATTCGCATTATGTTAAGCAAGTACGCGTATCCGCGCGTTTTAGAGAGCCCGGAAGAGAGTATAGAGAACCCTGACGCGTATCAGGTTTTTATTTTTTCCGGCTGGAAGCCGGGATGGTCCACTGATTATGTTTCGGTACTTGTTGCAAAGCGATTTGGGGTGGATAGGGTTTTTTCACTCACGAACATTCGCGGTGTCTATGCAAAAGAAAACGGCAAGTTAGACCTCAAAAAGGTACTCCCGCGGCTGACTTGGGATGAGTATGAGAAGATGATAGATAAAAAGTGGACGCCCGGAACAAAAGTGCCCTTTGATCCCGTTGCAACAAGAGAAGCTAAGCGTTCCCATATAAAAGTGGTAATTTTGCCGGGGAAGGATTTGCCAAACGTGGCAAACTGCCTTGAGGAGAGGTCGTTTTCCGGCACGGTAATTTCATGAAGCTCCTTGATGGCCGCAAGTTGGCTAGTCAAAAACTAAAACCATTAAAAAGGGAAATTGCCCTGATGCCCCTTAAGCCAACCCTTGCCGCTCTTTTGGTAGGGGATGATCCTTCCTCTCGCCTTTATCTATTCATTAAAGAGAAGCGCGCGAAGGTATTGGGGGTTTCTTTTAAAAAGATATTACTGTCCTTGCACACTTCCCAAGAGGAGCTTGAGGATGTCATTGAAGAGCTTAACCGCGATAAAAGCATTCACGGCATTCTCTTACAGCTTCCCCTGCCTCATCATCTTAATCCTAATAGGGCAGTAGGAGTGATAGACCCATTAAAAGATGTTGATGGATTTCATTGGGATTCAGGCGTTAAGCCGCCAGTTGTTTTGGCAATTCGGGATCTCCTGCTTTCAAGTGAAGAAACCTTGCAAGGGAAGCGCGCAAAACTTTTTATTAAAGGTGATCATTTTTATAAAAGGGTAACAAATATGCTTCAGGAAGAGGGCATAGAGGTGGTTGAGAATTCTTTAGAGGCAGACATTGTGATAACGGCTCAAGGGAAAGCGTCATTTCTTAAAGCTTCAATGGTGAAAAAAGGGTCAATTGTTATTGACGTGGGAATTAACCGTAAAAGAGGAAAAACCGTAGGCGATGCGGCACCTGACGTAGGGGGGAAGGCAGGATACATGAGCCCCGTGCCTGGCGGGGTAGGCCCATTAACCGTAGCAAACCTTTTTGTAAATTTTTTGGAGCTTGTAAGACAATCTCTTGCAAGAGAAAGCCCATTGTGGTAGAGTTACTATTATCATGAGAAAAAAGATTTTTTTCATTGCCCTTGCGGCTCTTTTTGTTCCCTTTGTTATTTTTGCCGCTGAACCGTTGGCAACCTCTGAAAACTATCTTCAAGCGATTATTCCCATAGCCCTTTTTATTGCTATTATTCTCTTTTTTGCCTTTCTCGGCAATAACTATTAGAAAACTTGCTATTTTTTACGATTTTTCTATAATACCCTACGTATGCGGGTTTTTTCTTTTACTCTCAAGAGAATTCATAGGAAAGGAGGTGAATATAAATGAATAACAGTACCATTTGGTGGGTTATCCTCATTGTCGTTATCTTACTTGGTTCTTATTTTCTCTTTGTAAATCGCGAGCCCGTTGAACCAGCATCTCCCGATGTTCCTGCCCTTCCTGAAGTTACTCAGCCTCTCCCAACAGAAAATCTTAATGAGACTCTTCCGGAGAATAGCGAAGATACAGGCGCCACTGACGATACTATGACCGAGGAAGAGCCGACTCAATAGCATTTACCTATGCAAACGCAAAGGAAGTTATTTTTCGTTGCGTTATCAAATGTGAGAAGTCTTTACAATGTGGGGGCAGTCTTTCGGACAGCAGATGCGTTAGGTGTTCAAAAGATTATTCTGGGCGGCTATACCGGCTGCCCCCCGCGAAAAGAAATTACAAAAACCGCATTAGGGGCCGAAAACTGGATTTCTTGGGAAAGGAGATTCCATCTGGGACGGGCTCTTGGCGAATACAGGGAGAAGGGATTCCACGTTATAGGCCTTGAAAATAATATTCCCCACGCCTTGCCGCTTTCTGAATTTACCCCCGCGTTCCCGCTTATATTGGTCGTGGGGAATGAGTTGCGAGGCATTAGTAAGGTCGTCCAAAAGCAGATTGAGACGTCTATTTCTATTCCCATGCAGGGTAAAAAAGAGTCCCTAAATGTTGCGGTAGCATTCGGCATAGCCGCATATCATATAAACGTAAAGTTAAAAAGTAAACGTTAAAAGTTATGTTAGAGCATGTGTTAATTGGTTATTATCAAGGATTGGCGCTTTTTCTTTTGCGTGTGGTGTTAGGGATTACCTTTGTTGTTCACGGATTTCCCAAGATAGCAAACCTTGCGCGAACGCGAAAAAATTTCGCCTCCATGGGCGTGCCAGTTCCTGCGTTAGCATCCCTTTATGCCGCAGTTGCAGAGTCTCTGGGAGGAATGCTTATGATTGTCGGGTTTTATACCGGCTGGGCAGGAATCGCGTTGATTGTTGACATGATAGGCGCAATGATTTTCGTCCAGTGGCGAGAGCCATTTAAGGGGGGATGGGAAGTAAATCTTTTACTTCTCTTCATGGCAGTAGCAATTCTTTTAGCGGGTCCTGGCGATTATCGTTTAGAACTCTACATATAAAAACTACTGCATAAGTTCACATACATATTGGACTCCTTGAGTTCCAAGAATGTATGAG
>CAYTEF010000049.1:0-5935 GCA_964436845.1 uncultured Candidatus Saccharibacteria bacterium
GGACGAAAGTCTGAACCAGCGACGCCGCGTGCGGGAGGAAGCTCTACGGAGTGTAAACCGCTTTTCTCTGGGAAGAATCCGTGCCTCACTTTTGTTCAGCACGGCGCAGAATATTGCCGACAGGACGCGGAAAGACGCAGAAACGTTTCTGCGTGATTCTGTGTAACGTCTGCGTGTTTCAGCGCCGTACCGAGCAGGGGCGAGGTACGGATGACGGTACCAGAGGAATAAGGGGTTCCTAAACTCGTGCCAGCAGGAGCGGTAATACGAGTACCCCGAGCGTTATCCGGATTTATTGGGCGTAAAGGGTCCGCAGGTGGTTTTGCAAGTCCTTGGTTAAAGCCTGCCGCTTAACGGCAGATATGCTAAGGATACTACAAGACTTGAGAGCGGGAGGGGCGAACGGAACGTAGGGAGGAGGGATGAAATCCGTTGATACCCTACGGAACGCCAAAGGCGAAGGCAGTTCGCTAGAACGCTCTGACACTCATGGACGAAAGCTAGGGGAGCGAAACGGATTAGATAGTCCGTGCTCTGATTTTAAATCGGAGCGAAAGGTGTCCCCTCTGATGGCGACATCAGAGTGAGCATCTAGCTATATCGGGGAACTCCTAAATTCAGTCGAATAGGACAATCCCGAGGGAAGTGCAGGTGCATCAGCATCTGTACCCCGTAGAGACTATGTAGATAAGAAGATAGAAAATGATTACAACATCATTTTTGTCGGATCAATGTAAAGAAATTATTTTAGGTTCTATTTTAGGTGATGGTTCATTAAGGATTCATAAACCATATACTAATGCACGTTTTTCTTTTCGGCACTCAATCCATCAGAAAGAGTACTTCTATTGGAAAGCCGAACAATTAAAGGAAATCTCTGGGAATGAATATTTTTGGGAACAGAACGCAGACGGATTTGGAGGTAAGAAAATTCGCTACCAAAGCCGTGCACTAGGGACGTTAACAGATTTATATCGACTTACCCATAAGAAAAATAAATTATGGATTCGTCGTAAGTGGCTTAATTTATTAACCCCTCGTTCGTTAATGGTTTGGTGGCTTGATGATGGATCAATAATCGGTAATGGACGTCGTGGAGTATTTTGTACGGATTGCTTCTCTTACGAAGATCAAAAGATATTGGTTCAATACCTTAAAAAGGTTTGGGGTATTAATGTAACCATTGGTAAGATTATCAGAGTGAGAGAAGGCGTAACGAAAGAGTATTATCGCTTATGGATTCGTTCAAGCGAGACATTACAAAAGTTTTTAAGAATAATACTCCCTCACCTAAAAGTACATTCAATGTTAGCTAAAGTAATGATCCTTTACAGAGATTCCCAACTACAACAACGCTGGATCTCTGAAGTAAGTACGTTAACTGGTTTTCCGCTAGCAATAGTAGGAAAGTATGCGATTGAAAAAAGAGCAAAGTGGAAAAATTTCAGAGAATGATATAGTCCGATCCTTGTGGTAACACAAGTAAACAATACACGTGACCCGTGTAGTCCTAGCCGTAAACGATGGAGACTAGCTATGCTAAGTGTCGACCCTTAGGGTGGCGAAGCTAACGCGTTAAGTCTCCCGCCTGGGAAGTACGGCCGCAAGGCTAAAACTCAAAGGAATAGACGGGGGGTTGTACAACCGGTGGAGCGTCTGGTTTAATTCGACAATAAGCGAAGAACCTTACCAGGGTTTGACATGGTAGAGGAAATCCGCCAGAAACGGTGGACCTCCGCAAGGATCTCTATCACAGGTGGTGCATGGCTGAAGTTACGACGGCCGCCTAACGAGTAATTGTTAGGAAAAGCACTTAAAAACACCGACTCATAACGGTGAAGCCATAAATGTTTTGTGGTATAATTATTATATGCAAAACACTGGTAATACCGTGGGAAGTTTGAGTGTACGCTCAAACCCCGTAGAGACTTATCCGCCATAGGCGGATGGATTCTGGGAATCACTAATCCAGAATAATACGTCGGCCCCTCGCAAAGCGAACAATCAACAAATGACGACCAACAACCAACGAGTGGAAAATTTGTTGGAAGCTGGAAGCAGGTAGTTGAAAGTTGCGCAAGCAGGGTGAAGGTATAGTCCGTACCATTAGTGATAATGGAATCATACAGTCGTCAGCTCGTGTCTTGAGACGTTTCCTTAAGTGGAGTAACGAGCGCAACCCTTATCTTACGTTATATGTGTCGTAAGAAACTGCCGCGTATAACGCGGAGGAAGGGGGGGATGACGTCAAGTCCGTACGCTCTTTATACCCTGGGCGACACAGGCGCTACAATGGATGGTACAATGGGTCGCGAAGCCGCAAGGCGGAGCCAATCTCATCAAAACCATCCCCAGTTCGGATTGAGGGCTGCAACTCGCCCTCATGAAGCCGGAATCGGTAGTAATCGCGGGTCAGCCACACCGCGGTGAATACGTTCCCAACCCTTGTACTCACAATAAAAGCGCTTGGCAGAGTATGCTTCTAAGAGATTGAAATTCTCTCCTTTACATTGAGGAGCACCCGTCATTTACTCATGTAAAGCGTAGTCAATGGATAGTCATTCGCTGCGAGGCGGATGGTGAAGGATCCTGCGACAAAAAGCAGCCCGTATTTCCGTCATTAAGGACGGCGAGGTGAATCGATCTATGAATGGCGGTGAGCATAGAGAAGATTCAATAGAAAAAGCTCGTTCGGGATGCTTGGAAGAGAAACATACTTGACCCAAGGAGATCTGGCGTAGTAAAATAAGCGAAGCTTGTTTCTCGCTTCGCTCGAAATGAAACTTACGCTGCGTCAGAAGTCAGCTGATTCATAGTAGTGCTAGTATTGCAAATAGCATGAAGGAATCACTCTAATGATATGCTTAACCCAGATTACATCGTTGGTTTGGTAGACGGAGAAGGAAGTTTTACGGTATATGTAAGGAATCCTTCTTCGACCAAGAAAACGGTTAGAAGGGTAAAAGTTGAACCAAGATTTTACCTGAAGCTCATAGAGAAAGATAAAGATATCCTTTGTAAGCTAAAAGAATTTTTTGCTTGTGGGAACGTGTATTTCCAAAAAGATACGCGTCTCAATCATCAAAACTGCTATAGATACGAAGTAGCTAATAGGAATGACCTAAGGAAGATCATTATCCCATTCTTTCGAAGACACCAGTTACAGTTAACGTCGAAAAGAAAAGATTTTCAAATTTTTTGTGAAATGATGGAACGGATTAAAAGAGATGAACATTTGACGGATTCTGGATTAAGCAATCTTTATCAATTAAAGAAGCAAATGCATTAGAGCTCGCGTAGTGCGGGAAATCCGCATGCTACGTGGGAACGATAAATTGGAGTTTCACCAATATCATTCGCCCGTCAAGTCAAAGAAGTCGGGGGCACCAGAAATCCGCCTTTTGGCAGATGAAGGTGAAACCGGTGACTGGGGCTAAGTCGTTTGCCCATTCTGGGCGTTGCGACCTTACACCGCAAGGTGTTTGCAAAATCTAACTGTATCGGTGGAGCCTAATGTTATGGTATAATATTATGACTATGGTAATACCGAGGGAAGTCCTCCGACTTAAGTCGGAGTGACCCCGTAGAGACTACACGTTAGCCCCTAAGATATGACTAAAGCTTATTTATTCGGTGCACTTCACGACGGAACAGAGCGAAAAACCACCTTTCGTATTGCACAAAAAGAATTATCTTATATAAGATTTCTTGCAGAAGGTATTCGCGCAATGGGGAAAAGTGCTTGGATATATCAAGAAGGCAAGAATAGAGAACTTTTTGTTGTTGAATTCAGCAAGTCTCTTCTTGAGAATATCAGTTTGAAAAGTATCAAAGATAAGATTGATTATATTCGAGGATATTTTGATACTGATGGTGGCATCGCAAAGCATGCCAATGTTCGCTATTATCTTTACTTTTGTCAAAAAGATAGAAGTGATTTAGAGAAAGTAAGAGATTATTTAGGGGAAGTTGGGATTCGTTGTGGAGTTATTCATAATCCGAGTAAAAAGATTGATCCTTATTATTGGCGATTTTTTATACAAGCGCAATCGTATGAAAAATTTGCGCAAGTAGTAGGATCATGGCATCCAGTAAAATCTGGATATCTTAGGGTGAAGATATAGTCCATGCCCTTCGAAAGACAGGGAATTACATGAACAAGGTATCGCTAGGGGAATCTGGCGATGGATCACCTCCTTTCTTTTTTCAATTTTATTGAGAAAAGAAAAAAGTGTCGACGCTGTAAAAGATGGGTGCACTGTCTTTTGCAGCACGCGCTCGGTCGCGTTCATCTTCTACTACAAATCATAAAATACATTTTGCTAACTAACATTTTTGGGCATGAACGTTGGCGTTTTTGGACTCCGCGCTCTCGTAATGACAATTTTTTTCTTTCTCACCATAACGAGCTATGGGGTATTTGTCAGGGCAGATATCATCAACGAAAATTCAGATCCGGAGCGGGTTGAAGTCAATGAAGATTCCCTCTTTTTATATCCCAAAACAAATTTCCTTGTGTATGAATCACCAGAATTTGAGATACTACTTCCATCGGCAGCCCGAGAAGAACGCGTAACATTACCAATTCTACTTAAAGAGAAAGAGAGAGAAGCGGAAATACCAGAAACTCCTGACGAGATTAAAACTGAAGAGAAGGTTATTAAGGAGGAAGAAAGTATTTACAGGAAAGAAGAGCTATCCATACATGCCACTTCAACTCTGCCGTTACTGGAATCTTTACCTGAAGATTCTTCTTTTGCGAGCTCCACAGATTCTTTACTGACGCGCGTAGGGAAATTTCCTTTCCGGATGTTTTCTGCTTTTTTTCCGGTAGCCTTTGGGAAAACCAATCCAGCCAAAACCGTGAGCGCTTTTCTCACCGATCCCCGTGGGAATACGAGCGAGCTTGAACCGGTTATTTCTGGAGAGGAGCAAAGGGCAACGATTCGCATAGAAAAACCCTCCCGTTCATTCAAGCCCGGAAAGTATCAATTACGCGTTGAAGTCTTTGACGAAGCCCAAGAAAACGTACTCGTTGCCACCAAGGAGTTTACATGGGGAGTCTTAGCCATTAACACAAATAAATCGATCTACCTCCCCGGCGACCAAGCCTCCTTACATATGGCAGCCCTTGACGATCATGGAAGTACCATCTGCAATGCAAATTTACGTTTGACCATAAGGCCAACGACAGGGGACCAACGACGTACGACATTTTCAACTGATGATGGTACAATTCAGGAGAGTGGCAAGTGTGCTGGTAATACGGTGGTTGAGATGCCAGATTATTCTGCTTCCTATCAAGTCCGGGAGTCGGGAATATATCAGATGACCTTAACTAATCTTGATAATGGCTATGAGATTACCGATTCCTTTGAGGTTCGCGAGGATGTGCCATTTGACATTGAACGCATTGGACCCACAAGGATTTATCCCGTCGCACCGTATGAGATGAAAATTATCGTTAAGGCGAATGAGGATTTTGAAGGAGAGATAAGTGAATATGTGCCGGAATCATTTGAGATACTGAATCAAGAATTAAGAATCATAAATAGAGAATCCATAATCCTTGATTCAGTATTCATAATTCAAGAAAGGGGAGATGGTGAAAAAGCATTGATTTGGCAAAAACTTTCACTACATAGCGGCGATGAATTGCAATTAACTTACACCTTCGATGCTCCTGACGTTTCCCCTGAATTCTACTTACTGGGACCATTACGGATTGGAAGTTTCACAGAAGCGCGTTGGTGGCAGGTTGCCGGGGATGCGGTGATTACGTGGGATGGGGGCGGGACAACGAATAACTGGTCAGAAGCGGCAAACTGGAGTGGTGACACCCTCCCTACCTCATCGGATAGCGTAATATTCAATGCCTCAAGGGCCTGTTGCCAAATGAGTGGTAAAAGCAGGTAAAATGTGGTATCATTGCGGC
>CAYTEF010000050.1:0-5554 GCA_964436845.1 uncultured Candidatus Saccharibacteria bacterium
TGGTATCTCCCCAAATGACATTGTAGTTTCTGCCCGAGAAAAACGGCGGGTCAATGTAGATGAGATCAATAGATTCCGTGGGAAGCGTGCGCAGAACCTCCAAGTTATCGCCCAACATAAGCTGATTGGCAGGCTATTTCTGGTCATTTAAAATCACCGTATCGCCGTGATTTTTTGGGTGCAGGCGCGGCAAATGAATCCACGGGAAAATATGGTCATACCCCTTGCCGTCTTTCCACCCCATCGGCGGGTGGGTCGGGTCCGGCAAGTTGCTTGTCTTTCGCCGAATCTTGTCTGCTGCGGAGAGTACCTTTTTCTGTTGCGGCAAAACCTGCTCCGTGGATTCCTTCTGAATTTTTTGTAAATCTTGATAGTCCATAGTTATTTGCAAATCATTCACTTTCCCTCTTTAATTTTATTCAGGATTTTCTTTACGTTTTCCAGGCTGTCCTCGTCGTAGACGGAAATAGGGAAAACGTTTTTGTGGGCTTTCTTCAGGGAAGCGATTTTCTTTTTTAATTCCGCGGGCGATACAGTGTCGCTTTTGCTTAAAAATATATATTCTGGTTTCTCTCCAAGACCTTTGCTGTACGTTTCAAGCTCTTTTTTTATTACGCGATAATCTTTTAGGGGATTTTCCGATTCCGCCGAGATTAAATGAAAAAGGATTTTCGTGCGCTCAATGTGCCGGAGAAACTTTACTCCCAAACCTTTCCCCGAGGAGGCGCCTTCTATAAGTCCGGGGATATCAGCAAGAATAAGCTCGTAATACGTGCCTAAATTCGGCTCCAATGTGGTGAAGGCGTAGTTGGCAACCTTGCTTTTCGCTTTGGTAAGTTCATTGAGTAAGCTGGATTTTCCCGCGTTTGGCAAACCGATAAGGCCCACATCGGCAATAAGCTTAAGTTCCAGGCGCAATGTAAGATGCTCACCGGGCAGGCCCTCCTGAAACTGCATGGGAGAGGTATTCCCCGCGGACCGAAAGAGGAAATTGCCTTTCCCCCCGTTGCCGCCCTTTGCAATGAGCACTCTCTGCCCGACTTTCACTACTTCCTCCTGACCTTCTTCAGGAACAATTTTATGGATAATCGTTCCAACGGGAAGGGGTAAAATAAGGTCCCGCGCGTTCGCGCCGTCGTTACATTGGCCTTTCCCGTTTGCGCCGTCTTTGGCTTTAATATCTTTTTCAAATCTAAATTGGCTTAACGCGTTTAAATCCGAGGTGCCTTCAAAATAAATACTGCCGCCCTTGCCTCCGCTTCCGCCGGTCGGTCCCCGACTCATCATATTCTTATTAAACGCCACGGCACCGTTTCCACCGTTGCCCGCGCTTAAGGTAATTATTACATCGTCAATAAGCATGATCAAAAATAGAATAACTACTGTCTCCACCGCAAAACTTCTTTATTAGTTCGCCTAATTCCTTAACTGCCTCCTCTACTTCCTTTTTCGTCGCCGGATGTAAGCCCTCAATGACCAATATAGCATTTTTCGTGCCTTCGGTCAGCTTTGTCCTCTTTGCTTTTCCTCCTTCATGCATCCCCCGTCGCCAAATCTTCTCCCCCATGGCATGGGAAAACTCCCCCCACGCCAATGAGTGGAGAAACGTTTTTTTCTCAACGCCGGATAGAAAACCTTCCCACTCACTCTTTTTCGCAACGTCGCTTATCCTCATACTTCATATTATACCGTAAAAATGAATAGAGGGGAGGATTGACAGAATATAAAATAAGGTATATAAATTGCCTCGGAGGATAGCACCATGAAAAAAGCATTTGCCGAGCTTGCAGAAAGAGACAAGCTTGTTTTGAAGGCGTTCTATGAAAACTTCCATCTCCCCAGTTTTGCCGCCCAAGACGGTTTTCGCTCCCGCGCGGCTGTCGAACGTCGCCTTAAGGAGATTTGGGAAGAAATTGACCCAGAAAATCTTCTTAAAGACGCGCGCTCCAAAATCGCATTATACGATCTTTGGAGTAGGGAAGGAATTGACTTACCGCAACTCGCAAAAACGGGTTTGCCGAAAAAACATTTGCATACGATAGGCGACCTTCGGCGAGAAAGGATTAAGAAATTTCTTGAATGGTATGACAGACAACAGAGTAGTATCTCCACTCAAGAAGAAATTGCTCTTATTCTTGATCTCGTCGAGAAGGGGCTCGAAAAAGCCCAAGCAACATGGGCGCCAATGACAGAAGAGGAAAAGGCGGGATTGCGCGAGCGATTCACCGCCCTTAAAGCACGGGTGGAAGAGTTTCTTACGTAATGTTTTTCGCAGCAAAAAAGGAAGGCCAAGCCTTCCTTTTTACATTGATAACGACGGTGCCGAATGATGAAGAATATGATACTTTATTTCTCCCTGACAATATTGCTTCACTAACTTCGCAAGCTCTTTCGTTGCAGTTTCAATTTCGTCTCTTGTTACGGGTGGCAAGCCCTCAATGACCAGTATAGAATTTTTCGTGCCTTCGGTCAGCTTTGTCCTCTTTGCTTCTCTCCAGTTCCAGCGACGGCAAATGGCGGAAATGTCGTCTCTATAAATTACTTCTCCTTCATGCGGCGGGCGCGGTTCTTTGTCGCCTAAGAGCAGCGCTGGCGGTTCATTTGCTCCCGCAAACGTTAAAACAATATCGCCCTTCACTTTATCAATATCTTCTCCTCCCACCGGCAGTATATATTTGAGAGAAATCAAATTATAGATATCAACCAGTGTATTTATATGCCGCACACTCTTTCCCCCAAGCACTGCGCGGTATAGGTTTTCCACCGAGGAGCGATGCTCCTTTGGCTTTGCGCCAAATACCTGATATGCCTTGCGCCATGCCTCAATCTTTGGATGTTGCGAAAGTTTATCAATGCTAAATTCACCCCGAATACGCGCTTCCTCCTCTCGCGCCATACGCTCTATGTCTTCGGACGATTCTTCATTATTTATACCCTTTGCGATAATCACCCCGATATGGAGTCCGGGAAATGTATTAAAAATTTTTTCGTTTATAATAAACTTCATAAACGATTAGCAAGGATTGATTTTCCCGCAACCGGCGGGCCGGAAATGAAAATACTCGTGTATGGTTTATCCATACATTCATTATACCTCAAAAACGCAAACCAACGGAAGATGGTCTGAAACATCTACCGCGGGACACGCATGATCCAAAACTTTTATTTCATCGCTCACAAATATCATGTCCACGACAGCAGTGGCATAGCCTGCATCTTTTTTTCGTTTCATGTTAAACGTACTTTTAAGCTCGTCCTTAAAAACATTTCTTACACGCTTTTCAATATTGCCAATTGTCTTTGTATGAGGTTTCACATTAAAATCACCTGACAATATGACAGAATTTTTCCCCTCAAGTTCTTTTATAATTGTTTCACTCATGCCTAGCCTCCTTTCATTATCTTCTCCATCAGTACCCCAAATACCATGGGTATTAAAAACGTTAAGCACTTTTCCCTCAATATCAATTGTAACATGCTGGAGGTTCCGCTGAATGCGCTGGAAATTCCCTGCCTCGTCTTTCTTCCAATCCCACGTCCCGAAAGGTATATCATAAAATATTGTATCAATGGAAGTTATGGGAAATTTAGAAAATACGGCATTCCCCTGCGGCACGGTTGCCTCTTTTGTCGCATGCAAAAATGCCGGTGAAAAGGCCTGGGAGTGATAGTTAAGTTCTCTTGAAAGAATGTCAAACGAGCGAAACCGCCTCTCAAGATGTTCGTTTTTCCCGTCATATACTTCCTGTAGCGCGAGAATGTCCGCGTCTTCGTTTTTTAAAAACTGAAGTATTTCGTCAAATAATTCCCCGCCGCGTAAAATATTTAATGAAATAAATTTAACTCTCATAAAGCCGTTCCACACTAATAATATACTTCCCGTTGCCTTGACATTTTAGATAATAATGATTATCTTTAGTTGAGCAATGATCACACTTACTGATTCTCAATTAAGGGTTCTTTCAGAAACGCTTTCAAACTTAGGAATTGTATTTTTTTCCTCGCTCGTAATCCCGTTTTTCATAGAAAAATTTACGGTCATTCCTTTCGTAATCGGGTTATTGCTTAGTTTTGCTTCATGGGCCGCCAGTCTGATAATCATTAAAAAAGTGAAAACATCATGAATCCTATTATTCAGGGTCTTGGCATTTTTTACCTCACCGGATCAATAATTTTATTGGCAGTGGCAATACTCGTCTATCCAACCCTTAAGAAGCGATCGCGATAGGGCGGATTTTTGCTTACATTATACTTAACCCTCAAAAAAAAGGAAGGCATTGCCTTCCTTTTTAAATTTTTCACTACGATCGCTTAAACACGACTTGGGGTGTGTCGGGAAATCCTCTGCCATTGGGATAACTGTCAAATTCTACCACAATGGAAGAAATGTCTTTATCTTCGGGCATTCCCTGAATACCAAAAGTTAAATCAATCGCACGCCTTGTGCCCGAAGGCAAATCCCATCCGCCAAATCGGCGCGCGGGAGGATTATCACTAAAGGGATCAGCCTGCTTTAATATATACTGACGGCCGGTTGCCCCCACAAGATAGCTTTGCTTTCTATTCACGGAAATAGTTCTTTGATCATTGCCCGTATTCCACGCGGTCACCCGACATACAATGACAACTTCCTTTATCTCACAAAACTGAAGCTCAAAAGCAAGATCACCGCGATGAATCACTTGTGGAAAGCGGAAGTTCAAAAGCGGACCGCGCGGCGCGCTAATCACCTTCTCCCGCTCCTCTTTTGCTATGGTTATCTCGTCACTCTTGCTTAGCGCGATAGACGCGCCTGAACGAATATCGCCCGTCTGGACATCCACCAAGCGCGCGTCAATATCAACTTCGTCCTCAAGAACGGAAATCGTTCCCAGAATAAATGCCTGGACGTTCACTGCCCCGGCAATTTCCTTGGCCCGCTCGCGATTTGCCAAATCGGCGATAACAAGATTTCGCTCGTCAAGCGCTTCAAGAAATTGCTGCCGTTCCGCAACAATAAATTGGGGATTCTTTGCAAGAATGGTGGTAAGTCTATCGCCAATAAACCTGCCTTCATCGGTAGGAATTCCCTTTAAATTAGTAAAATCTGCCACCGCGATGCGAAGCGTTTGCCCCTTCCCTATCCCTCGCGAAAGCTGGCCTGATAAATCCTCAATACCTGCCCGAAGAGTTTCCGGAGCAATTTGGTCGCCCGAAGACGTGGTAAGAATAATTTCTAACGCCGTACCCGTCTGGGCAAATTGGCGTAAACGCAAGCTGGAGGATCCAATGGGCGTAAAAGTAAAAAGAACGAGAAGCACAAACACACCACCCCCAAAAGCCCACAAAGCATTTCGTATAGAAGGCTTGCGATACCATTTTGACTTCATATTAAATTGCGGCTCATGCGCTTGATTCTCGCTTTGTTTCTGTTCGTTCATATAGTTAGGTAAGAGAATGGCTTTTCACTATGGTCTATTTATAATACTTTTTTATATATTTGTCAAGATGCCCACCAAGGGGTATTCTTAGTCAAATGGAACAGGTTTAAGGGTACTTTTCAAGTAAGAGAGCG
>CAYTEF010000051.1:0-5376 GCA_964436845.1 uncultured Candidatus Saccharibacteria bacterium
CCCTTTGAGTCCACTGGTCAAACCAGTGGTTTACCTTAAAGCTAACTAATTATTACACAATTTCCCTTAAATAACAAGATTCACAATATACAATTTCCTTTCGCTCCGGCTCGTAGCTTGTTTGCATTGTTTTCCCGCATTTCGCGCACGTTCGCTCCCATACAAAAGGAGGATTTAATCTCTTTAGGCGCTCCTGGTGACGGCAGTTAGGACATTTGCGCGGCACAGGAAAACCAAATTCTTTTAACAAGGTAAGCTCCTGCTTAATAAGGCGAAACGCTTTGCCGCACGAGGCACACTCTAATACCTCTTCTAGAATACTATCCTTCACTCCACTGATATCATCCGGAATGTCTTTTGTCTTGAGCGTTATATGGTGTTTTGTGCCTTCTCCCTCATACCAGCGAAAACCCTTTTCAAGAGCCTCCTCTTTCTTAAGCGGCATATACTGCATGGCGGTTGATTCATTGTAATCAAAGAGGCTTAGATCATAAGGGAAAAATTCTCCATACTTCCACACGCGCCCTTTTGCGTCTTTATAGGGATTCTTCTTCATATCTTCAATAATGCTTGCCCGAAGGGATTCATATTCTCCTTTTGAATATTCCCTATTTAAAATGCAATACTTCTTATTCCGAACGCCAATACACCCAAAAAGATTTGAGGAGGCTAAGCTGTAAAGGGAATATTCCACATTCAGAATATTCCTCCAGCACGCAAAAGAAAATTTTATCGTATTCGCTTGCTCGCCGACAGTAATACATTCATAAATTAATTGCGCGTTGTTTCCCCACTCAAAGTAGTCGTAAATATCCTTTGCGGGCGTAAGCGAGATGCGTTGGCAAAACTTTGCGTGCTCAACGCCGTGCACCTGATAGACATGATGGGCATTTTTTGATTCATAGATATAGTCGCCCGACACGTCAACATTACGCCTCCCATGATAGAGCTTTCGCGGGAATCTTTGCCAAAAATCATCAGCCTCTTTTCGCAGGCGTTCTAAGCCAGAAAACGAGCCCGTATTAAATTCCTTCATCTTTTCCTCGTACTCCTCTTTTGGATAGGGCTTGTTGAATATATGGTAACTTTTATTTTTCAGGTTAATACAGCTAAAACAATTATGGCATCCGGAACAATTTTTTGAAAAATATACCTCATTACAGTCAGTACAATCTTCGGAAAAAAACGTCCTAAATGAGCGCGACGTGTTAATGTCCCCATAGCAAAGTTCCAGCGCATCACCAACGAGAACGTCCATTGAATCCTTGGTATTATAAATCGTGGTACAGTAGCTCATGCTCTCACAGAAGTCGCAGTCAAAACTCAAATAGCAATTTTTCAAGTGCCCCGCGTGATTGGTATAGTCACTATTTACGAGAGTAGGATGATCCACAACCAAATTCATGTAAGGGACTTCCTTTTGAAGTTCGGCGAACTGCTCAAAAAATGGGCGCGAAGGATCATACTCCTGTCCGTATCCCATTGCATCCCATTCATCCGACCACCAGCAGGGGCTGCAATATACCTTAAAGGGCTTATCCGGCGAAAACACGGTAATAATACTCCTACTGCATAAATCGCACGCTCTCTGATAAAGCACGCGCTCATTGCGAAACATAATCCTTCGCTGAAAGCGACACTCCGGGCAAAACGTCGGAGGAGGCACCTCCATTTTTTCATAGAATTTAAAATCTTCCGGTTCTATGATGAATTCGTTTTTGCAGTTTTGACAAATCGTTCTTTGCTTTTGCATATCGTTGTGTTACGCGACTTCCGCCTGATAACACTGGCCGCAGTAAACGATTTCAGGCCGCTCGGGAGCATAGGTTGTTTCAAAGCTGTTCGGACATTTATCTCTTTTATGGAAGTGGGCAATGGTATTTTTATAGACTCCATTTTCCGAAGTATTACCCGCGCATTGGCAAGCCCTTTGATAGAGCTTCAAAGGGTTTCTCTCTTTAAGTCTTTCGTAATGGCGGCAATTTGGACAAAGCCGTGGCAACGGCAAGCCTGTTTTTTTATAGAATGCTGCCTCGGCGGGAATAACGCGAAACGCCTCGGTACACTGATCAGCGCACGTTCCTTTGTGTTCACAGCCGATTGTTTCCTCTGTGATTGAGTCGGGAATGTCTTTTGAGTGATCAGGTAATTTGTCGTGAGGCATTGTTATCGCTAATTGCCGCTTTTCGGACTCTTTCCATGGGTAACCGTCTTTTGCTGCTTCGTCGGCGGATAGGGGAAAATATTCCATCGCGCTTGTTTCATTATATCCAAAGTGAGAGAGCTCTATAGGGAAAAAATCTCCGTAGGAATGGGTTCTTCCTTTGCTATCGGTGTAAGGCATTTCTTTCATGTGCGAAACAATCTTTGGCAAAAGTGCCTCATACTCATCTTGTGTATATTTCTTGTTAAGTATGCAATATTTTTGCGAACGAAGGCCAATGCACCCAAAAAGATATGCACAGTTATTAAAACAGTGCATACTGTAACGGATGGAATGCCCCTCTATTATTTGAGGGCCTGAACATATAACATTTTGGATTCCTTTCCCGCAAGACATTGCCTCATATACCTGCTGGGTATTTTCTCCGAATTGCGTGAAGTCATAACAGTCCTTGTTTGGCTTTACAATGAGCCACATGCAGTATCTGCAGTTTTCTGATTCCGTTGCGATATAGGTATCCCTCACATTTTTTGAATGATAAATATAGTCTCCTGATACATTCGTATTATTCCGCCCGTGCATGTACTTGTGGGGAAACTGCAGTTGGAATTCTTTAGTTTTCTTAAGGAGCTTTTGCAATGTTTGAAAAGAGCCAGTATCAAATTCTTTTATTTTTCTGGCATACTCATCTTTTGAATACTGTTTATTAAATATCCGGTACTGCTGATTCTTTAAGTTGACACATCCAAAGCAATTACTGCAGTTTGTAAGATTTTTTGAAAACCATATATCGTGAGACTGTTGGCAGTCAACGGAAAAATATATTTGATAACACTTATTGCAATTCACGCTTTGGCATATCCATTGAGAATGGTCAATCATGGTAACGTCAAGGCAGTCTTTTGAGTGCTCCACTTCTTCCCCGTAGAGGCAGTCTTCATCGTAGTCCGAATTAAAAAGCCAGTAGCAATTCTTCAACATGTGATTCATGTTGTTATAGTCGCTATTAACGAGCGTTTTATAGCTTACCCAAAGGCCCGGATGCGGCACGCGCTCCATCAATTCACGAAATTGCTGGAAAAATGGTTTTGAAAAATCATATTCTTTTCCGTAATCCAGCGGATTCCACTTGTCCGACCACCAACAGGGCAAGCAATAACTGGGAATGGGGCTTTCTTTATGGAAGACGGAAATTGTCTCCTTGCCGCATGAATCACACGGTCTCCGGTAAAGTGATCGTTCATTCCTCCACGCAAGGCGTCTTTGCAACCGGCACGGGGGGCAAAACGTGGGGGCAGGCACACCCATTTTCTCATAGAATTTAAAATCCTCGGGTTCAATGGTGAACGTCTGCTTGCAATTTTGGCAAACTTTTTGTTCGGAAGTTTTCACGAGAGGAAGGGTTTTATGTCCTCGGGACGCAATAAACGAATATCGTCTGCAACCTTGGTAAGGCCAAACGACTGTCCCTTGGCAATGCCGACATATTGAATTTTTTTGCCAAACGACCGGACCTCCTCCACCGCAGGAACTAAATCGGTGTCAGAGCTTAAAAGATACCCAATATCATAGGTATTTTTACGAGCAAAACGAATCATCTCTACTGCTAGGCGAACATCGACACCCTTTTCATGAAAGGTCTTATCCGGATGACGGATGAGTTGGCCGAAAACTATTGAAATATATTGCTGCTGGAGCTTGCCTATGAGTCTTTGCTGGTCAGCATACATTTTTTCTGACTTTTCGTTATTGCGCTGCCTCTTTATCGCCCCGATATAATACCTGACTTCAATGAGCCGATGTCCTTTCGCGATCTGTTTGGCAAATTCGCCAAAACGAAAGTTAAGTAAGCTTTGCCTTCTCTTCATGCCCGAGGATAAAGCCTTTAGCTTGAAGTAGAAGTTATTTCCGTCTATAAATACAAACGCTTTTTTCATCTTCATTAAAAAACTGCCGTCCCGGCAAAAACCGAGAAGGCAGTGGGATTAACTATATAGTAGTATAGTTAAGTTGATTACTTCTGTCAAGATAGGATATTTCATGACGCTGGGATTATAAAACCGCCTTACCATAGCATTCCTCACAATATACAACATCTTTTCGCTCGGGGGAATAGCTCGTCTCAAATTCATTTGAACATGGACTCTTTTTATGAAAATGTCCCTCTTCTTTGCAATCACACCTGCGATGCCAGAGCTTTAAGGGATTTCGCTTTTTTAATCGTTGATAGTGACGGCAATTGGGACATAATTGTGGCAAGGGAATATTCATCTTTTGGTAAAAGGCGCGTTCCGAAGGAATGATGCGGAACATGCCCGTGCATTGCTCGCCGCAGCTGGAAGCCAAAGACGCATGAGCACATTGAACGACGTCTCCTGTTGCAGTGCGCGCTTCTTTCTCCTTTCCCCTCCATTGATAGCCCGCCTCTGCCGAACTTTCCGCCGACAAGGGGAAATATTCCTGCGCCACTGTTTCGTTATAGGCAAATGGGGAAAGCTCAACTGGGAAAAATTCTCCATACCTATATATGCGTCCTTTCCGGTCGGTAAAGGGCACCTCGTTCATGTGCGCGATAATCTTTTTGACAAGACTATTGTAAGAATTTTTTGAATATTGTTTGTTCAAAATGCAATATTGGTACTTAGATAGCCCAATACAGCCAAAGAGATTTTCCGCATTATAACAGTCGGTACTGTATGATACGGCGAGGCAGTCAAAATTATTAATGGAAAAAAGCATCTTATAAGACATGGACGTTACCCCTTCGTAACTGAGTTCCAAGGGATAAGCAAAATAGGAATAATCATAGACGTCTTTTGCGTTAATGCCCGTGGTAATAAACCTGCAGTCTTGCGAAGACTTAAGGTCAAACGACTCAAGGCAGTTTCGCGATTCAATAATGTGATCGCCCGTGGAGTTTTGTGCGTTCAAAAAATGACTGAAACGCTTAGGGTATGAGAGAGATATCGCGGGAATGCTTCCTTTCATCTCCTGAACACAATTTTCGTACTCCTCTTTAGAGAGTCTTTCATTTTTGAAATAGTACTGCTTATTCCTCAATCCCACACTGGCAAAGCAGTTGCTACAATTCACACAATCCTCCAGAAACGCGCTGTCGCGGCATCCCACGCATTCTCTGCTATAAAGGAGATTGGAGCAGTTAGACACCACCAGCAAGCTGGTGGCTTGATGAGTAGGACTGCCCCAAGGGC
>CAYTEF010000052.1:0-5371 GCA_964436845.1 uncultured Candidatus Saccharibacteria bacterium
TTTTTCATGGGTCTCATTGTACCCTGAAACGTTGCACTTCAAAACGGAATCTAGGTCCCCCTTCTTTGACAATCAAATACCCTTCGCGGAAAGCCACTAGGTCATACGGAAAGGTCCAAAGCGCAGGAACCAGAGCACAAACAAAGCACAGAGATCAAAAGCACAAAGCCCAAATAGTTTGTGCTTTAGTATATTGTGTTTTGTGCTTTGTCTGTATTTTGTGCATATCTGTGTTTTGTGTTCTATCCAAAATGGTCTAGCCACTTTCCGCGAGGAGAGAAAAAATTAGGAAAAGGAGAGGGAAATGAGCAAAAGAAAAAGAGGTTCGCGAGTCAGAATCATCTCCCTGCAGCGGAGGTTGGGAGAGGATGAGGAGACGGTAGAAGCAGTCTTGGAGCGAATCGGGCGCAAAGCGCCCGATTAGAAACTACCCATGATATATGGAGCCTGCGAGGGGAAATTATCCATATATCATGGCAATTGAGGGAACGTAAGCGGGCCCTCGCCGTTCCGTAGCTTTATGCGAAGGACGGGTAGCCATCGGATGGTCCGGTGGTGGACGCATATAGGGCATCCCCTAAAAACATTTTGACCCCGTAAGCCCTGACCGCAAGGCAGGCTGGGGAGTGGAGGGAAGTATGGATCTTCATTATTTTGCGGTAAGGGGAGAGGACGTGTTTTCTCGGTTAACCCTAGGGTCAACCGAAATAAGGAGGTGGTTTACGGAGGCAAAAGAGCCAATGCTCTATGTATCCGACGCGGATAACCGGTGGTTCACTAAACTCCATATCAATTTTTCCTGCCCAGTGGAATTGAGGGTGGAGCACATGTACTTTCTTGACCCCTTGAAGGATAACGGCGAGAAGCCCGACGACAAAAATCAGTCGGGCTGCGAAGACGTGTTCCTTGCGAATGGGCAGATTATCTGCTGTATTCGCGAAGGAGCTACGCTTCCTCAGGGATTCTGGGAAGCTCTGGATGCCGGGCAAGTTCCTCCTTCAGCACAGTTGAAGCAGAAATGTGTGGCCTGCCGACGGACAGCCACCGCACCCGTCATTTCGAGCGAATACGTAGTATGTAACCAATGCTCGCCCACATTTTCCTACCTCCTGAGACCCCAGGGCACGCCAATCTATGGCGAGGTTGAGGGTAGGAAGGGGGAGTTGTGGGTTCCCAAGGCACTGGGCGGTGGAATGTTTCTCCCTCGGGCAGGTGGTGGCTGGCGGCGGGCACTTCCGAGTACCGCTCCGGGGCACGAAAAGTACCATATCATGGTGCTCCATCCAGAGCGGATGGAGTTACCCGAGGAACACGTGGTTCATGTGCTGGTGGGAGGGGACTACGCCCGTTCCTTCCCGTGGTCACGCCCAGAGGTTGCCCAACAAATCCTCGGTCGGCCGGTGATTGCGGTGGTAAAATTCGCCACCAAGGAAACAACCCACCACTGGGCTGATGCCTTTGTAGGAAGAACCGCGAGAGAAGGCACCCCGGCAAAAGAACCGGATGAGATCCTTGCGTGGTCGACCTACTCGTGGGGTGGCGGCGCCCGGACCCTGCCGTCTAAAGGTCAAGAGCGAGAGGTAGACTACGTAGTGGCGTGGAGCACCACCTCCACCTGCATCGTTTATAAGCAGGTAGATGGTAAGCTGGAGGACGTGTGGAGCGGATGGGATTCTTAACGAGTCCCTGCGGAAACCCGGAACCGCGTTAAAAAAATACGGGACGTCCTTTAAAAAATTCCTGCCGTCCGATATTTGCAAGCACACGGGACGGCGAGGAATAACAATAAGTGATGAGGTTGTAATGGGGAGCCAAGCGCGAAAACGCTTCGCTCCCCACCCAATGCCCGCTTTCGCTTTTCGAGCTATGGTGGACAAAGGAGGGAAAATGCAAACTTCAAACAAAAAGCCCGGGACAAAAGAACGTCACGGGCTTTTTCAATTGCTTCTAGCAAAAACGTATGCGAAGGCTTGTCGGTGAAAAAAGTCTCTCGCAGCCCGACCTGCCCGCCGTACAAGACTTTGGCAGGCGGGGCGGGCATGGTTCCCGCCCAAGGCGGGAGAGCGAGGGCGAGAGCGAAGCGGCATTCGCCACGCTGGGGCGAATGACCGCGTCTTTTTGAACCGACAAGCCGGAGCAAAGGCTCACTTCGCTGCGCCTACAATCGTCTGCACAATGTTTTCGGGCACTTTTGCGTAGTGGTCAAGCTCCATATAGTAAAATCCCCTTCCCTGCGTTAGAGAGCGAAGCTGGGTTGCATAGCCAAACATTTCTGCCAAAGGTGCCGTACCGTGAATCACCTTTACTTTTTCTCTCTGCTCTACGTCGGCTATTTGGGCTCTTCGTGAATTTAAGTCGCCGGTAATGTCGCCAAAAAATTCTTCGGGCACCGTAACCTCAAGACGCATAATGGGTTCTAACAAAATGGGTCCTGCTTTCTTTGCGGCACTTTGCAACGCAATAGACCCTGCAATTTTAAACGCGGCTTCGGAGGAATCAACATCATGATATGATCCGTCAAAAAGGGTTACCTTTAGGTCAACCAAAGAATAGCCCCCAACGACTCCTTTATCAACCGCTTCCTGCACGCCTTTTTTCACCGCGGGAATAAACTCCTGGGGAATAATGCCTCCCCTGATTCCGTTGATAAACTCAAATCCCTTGCCCTTTTCATTTGGCTCCACCTTAATCGTGACATCACCATACTGACCGCGGCCTCCAGACTGGCGTATGTATTGGCCCTGTGCCTCGGCTTCCTTAGTAATGGTTTCGCGGTATGCCACACGAGGCCTGCCAACCGAAGCCCCCACCTTAAATTCACGAAGCAAACGATCCACAATAACCTCCAAATGCACCTCGCCCATGCCTGAAATAATAGTATCCCCCGTTTCCTGATCAATACTCATGCGAAAAGTAGGATCTTCCAGCGCAAGGCGATGAAGTGATAAAGAAAGTTTTTCCTGATCGGCTTTACTCTTTGGCTCCACGCGGACAGAAATAACCGGATCGGGAAAGATGATTCGCTCAAGAACTAAAGGTGTTGCAGGATCACAAAGCGTATCGCCGGTGGTGGTCTTTTTTAACCCCACAATGGCTGCAATGTCGCCCGCATAGACTTCGGTAATATCTTCTCGTTTATTCGCGTGTACGCGCACAATTCGTCCTATACGCTCCTTGTTGCCAGTCGTAGTGTTTAACACATAACTCCCCGCATTAAGCACACCCGAGTAAACGCGAATGTAGGTTAATGACCCCACAAAAGGGTCATCCGCAATTTTAAAGGCAAGAGCGGCAAATATGCCATCGCTTTCGGGCTTAAGCATCAATTCCTCACCCGTCTTACTCTTAATCGCCTTTGCCGACGGCACATCTAAAGGGGAAGGCAGATAATCAATAACCGCGTCTAATATCAGCTGAACGCCCTTATTGCGAAGCGAGGCGCCGCTAAAAATGGGTATTAACTCCCCTTTTACGGTCGCACTTCGTAAAATAATTCGCAGACGGTCAATATTTATTTTCTTTCCTTCCAGATATTCTTCCATTGCTTTCTCTTCGTGCTCAACAATTTTTTCCACCATTTCATGGCGCGCTTTCTTAAGAGCTTCTTTATATTCTGCCGGAACGTCTTCGCTTCTCACCTTTTCTCCATGCTCGCCGTCAAAGTAGTACGCCTTCTCCTCTAAAAGATCAATCACTCCCGACAAATCTTTCTCAAGCCCTATGGGAATTTGCATCACCACGACCTTGTCTGTTAGCTTCTTTCTAATAGAGCTTACCGAATCAACGAAGCTCGCGCCAATACGATCAAGCTTATTAATGAAGACGATGCGGGGCACATGGTATTTATCCGCCTGATGCCACACGGTTTCTGACTGGGCTTCCACACCTTCTACGGCGTCAAGAATAACCACTGCCCCATCAAGCACACGAAGTGATCGCTCAACTTCCACGGTAAAATCCACATGGCCTGGAGTATCAATAATGTTAATTCTATGTTCATACTCCTTTTTTAACTCTTCTTCCCTTCCCTCCTTCGCCTTTGCTTTTTCACGCGTACTTACCCAAAAGCAGGTCGTGGTTGCGGCAGTTATGGTAATTCCCCGCTCCTTTTCCTGCTCCATCCAATCCATAATCGCCTGTCCTTCGTGTACCTCGCCGATCTTGTGTGAAATGCCGGTATAGAACAAAACCCGCTCGGTGGTCGTTGTTTTTCCGGCGTCAATATGGGCGATGATGCCAATGTTCCTTGTTTTTTCTAATGGGTATTGGGCTGGCATAAATAAAAAGCTTGTAGGAAATAGCTGGTAGCTTGTAGGATTGTATGTAAGCATTTCCTACAAGCTACTTCCTACCAGCTACAAGCTTTTGCTTATCTCCTTCTGCCTAAGAACGCAAATGCGCGATTCGCTTCCGCCATTTTTTCCACATTCATCTTCTTGCGAATCGCTTCTCCCTCGTTATTATAGGCCGCGATAAGCTCCTCGCTTAGTTTCGCTGCTATGGAACGGCCTTTTTTCGCTCGGGCGGCATCAATTAACCACTTCATCGCAAGAAACCGCTTCCTTTCGCCTTGTACGGGAATAGGCACTTGATAGTTAGCGCCGCCGATACGCCGGCTTTTCACTTCCACTTGCGGGGCAACATTTTTGAGCGTGCCGGCAAAGATTTCCATGGGGGGCTTCTTTAGTTTCTCCTCACTTCGTTCAAGTGCCGCGTACATGGCTTTTCGCGCCGTTTCCTTTCCCCCACCTTGCATTAAGTGGTTAATAAATTTTTCCAGGACCACGCTATTAAATTTGGGATCGGGATGAATAGGCCTCTTTGGGAATGTTTTATCAGAGCGTACCATATTACTCTTTCTTTTGCTTTTTAGCGCCGTAAAGCGAACGAGACGTTTTTCTGCCTTCAACCCCGGTAGCATCCAAAACCCCGCGTACCACGTGATAGCGAACACCGGGCAAATCCTTTACCCTCCCGCCCCTCACGACCACCACCGCGTGCTCGGCAATATTGTGGCCAATGCCGGGAATATAGGCGGTAATTTCCATGCCGTTTGAAAGGCGCACCTTTGCTACTTTGCGCAAGGCAGAGTTTGGCTTTTTAGGCGTCATGGTTTTTACCTGCGTTACCACTCCCCGCCTAAAGGGAGAAGAGAAAAGAACCTGTCTATTCTTCAATTTATTAAACGCAAAGGTCAAAGCCGGCGCTTGCGCTTTGCGCTCGGATGATTTTCTCTTTCGTTTAATTAACTGATTAATCGTTGGCATGCGTGAGAAATGTAGCAGAGATAACGTAAAGCGTCAAGTACCTATAATAGGGTATTCTTAGTCAAATGGAACAGGTTTAAGGGTACTTTTCAAGTAAGAGAGCG
>CAYTEF010000053.1:0-3320 GCA_964436845.1 uncultured Candidatus Saccharibacteria bacterium
CGGCCATTTATATGGTAACACGAACTTTATAAGAAAAACAGCGGATCGTTGTGGATAAGTTCAATGGAAAAATAAATACATAAAGTTTATGATTAAATCATAAAAAATAATTTCTCGAAATAATGACGCAACGATCCCTCATTTTTTTTCTGACTCTCTTTTTCATCTTCAGCTTTAGCCAAGTTTCTTTTGTATCCGCCCAATCCCCAACTTCCACTCCCCCTCTTGACACCATCGCTCTGATCAAACAACTCCAAGCCCTGGTTCTCTCGCTTCAATCTCAAATTCAAGAACTGCGTGCGAAATTGGAAACTCAAGAAAAAGAATTAACGATAAGACCTACTGATTAAACATTTGTATGACCTCGCAATACCCCAAACCCCGTCAAGGGATTAGATTCTTGCAAGGTTGCGCAAACCGCAAACAATTAAGAAGTATTGATGGTAGTGAGCAAGTGAACCGCGAAAGCGATCGGACAGGATACGGAATGCCTTGAGCGAGGCGAACACATGCTCAACGATGATGCGTTTTCTGCTATGAAGTTTGTTGCGATAGCGCTGCCATTTAGTAAGCGAATGCAGTTTTGAGGATTTGAAAGGAATAGCGATGTTTGTTCCCAGATAGCCCAGATCACCCTTGGCTGTATCGGGAAGATGTACGCCAGATTGGTCAAAAAGCTTCTTGTCATGCATGTTGCCGGGAACAGATAGGGAAATGTGACGGATAGTTCCCTTTTTATCCACTACAATTTGAGTCTTGATGGTATGAGCCTTTTTCTTTCCTGAATAACCGCATCCTTTATTCCTTCGTTCCGTTCTCTGTTCGGTGGCATCAACCACAAGCCGCATGATCTCTTCCTCTTGCAAGTCGGCATTCCTGACGGGCAGATCAAATACTGTTTCGGTGATTGGACGGATTTTGGCAAAATATCTGCAAATAGCGCTCTCATGAACATCAAATAGCGCGGAGAGAAACACATGGGTTACATAGGCGCGAGCGTAGAGGAGGAGCATGGCAACCGTTTCTTCCAGAGTAAGCTTGTAGCGCCGACCGCCTCCTTGCTTGATTTTACGGGGGTGACGGAGACGCTTTGCTTCGGCTTTGAGCCAGAGAGGATGAATCTTCATTACCAGTTCGTCAAACTTGTCGGGTGAGATGCCGAACAGACGAGTAAATATCTTTGGATGTTGTTTGAGTTTTGTTATGTTCATGCTTCCAGTATACACCGGAATCATGGTTTAATCAGCAGGTCTAGTCTTTAATTGTCTGGTACAAGTATGCCCGATTACGGCTTAAGCTCGTTAGCAAGTATCTCGTGCCAGACCTTAGTGAATACGATAGAATGGCATTGCGAGGCCGAAGCCGAAGCAATCTTACGTTGACCCCGTATATCAACTTCGACCATAATTATTGCCGCCATTGAGTTTTGAGAGTTAACGATAGGTTTAGCGCTCATATTTGTCTCTCAAGAAATTCTTGGCATTAAAGCCTGCGGCAGTCGAAGTTGTATTACGGGGTTGAGATTGCTTCGTCGCACTACTCCTCGCAATGACAGGGAAAGGAGGTGTGTCGTAATTCAAAGTATAATAGGGTCTACTCAAGATGTATATTATCTTCAAATTCTCTTAGTTTTTCTACCAGTGCGGGAAACTTTTGTAAATCCGGACTTTGGCGGATGAGCTCTTTTGCGGCATCACGCACTTCGCGGACAAGCTTGGCATCAGTAAGGTGGGATAGGGCAAGATCTGGAATTCCGGACTGGCGCGATCCGAAAAGATCTCCGGGCCCGCGAATTTCCAAGTCGCGTTCCGCAAGCTCAAACCCGTTCTTGGCTTCTTTGATCGCGCGCAGGCGGCGGGTGACGACCCCGTCTTCGGTGGGGAAAAGAAGGCAATAAGATTGATGCTCTCCTCGTCCGACGCGCCCGCGGAATTGGTGGAGTTGTGCTAGTCCAAAACGCTCCGCCCCCTCAATCGTCATAACGGTGGCGTTGGGTATGTCCACGCCGACTTCAATTACGGAGGTGGAGACAAGAATATCAAGCGCGTGATTTTTGAATTGCCGCATTATTTCCGTTTTTTCTTTTGCTTTTATTTTTCCGTGCAGCATGCCGACGCGAAAATCAGGGAAAATTGTTTTGGAAAGTTTTTCAAATTCTTCTTTTACCGCTTTTGTCTCTGCCATAAGCCATTTTTGCTGGAATGCGGAATTTTTTGGCGGTTCTTCGGGGATTTCAATGCGGGGGCAGATCACAAATATTTGTCTTCCTTTTTTTATTTCACTTCTGATAAAATCATACGCTTCGTTGCGTTTTGCGGGTTCAATAATTGAAGTGATAACCTGCTTTCTTGATTTGGGCATTTCATCAAGCAGGGAGAGATCAAGGTCTCCGTAGATAGTTAAGGCGAGCGTTCGCGGAATCGGAGTTGCGGACATGCTCAAGAAATGCGGCAACAACGCGGACTTACGCTGACTTGATGCAGATTTACGCGGAGTTTCTGCGTCGTTCTGCGTATCAACCTGCGTTAATCTGCGTCTTTGCTGGACGCCGAAACGGTGCTGTTCATCAATAATAACCAGCCCGAGGTTTTCAAATTGCGCGCGGCGTTGGATGATTGCGTGCGTGCCCACGATAACTTGATGCGTTTTATCGGCGCGTTTTTCCGATCCGGTCATAAGTCCGATGGCAATGCCAAACGGAGATAAAAGTTTTTCAAATGTTTCAAAATGCTGGCGCGCCAAAATTTCCGTGGGCGCCATGCAAAGCGCCCGAAGTCCTTGTTTTACCACCGAAAGTACGGCACCGGCCGCAACTACGGTTTTTCCCGATCCGACATCGCCCTCAAGAAGCCGATTCATGGGCGAGGGCTTTTCCATGTCTTTGAGAATTTCCCAAAGGGAACGGCGCTGGGCGTCGGTTAAAAGGAATGGCAATGATTGGATGAATTGTTTGATGAGCGGTATATCGGGAGTGATTGAGGGAGCTTGGGTTTGCTTGAGAAGTGCACGTTCGCGGAGCGCGCGTAATTGTATCAGTAATAATCCCTCAAACGCAAAACGTTTTTTTGCCGATTCCGCATTCTCCAATGATTGCGGGAAATGAATTTTTCGCAGTGCTTGGCACAGTTCCAGAAATCCATATTTTTGTAGAAGTATTTCGGGCAGAGGTTCTTGTGATTTTTCAGTGAGCGGAAGATAGGTATGAATCAAATAGCGGAGCCAGCGCGAAGTAATGCCGGTGGTTTCCGGATAAACAGGAATAAGGGCTCCTGTGTGAATCGTTGCGGCAGAAAAATCGTTTTTGCCGATGCGTTCATGCG
>CAYTEF010000053.1:3330-4284 GCA_964436845.1 uncultured Candidatus Saccharibacteria bacterium
GTGCCCCTTTGGTCACTTTTCCGGAAAAACGCATGCGGCTACCTTTTTTGAGTATACGTTCCAGAAAGGGCTGGTTAAACCAAAGCGCCTTGATTTTGTGCGCTCCGTCAGTAATTTCCGCTTCGGTCAGGTACATGTGTTTCCGCGCGGTGCGGAATCCCGAAATTGAAACAATGGTTCCTTCAATCGTTACCGTTTCTCCGGAAAAAACATCCGCAATCGGTTTCACGTTTGACAAGTCTTCGTAACGCGAAGGGAAATGATAAAGCAGGTCTTTCAGCGTTTTAATTCCGAGGTGTTTGAGTGCTGGAATTATTCTTTTACTGATTTTTTCCGCGTGTTCAATGGGAGTTGAGAGAGAAAGCATAATGACTTTGAATTACGAAATACAGTTATTGCCTGAGCCTGTCGAAGGCATAACTGTATAATTGAACCAAAATTTTATCCTTCGACAAGCTCAGGAAGTAAAATTTTGTCTATTTCGTAATTCAAGGATAGTGAGTTTACTCTATGCGGTGAAATTAAAAATGAAAAGCCCCACGAAACCGCAATGGTGTGGGGACCTATAAAATTCTTTTTTAAAAAAGAGCGACTACGACTTATTCTCAACTTTATTCTCGGCCTTGTGCACATGTGCCCAAGCAAAACCTGCTCCGGCTCCAATAAGAGCAAGGGCGATAACCGCCATAGCATTACTGCCAGTAGAAAGCCATCCCCAAAACCATTCTCCCAGTGGAACAACGATTACTGCAAGCAGAGCAGCGCCGGCAAGCGCTCCCAGCACTCCCCAAATACCCTCTCTAAGCGAATTAAGCCAACCCATTATAGATCACCCCCTTTCAGGTTTAGATTTTTTCTTCTCGCTCCTTTCCTTAAAAAGAGCGAAGAAAATACGGAATTTTTCTGTACTTCCTTCGCTCTTTTTCAATTTTTTAAAGATCAACCATCACCTCT
>CAYTEF010000053.1:4294-5301 GCA_964436845.1 uncultured Candidatus Saccharibacteria bacterium
ATAAGTATAATGGCGCTTGGAAAAAAAGTGAAAATAAGTTATCCACATGTGGATTGACAAAACCACCGGTAGAGATTTCTCTCATACTGTGTTGAGGGGAAAGCATCCCGTGTTGTGGCACGGGACAAACTTTTACCCGATCTCGCTTTTCCGCCACCGAAATTCATATTTAGCTTTGTGAAATACGCCGCCTATTTACAATTTTTAATTTTTGGTGTAGCATTGAAGTAATAGACGGGTAATAGCACTGATACTTTAATACTACTACCACGATATTAGTATGTCAAACATTACAAAAACACTTAGAAGACTTAGAGTAGCCAAGGGGCTTTCGCAAGAGAAATTGGCAAGATTGGCAGATGTCGCCAATAATACAATTATCAAAATTGAGGCTGGTAAAAACCAGAATCCAACACTTGATACCCTCAAAAAAATTGCGAAAGCCCTTGAGGTTAGTGTTGATGATTTAATCAAATAATATGAAAACAGTAGAAATTTTTGATGATGAAAATTCCATTGTTATAGACGATCAGTATGATACGACTGATTTCACCTTCTATCCAAAAGATAAAACATTTAAGGTGAGTAGGAGCGTTAAGGATGATGCTTTTTATAGCAATCAAAGCTGGCATTAAAGACTAAAAATTGGTAAACTTACCCTATATGGATACACAATTTCAGCAAAAACTTAATAGCATAAAATATAATCCAAAAATTAAGAAAGCTTTGGAAGTTTTTGAGAATGCACAAAAAACTTATGAGCAAGCGATTGACGCGATGACTATTAAACAGAAGCCGAGATATAGGGGTAGTTATTCCAGCTCGCTTTCTAAAAAAGATTATTATGCCAACATTTCAACAACTACTAGATGAGTTAAATAAACGACCTCAGCCAGAAAAGCAGGTTGAATATATTGATTCGTTTAGAAAACAAAAGATAAAAGAAATAAAGGAAATAACCAAACGAGATGTTTTGGTTTATTTTTCTGACTTAAAGAAAAATCACC
>CAYTEF010000054.1:0-5156 GCA_964436845.1 uncultured Candidatus Saccharibacteria bacterium
TATCGCCCGGGGAGACGGTAAAGATCGGGCCGTGACATTTTCTCAACCTTTAACATTTTTTCTCAAACGCTCTTAACCCCCGCGGGATTACCCTTCCCGCGGGACTTTTCTTTTGTCTAGGGTTTGGTATAATTTTTTATTTTGAATCCGCGGATACACTCGCCAGCCTGCCTTCGCAGCACACTCGCTTCGCCCGTAATCAGGCGAGAATGGTACATTCTTCTTCTTGCGAAAATTTATGCTTAATGCTAATATAGTGCGATGAAGTACGAGGTAAAAACAAAAATTTGCGTTTCCGGAGCAGCAAAGACAGAACATTGTGCTCCCGACGCACTTAAAAAGGCAGAGCAAGTGGGGAGAGCAGTTGCTAAGGCCGGAGCCGTCATGGTTACCGGTGCGACATCGGGTATCCCCTACTGGGCGGCAAAGGGAGCAAAAGAAGCAGGAGGGTTGAGCATCGGAATTTCGCCTGCCGCGTCAGAAAAAGAGCACATTAAAGTATACAACCTGCCCATCGACTATTTTGACTTAATCATTTATACAGGATTTAACTATTCCGGCAGAAATCTTTTACTTGTCCGTTCGTCCGATGCTTCCTTAATCATTTGCGGGCGGATGGGAACCTTAAATGAATTTACCATTGCGTTTGAGGATGGAAAACCCATTGGCGTCCTAAGCGGCACGGGAGGAACACTTGATCTTATTGATGAAATCATAGACGAGAGCAACAGGAAAAATCCGGGCGGGGTTATATTTGAAGAGGATCCAAATTTATTGGTGGGGAAATTATTGGTGCGTATAGAAGAAATGAAGAAGTAAGAACACTGCTTCCATGGATATTTTTATAAAGATTTTTTTCTCTCTTATATTCGGCGGCATTCTCGGCGCTGAACGCGAGCGTGCGGGAAAAGCGGCGGGCTTGCGTACCTATATGCTGGTTACTCTTGCCTCAACCACCTTTACCATTGTGGCAAAAGAGGCAGAAAAGTTTTTCCAGTCGCCTAATTACGATCCGGGCAGAATTTTAGGACAAGTTATTCTAGGCATTGGTTTTATTGGCGCTGGTATTATTATTTACCACGGGGAACATGTCCGCGGCATCACCACAGCCGCGGGGCTTTGGGTGGCAACAGCCGTTGGATTGCTTATCGGAATTGAACTTTACTTAATCGCCTTGGTTGTAACGATTATTAGTTTCATCATTTTAGCTATTTTCCCCATGATAGAGGGGAAGATAGAAGGAGAAAAAAAATAATCACTAATATTATGTGGCGCACCCACACACTTGTCATCATTAGTCTCATTCTTCTCCTGGCGGTTGTCTACCTCATCTTTTCGTTGTATCCTACGCAATGAATAGGCACCCTATGGAAACATTTCGCTACCATGTCCTTGCCATTGGCAGTATTGCAGGAACAATTATTGGCGTAGGAATGTTTGGCCTTCCCTACGCAGCCCTTAAAGCGGGCTTTTTTTTAACGGCTTTTTACCTCATTTTTTTTGGCATTCTCATGAGCATTAGCCATTTAGCATACGCCCATGTCACCATGCGTACCAGGGAAGATCACCGCTTGACCGGCTACGCTGGCCTCTATTTAGGACCCCGATGGAAGTTGGTGACATTACTGCAGGGGCTTATTACCCTCTGGGGAACGCTTCTTGTCTATGCCATTGTCTCGGCAGGATTTTTAAACATTATTTTCTCCTCCATTGGGCTATCGGTTTCTGAAAGTCTTTTAGGGGTAATTTTTTTCCTCATTGGTTCTGCAATTGTATGGGGAGGAGATTCAAAAGTAGGCATGCAGGAAATTCTTTTTATGCTCCCCATGGCGCTCATTATTGTTTTAATCTTTTTTATGTCAATTTTTTCACCGCATTTTTCTTTTTCCCGTCTTACGTCCCTTGATATGAACAAATGGGTTTTGCCCTATGGAATAACGCTTTTTTCTCTTGCGGGTTTCTCTGTCATTCCACTTCTGGAACATATTTTAGCCCCCGCACGAAGGAAGGGGATTTTTATTAACTACCCTCTCATTGTCTTTACGGGAACGCTTATTCCTACATTCCTCTACCTTCTCTTTGTCTGGGGGGTTTTAGGAGTGAGCGGTTCTTCTACGAGTGAAGACGCGCTCTCTGGTCTTGTTGCATTTCTGGGAACAAAGGTGGTAGTCGCGGGAGCGCTGCTTGGCATTCTTTCTCTTTATACTTCCTTTATTGCTGTTGGAAATGAACTTGCAAAAAGTTTCATAGAGGATTATCGTATGGGAAAGGGAATAAGTTTTCTTCTCGCTCTCGGAGTTCCCCTCCTTTTCTATATCCTCAATTTGCGCGATTTTATCACTATCGCGGGATTCATCGGCGCGGTCATGGGCGGATATGTGGGAATCTTAAGCGTTCTCTTATTCTGGAAAGCCAAAGCGCATGGAGATGAAAAGTCCCCTTTTCGTTTCTCTTTATCCCGTCCCGTAGGAATATTTATTATCGCCATTTTTACATTTGCTTCTGTCTATGCAGTCATTGATATTATATCTCCTCTTCTTTTCTTTCCCCCTTCAGGTTAGGTGGGGGCTTTTGGCGGGCGCTGACGAATACCAATCAGCGTTTCTCTACGCCGCCGATATTTTAATAGGCATTCTTTTTTTCTTCTGGCTGGCAAAAAAAGAATATGTCCGCTTCTTGGGCAGTTATCGTTTCCTTGTCTTCCCCGCGGGGTCGTTCCTTTTGTGGCTTGTCCTTTCAGGAGCCCTTTCCGATAATCCTTTGCGGGGACTCTATGGAGCACTTAAAATCGCAGAGTTTTTGTGGCTCTTTTTTTACGTGTTATCCCTTTCGTTGCCAACATTTACCAACGCGCTCAAAGCGCTTGTCGCAGGCGGAGCCTTGCAAAGTATTATCGCCATTCTCCAATTTTTTACCCAGCATAGCGTAGGACTCTCATTACTTGGCGAAAACCAATTATCCCCTGATATGGCAGGTGTTGCAAAACTTGTGGTAGGCGGGGAAAAAGTTATCCGGGCATACGGTACGTTTCCCCATCCGAATGTGCTTTCCGTTTTTTTACTTTTTTGTTTATTTTCGCTCCTATTTCTCTCACTGCGCCAGAAGAAAACAGCATTAATGAATTATATTTCCGCTTTTGTTTATCCTCTCTTGGTCCTGGGATTTTTCCTGACTTTTTCCCGCGTAGCAATCTTTTTTGGTACCATTGCCCTTCTTTCGTGGGTTATTCTTTTTTGGCGCGAGCGAATGATACCGTACGTGAATATTCTCATCAGTTCACTTGTCATATTTGCATTAGTCCTTTTCCCCTATTTTCACAGCAGGTTGAGCGTTGATGTTCGCGACGAGGGCCTCTCCATGCGTATTTTTTACACCAAAACAGCGTTTGAGGGGATTAAGACCCATCCGATTATGGGCGTAGGATTAGGTCAATTCACCTCATTCCAAAAACCATTCATTGAAAAGGGAGCCTTGCCCGAATGGGCAAACCAGCCCGTGCATAATATGTATATCTTGCTCACCGCCGAAGCGGGTATTTCCGCACTTTTTTTCTTCTTTTGGTTTTTATTCAACATGGCGCAGTTTTCTCTTGCCAAAAGACCCCGTATTGCCCTTATTCGCGAGTCGTTATTTCTCTTTGCCATTTTCATGATCGCGTCATTTGATCACTTCTTTTTAACCTTCCAGCAGGGAGGACTTCTCTTCTGGCTTTCTCTTGCCTTTTTTGTCTACGTTGCCCGATTTGATAAATCCTTTTTTTCGTCATATGAAAATCGTAGCTGACCTGCACATCCATTCAAAATACGCCCGCGCCACGTCCCCGCGGTCAGACTTGGAGACACTTGCAGAATTTGCGGCAATGAAGGGAATCACTATACTAGGAACGGGCGACTTTACCCACCCCGCGTGGTTTAAGGAACTGTCACAGAAATTAGAGCCGGCAGAAAAAGGACTCTATGTTTTGAAATCCCAAATTCAAAATAACAAGTTCCAAATAAATTTCAATGACCAAAATACAAAATTCAAAACGCGATTTCTCCCATCAGTGGAGGTGAGTTTGATTTATTCAAAGGGTGGCAAGGTGAGAAAAATTCACCACGTTATTTGTGTTCCTTCGCTCGGCGAAGCGGAAAAAATAAAAAATACCCTTGCAAAGGTGGGCAACATTGACAGTGACGGGCGGCCTATTTTCGGCTTAAGTTCGGAGAAATTGGCAGAACTTGTGTTTGGTGTTTCTGAAAAGGCAATGCTTATTCCCGCGCACGCCTGGACACCGTGGTTCGCTATTTTTGGCTCAAAGAGTGGCTTTAATTCGCTTGAAGAATGTTTTGAAAAGTGGACGCCAAAAATTTTTGCCATTGAGAGTGGTTTGTCGTCGGACCCTCAAATGAACTGGATGGTAAAAAGCTTGGACAATATTGCCATCACTTCCAACAGCGACTGCCACTCACCGGAAAAAATTATGCGCGAGGCAAATGTCGTTGAGGGGGACATGAGCTACGACACAATTTATAACGCATTCAAAACGCGAGATCCCAAGAAATTTTTATACACGATTGAATTCTTTCCGGAAGAAGGCAAGTACCACTACGACGGCCACCGCGATCATAAATTCAGCATCCCTCCGGAAGAAACAAAGAAGCTTCGCGGCATCTGCCCCCACTGCGGAAAACTCTTAACCATCGGCGTTTTAAATCGCGTGCATGAATTGGCAGACCGGAACGAAGGAGAAAAGCCAAAGGGCGCCATTCCCTTTAAGAGTTTCATTCCCTTATCCGAAATTATTGAGCAGATAAAAAAGACCAAAGGGAAAAGAGCAAAAGAAATATACTATGCGCTTATTCAATCATTGGGCACTGAGCTTTCCGTTTTGGAGGAAGCATCGTTTGAAGCGCTTGCGAAAGTAGCGGGCGAAGATATAGCAAAAGCCGTCATTGACGTGCGCGAAGGTAAAGTAAAGATTATTCCTGGCTACGACGGTGAATACGGGAAAATAGAGGTGTTGGGCCTTGAAGAGCCTCAGCGCCAACACAAGCTCTTTTAGCGGAGGAGGTATATAAACTTTCTGAACGGTCGTCCAAATTTATTCTATCAAAGTATAGGCTTTGTTGAATAATTCCTGTCTGTCCCTCATTCTGTCTTTTTGGTACAATGAG
>CAYTEF010000055.1:0-1423 GCA_964436845.1 uncultured Candidatus Saccharibacteria bacterium
TGTGCTCTTGAATACGCTCCTTGAGAACATCGCCTACGATGTCCAAACATGGCTTTCCCGCATAGGCGGAGTGATGATAATTTTCTTTGGTCTTTACCTCGTAGGTCTCATAAAAATTCCTTTTTTGGAGAGAGAATACAAGATGAGCGTAAACACGAAATTCAAGTCGCGCTATGCCACGTCATTTCTGTTTGGCTTGGCATTTGCAGCTGGCTGGACGCCATGCGTCGGTCCGGCTCTCGGGGTTATCTTGGGACTTGCTGCAACACAGCCCGGATCTGCATTCATTCTTTTGCTTACCTACGCGCTTGGACTTGGCATACCATTCCTTATAGTTGGCGCGTTTACGGGGCAGGCTACGGAGTTTATCAATCGCCACGCAATCGGACTGAAGTATCTCAATATTGTATTTGGAGTTATCCTTCTTGCGCTCGGTGTGCTTATTTTTACACAAAAACTCTCACTCATAGCTAATTTTGAGTTTTTGAACAAGATATTGCTCAAATAGATGGAAAAGACGAAACCCTACATTCTCGCTCTCGTTATCGCGCTTATTATAGGCGCGATCTATTTCATTAGCTCAAACAGCATAAAAAGGGATGGGTCGGGCGAATCAGTAGCAATTACGCCCCGAACTTCCTCGGGACAAGACGAAATGAAGAAAGAAGACAAAATGAAACGCTATGAATTAGCAAAGGAGATTACAACTCCCGATGGTTTCATCAACACCGAAAACAAGCCAATTACTGTCGGTGAATTTGTCGGCAAGAAAGTGGTGCTAATAGATTTCTGGACATACAGCTGTATCAACTGCCAACGCACCACTCCTTATCTCAACGCGTGGTATGAAAAGTATAAGGACAAAGGATTGGTTATTATCGGCATACATACGCCGGAATTTGAATTTGAAAAAGACTACAACAATGTAAGGACGGCGGCAGAGAAGTTCGGCATTAAGTTCCCAGTCGTACTAGATAACGACTACTCAACATGGACTGCCTACAAAAATCAGTATTGGCCGCGGAAATACCTTATTGATATTGAGGGCTTTGTAGTGTATGACCATATCGGCGAAGGAGCATATGAGGAAACAGAAAAGAAAATCCAGGAAGTCCTCTCGGAGCGCATGGCTGTTTTAGGAGAAAATGGAGCAATTAGTCAGCCTCTTACAAAAGAAACTCCCATCCAGAACGGAGCGAAAAGTCCGGAAACGTATTTCGGATCGGCGCGGAATGACCAACAAGCGAACTTACTATTTCCCAATGATAGTTGGAACGTAACGCCTGAATTTGCTCAAAATAATTCTGCAAACGCCAGTATTGTGTATACCTACACAGCCAGAGATGTTTTCTTTGTTGCAGAGTCAGATACGGAAGTGGTCGTCGAGGTTCTTCGTAATGGCAAGCCCCTCGATTCGGAAGCT
>CAYTEF010000055.1:1433-5122 GCA_964436845.1 uncultured Candidatus Saccharibacteria bacterium
GAAGCTGGAGAAGATATTATGAAGACTTCCGACGGCAGAAGTGTTCTAAAAATAAAACAAGCGCGACTCTACAAAATCATTCAAAGCGAAAAAACAGAAACTCACAAGCTTGAATTGAGAATCCAAAAGCCAGGACTCAAGGCATTTACATTTACTTTCGGCTAACCCAGTCTCGTTTTTTACGGAATGATACGCGAGGGCGCGGCGGCTTCCTCAGTTCAGAGATTTTTGCTAAAGTGAGTTCGAGCGAAGTCGTAAAGATACTCATTCAATTTGACAAGCCAATTGGTATTTAGTACAATTTAATTGCTATGGACGACGTGATTAGTCAGAATTTTACCGAAGAACTCAATACGTTTATCCAAAACTCCTCTCTATCCGATGAGGATAAAAAATTTTGGATTGATTCGTTAAAAAACGCCACAGCGGAAATGGCTATCAGTATTTTAAGTTATTTTCAGGATTTTCCCGATAAAATTCAGTGGGCAACCGATATTTTTAAGCGAAAAGTTTCCGCGCTCAAAACCAAAGATGAAAACGCGTGGAATCAAATTTTAACCGAGGAAGAGGAAGAGCTTGCGAAAATAGCGAACGAATAATCACTATTAAATCTTTTATGCCAGAAGGAGAAATAAAAACCCCTCAAGAAAACGAGCCTGGACAAAGCCCCTCTGACCAAGAAAAATTGGCGGAAATTTACAAACATCTAGAGGCAAGCAAAATAGCCAGTTTAAAAGCCGAAGCGCTCCAGCGAGGGGAAAATGTTGACAATATAGAAGAATTAGGGCAAGATATGGCTAATTTGGAGGGTGTTCAAGAACAAAAAAATGAACAAGGTCCAGAGCATCTGGATTTTGTTGACAAAGGATTGGAGAAGGAGGTTGAAATGATTAGAAGAACAAAGGGAAAGGCTAAATTACTCGCTTCTTTTGCCCTTGCGGCAAGTCTCCTTGGCGTTGGGGGCTGCGGCGTAGCTGCATCCCGCGGCATAGAAAGGGTGTTAAACCAAGGAATAAGGTCTACCGAACGCGTCCTTACCACCGGCATGCGCGAGCAGGGACGAACCGAAAGGGACGTCTTGAAAAACGAGCGCGACATCCGAAGGGAAGAGTTGCGTAAGGAGAAAGATATCTATCGCGAAACTGAGCGCACAAAACAGCGCCTCGGAAGCGATGAGATAAGGAAGGAACGTGACATCGGGACTGCGGAAGTCCGTGCCGCGGAGAGAACGGGAACGTATATCCCTTCCCGTGGCGGAAGCGTGGAAACCGAGGAAACTCCCTCGGGTGCCCGATCAACGGTGCGACCAGACTATGGAGGAGGGGCGGAAGAAAGGGAGTACGGGGAGTACTCCAGCTACTGGCGAGAAAAGGCGGAACAGGATTGGCAAAGGAAAACGCCAATGCCTGATGGTGCTTTTTACTCGCTGCCGCGTTCAGCGAAGGAGGCGTACGGTTCTACCTGGAATAACTTGGAGCGAAACGCCGCCGATCCCACCCAACAAACAGGAAAAATTTATCAACGAAGATAAGAGAAAGGAGAAGGTCGTGAAAAAGATGCTACTCCTTATAGGAGTTTTTTTTGTTTTTTCCGTAGAAGAAACCTCTGCCCAATGGTGGAGGGGGAGCACTTACATTATCCAGCGCCCCCGAACGCCCAAAACGCTCATAGAAATGACGGCCGAGGTAAATTTTCATCGGCTGCAAAAAGAACAACTTGAAGCAGGCAGAGTGCGAGAAGCGGCCGAAAATGATTGTATGGCAGGCGTAAGGCAGGCGGACCAAGAATTCAATGCCGGAAGAAAATCCCCAAGATCCGGCAATAGGTGCTATTATGAACGATGGGCTGATTTTACCAGACCAGCCTATCGCCAAGGACCGCCTCCCGGAGAAGACTTTTCCCTGTCCGATGAAACTTCGACTATTATGGACTCTGGGTTCATACGGAAAGTGCTCGTGGATCACCGTAATAAAAGGGTTGATCCTGCCTTCTCCTCATGGCCAGAGGAGGAGAGAAAAAAGTACGCCACTATCTGGAATCAGGAAGAAAAGATAGTGGCCCAAGGGGATAAGGCGGGAATCGTCTTATCCCCCTGAAAAAATGTACCCTTAATTTAATTTTTTTGACGTGAGCCTCACTCGTTCCATGAGTGAGGCTCTTTTCTATTGCCCAAATATGCAAACTCTGCTAATGTTACGCATATGCAAGCAAAGCCGCCGGTGGTGGTGGTGTTAGGCCACATTGACCACGGCAAATCTACCCTTATTGATTATATCAGAAAAACGAACGTAACCGCCAAAGAGGCAGGGGGTATTACCCAGTCCATTGGCGCGTATCAAGTTTCTTTGGGGAAGGGAAAGGCTATCACGTTCATTGACACGCCCGGACACGAAGCGTTTGAGAAAATGCGCTCGCACGGAGCCAAGGCCGCTGATATTGCCATACTCGTTGTTGCCGCAGACGAAGGGGTAAAACCTCAAACTATTGAAGCAATTCGCGATATAAAAGAAGCAAAAATCCCTTTAATCGTGGCAATAAACAAAATGGATGCGCAAGGAGCCAACCCCAAGGGAGTAAAGGGATCTCTCTCCCAGCATGGCGTATATCTTGAAGGCCTTGGCGGAGACGTTCCTGCCGCCGAGGTCTCGGCAAAAACGGGAAAAGGGGTAAAGGAACTTCTGGACCTTATTCTATTGATGGCAGAAGTGGAAGAACTAAAAGCTGACCCAACTATTCCGGCGAAAGGTGTTGTTATTACTTCACTGCGCGATTCCAACCGGGGGGTAGCCGCAACCCTTGTGGTGAAAGAGGGAACGCTCAAAGAAGGAGCCTTTGTACGGCTTGAAAGCACCTATGGCAAAATTCGCGCCATGCATAATTTTGAAGGAAAGCGGGTAAAGGAAGCTCCTCCCTCTACGCCCGTTGAAGTGCTTGGATTGGAAGGCCTGCCCGAGGTAGGCCAAACCCTTACCGTCGTCTCCTCGCTTGAGGAAGCGCGAAAAGAGCTTTTGCCCGTTGAAGAAAGCGATATTCCAGACAATCTCATTACCCAGGAACATGTCATAAAATTGATTCTTAAAAGCAAAGAAAAGGCCTCCCTTGACGCGTTGGAAAAACTTCTCTCGCAAGTCCAAGCCCAGCAGGCAGACATTAATTTTCAAGTGATTGGAAGAGGCGTGGGGGATATTTCGCTTGCCGACGTTGATTTGGCCCATCGATTTAACGCCCTCATTATCGCCTTCCAGACAAAAGTGCCAAGCACCATTCGTCCCTTTGTTCAGCAAAAGCAGGTGATTATTAAGTCTTTTCCCCTCATTCATGACCTCCCTCCCATTTTAGAAGAAATCGTCATAAAAACCTCCATACCAAAAGAAGTACGGGCTGAAAAAGCGGAAGTTGCAATTTTAGCCATATTTGCGAAAAGCAAAAAAGGACAAGTAATAGGAGGCAGCGTTACCAAGGGAACACTCCGCAGGAGCGCCGTATTTACTATCGCAAGAGGCACTGATATGATAGGGAAAGGAAAGGTGGTAAACCTCCAGCATCTAAAGAAGGATGTGAGCGCGGTTCCTCAAGGTAAAGAATGCGGAATGCTCTTCCAGGGAGACGCGGAAGTTAAAGCAAACGATATCCTTATTTGTTAGATAACGATACGTTGTATAATATGATTGAAGTTAGTTTTTAGGTAG
>CAYTEF010000056.1:0-5058 GCA_964436845.1 uncultured Candidatus Saccharibacteria bacterium
CCCTTTGAGTCCACTGGTCAAACCAGTGGTTTACCTTAAAGCTAACTAATTATTTGTAAGAGCCTCCTCCAAAAGTTTTGCATGAGAGAAAGGAATTTGCTCATCCTCTCTTGAGTGAATAAGAAGGAAGGGTATGGTAATATCCTTTGCCGCATTAAGGGGGGAGTTATCATCAATCCATTCCCCGAAAAGCACTCTGCCCCAAATCGTCATGAGTTTAACCAAAGGGTACTTGAAAAAGAAGAGATTTTTATATACTTCGTGTCCAAGGAGTTTTGCATCCGCAAACGAGGCATATGTGGCAAGTGCGTCAACGCGGGTGTCCTTCCCCGCCGTGAGTATGCCCACCGCGCCGCCAAAGGAAAAGCCGAATATGCCTATCCTTTCATACCCTCTTTGCTCAAGCATGGTAAGAGCGAGTCTGACATCTTTTGATTCCTTTATTCCCAGAGTTGTGTAGCGCCCCTCGCTTTGGCCGAAGTAACGCAGATCAATTAATAAAAGCGAAAATTGTGGATAGAAGGGTGCGGCAAGAGAGAGCATGTCTGACTTTTCCGCAGGGTAACCATGAAGAAATATAATCGCCCTTTTTTGCTCTTTCGCTTCAGGCGATTCAATAAGCCATGCGGAAAGCTTCAGTTTATCATCCGTTATAAGCGTTACTTGCTCCGCGGGCAAGTCAAACTGCTCGGGGATCGCACGAATGGCAATCTTTGAAGGGTGGATAAAGAGCAAAAAATTGATGAGGGAAATGAGAAGAAATCCGATGGCGAATATCGCAATAGCACGTATAATCCTTCGCATATTTAAAAAAATCCCACGTAGCGCACTTCTTCTTCTAATTCAATGTCAAAGCGTTCTTTCACCTTTTGCTTTATCTCTTTAATGAGTGAGACAACGTCAGCCGCCTTTGCGTTTTCTTTATTGATAATAAAATTGGCGTGCTTTTCAGAAATTTGCGCTCCTCCCATTTGCCTGCCCGCAAGACCGGTTTTCTCAATTAAAACGGCGGTGGGTACTTTGCCATGCCATTTTTCTTGGACGTCTTTTTTAAGTTCTGGAAATTTTTCCAGTATCTTTTTCACGAGTTCGGGCTCGTCAATATTTTTGAAAATGGAGCCAATATTAGGATATTCCAATGGATGCCGGCTCTTGCGATAATCAATTTTTTCCTTTGCTAGTTTTTGCAGTTCTTTTGCGTCGCCTTTTTTAAATTGGAGTAAGGCCTGCAAAATAACAAAATCTCCTTCTTTTTTAAACTTACTGCTCCTGTATGAAAACTCACATTCGCTTAATTCATAATTCTTAATTCTTACTTCGTAATTCGTAATCCCTGCGGCCCGCACGGAAACGACAATATCCTTTATCTCATAGCCAAAGCATCCGGCGTTGCCAAAAATTGCTCCCCCCAGTGTGCCCGGCAAACCCCCAGCCCACTCAAGACCCGCAAGTCCCCCTTCTGTCGTTTTTTTTACGAGATCAGCCATCAACATTCCCGCGCCAGCCTCAACCTTCGTAGCTTGTAGCTTGTAGCTTGTAGCTTGTAGCTTTATGACGAGTCCATTAATGCCTTCGTCTGAAATAATCAAGTTGCTCCCTCCTCCCATTAAAAAGAAAAGCGGGATGTTTTTTTCTTTCGCAAATTTCACCGCCTCGCGCAAGTCGTCTTCGATTTTAACTTCACAAAAATAACGAGCCGGTCCGCCAATCTTATAGGAGCTAAACCTTTTCAGTGAAATATTTTTTTTAATATTCATGGAACCTCGGGATAAAAATTAAGCTCCCGTTCATTGACTTCAAATATAGCGTTCCAGTCAAATCCCCGCGCGACAAAATCCCCGGCTGTTTTAATCCAACGCTTTTTCCCATCAGGCAACACTTCATACACTTTGGGAGATTCGGAAAAACGGATGAGTGTTGAGGATAAAAACCCCTCCACTACCTGGGCGCTTACGTCCTGGATACGGGAAGCATCTAAATGTCCATAAAATGAAAATATGGCAGGACTAATGACATACCTCTTAAATCCGTTATTTACAATATATACTTTACTCTCCCCCCGTGCGCGGATGAGCGAACCGTCGGGAATTAAGGCAGTAACGCTTTGATTAAGAGAAGCCGCGAGAGGATTTTCCCACATAAAGAGCGCTTCGGTACCTTCGGGATTTTTCACCTTTACCGTGATTATTTTTTCATTTGAGGAAACTCTCGTGAGGAGTGTGCTGTCGTTTTGATAGGTAAAGGACTGAGGATTATTGTTAAGGGTAAGGGTCAACCCCTCCTCAAAGTCCTTTCCCTTTATGAAAAATACATTTTGGTCGGGCGTGGGATGTAAAAATACCGGCTCAATCGCGTTAATTGCGGGTTCGGACAGGGCCTTTACCTGGATATTTACGATAAAGGTTGCTTCCGAGAAGACAGACGAAGCATTACTTAAAAGAATTGTTGCGGCTTTGGTATCCTTGCCGAATTTGAGTGTTTGCTCGCCGCCCCCAAAAAAATACTGGCCGTCCTCAAATGTCCCGTCGCTCTTTTCCTTAAGAAAGGCAACGGCTAAATCATCGGAAAATTGTTGGCTGGTCACTTTTACGGTGGCGCGGTTATCGTCAAGTACTAAGCGAATAGCTTTTGCGTCAAATGAGGAAACCGCCTGCGTTGTCTCAACACCCTTTGCCGTAGGGTCGCTTAACGTAAAGCTAAATTCCGGCCCCAGCCTCACGCTAAGATTGGAATTCTTATAGCTATATTTGCCATTGAGTATATTTTCGCTATTTACATAGTTTGCAAGCCGCCACTGGGCAAAAAAAGAAGGAAAGCTCAAGCCTGGGTCCATGCGCTTAAGCGCGTCTGAAAGGCTCGCAATGCCAAGTTTTCCCGTTTTCATTTCTTCGCGGAAAAAAGCTTCGCCAAAACGCGCGTTTAAGTACTGGCCAAACATATTCACCGTACCGTAGTCAGCGCGCGTATTGTTCCAGAGGATTAAATTATTATGGGGGCTTTCCAAAAAACTCACATACCTATCCTGCGCGTTACTCCCGGGAAAAGGAGCGTCATATCCCAAAAACGTGGGCGCGTATTCTGACCGAACTTCATTCAACCAGACTTCCTCATCTTTCCCTACAGGACGAATTTTCTGATTAAACGTGATCAAGTGCTGAAATTCATGAGCCATAAAGGAGGACATTTTTTTCTGCCCTACAAGATCGGCGTTTAAATAGAGGAGCTCTTTTTCGTTTGACGTTTGTTTTTGTGTTTTGGAGAGCTCATCATCTCCGTTAAAGTAGCCGCCAATTCCCCTGATAAGCCGCGTAAATAAAATGTTAACACGCGTATCATTATCAATGCCCGGCGTCCATGGCTCGCCAAAAAGGTTAATCATTTTTGGATAGACGACCGTGTCAAACTCTTCTCCCAATCTTTTTACCGTGTCAAAGGGCGCAAGGGAACCGTCTTCAAGAAATATACGTACATTCGATCCCTCCCACAGTTTTGTCGCCTGAATTTGGCTGCGACTTTGCATATCCAAATCGGGTGAGACAAAAAAGGAATCCGCAAGGGCGGAAAAGGGCAAAATAAAAAAGAGAATGCCTATAAAAAGAAAAGAAAATAGTTTTTTTACAAATCGTGAATAAGTAACCATAGAAAAAGCGCCAATAATTAGTGCCAAAAGGATAATCCAGAACTGATCAATTATCCTTCCTGAAGGCGCACCTGAAGAAGCGGCAAGGGAATCATTTTTTACTCCCGATTCTCCTATTTCAAAATCAGGCAGTGCCTCAAGCGATCCAATATTGGCCTCCTGATAGGAAGTCTCATTTCCGTTTGAAGCGGGGACAATTGTTTGCGAAAGAATGTTCTCTTTCCCCGGGGTGGGGTTACTTGTCCAAAAAAGTGTTTCTGTCTCTTTTTGATACGCCGCGCTTAACCCTTCTCTTGCATCAGCATATGTTACCTTTGCTGCGAGGCTCCCGTCCGGATAAAACAAGCGCACCTCATCAGCCTTGTTATTGAGGGCTATTTTGCTTTCTTTTCTTGAGAGAACTAAAAATTCCTTTGGCGCTATGACCGCTCCGGCGGGAAATTGATATTGCCGCGATCCTTTCTCTTCGTCATCCAGAAAAAATCCGCCTATATTAACTGCCGCGTCCGCGTCATTATACAATTCAATCCATTCTCCCTCGCCATCCGACCCTTCGGGATCGGGAAAAAATTCGCTGACAAACACCGATTGGGGATAAGAAACCACCGCAACCTTTTTCATTTCAGGCTTTACCGATGTTTCCTGATTTGATTCGGAAGACATTTTTGGAAGTCCGACATCCAAAATTTCCTCCTTGGTCACTGGCTCTTTACTTTCTTCATTCTTAGGGGAGGAGGGGGCGGGGGAACTATTGGAAAAAACATTTACTGACCTTGGTGTGGGCTTGGCAGTTTCCCATGCTAATCCGGCTCTCTGCATTGTCTCTTTCGTTTCATTGTCTCCCGCAGGCCAGCCAGCGCTTGCGTCTATGTGATCAACTTCTCTTCCATCTTTATCTTTTAACACCAGGCCCTCTCCGCTATTGGAAAGCGCTCCCGTATAGATAAGATCAGCATTTACGCCCGGAACTGAATCATCATTACTTCGCTCCAAAAGGAAAAATCCTTTTGCCTGAATAGTGCCGGCAAGCGAAACGGAAGGACTGCCGTCTTTCGCTTCAAGTGTCCAGGTACTTATATCTATTGGGCTATCCGTTTTATTATATAATTCAATCCATTCGTCATTGGCCGAAGATTCCGTCCCCATCCACGCTACTTCATTTATAATAACTTCCCCGGCACCCAATGCAAAAAAAGGAAGCAAAAACGAAGAAACACCAAATGAAAGTGCAATAAGTTTATTCGCAAAATATTGCATAAAACGCATATACTATATAGCATAAAATTAAGAAAAGCACAAAACCCAAGCCCCGAAAGACCCGCGCCTTTGCTCTTGACTTTCCCGCTAGTTAAAGTATGGTATTTTCAGTAACGGAGGGTGAGGGTATACTAAGGCAAATGGAACAAGGTTAGAATAGA
>CAYTEF010000057.1:0-5022 GCA_964436845.1 uncultured Candidatus Saccharibacteria bacterium
TCATTGACTTAGCCGCTATCCTAAAGATAATGCTTGGCGGCTTCAGCCCTGAAGAGGATTCCTTAATGGATAGGGGGCTTACGGATACGTATGCCTCACGGGACATTACGCCGGAAACAAGCATAAAAGGAAAAACTATGCCCACCCTTTCTGATCTTCAGTCGGTATTGGATAATGTGGAAGGGGCAGAGAGCATTGCGAGAAGATTAGAAAAATTTACGCGCGGCAGATTTTCGGGCTTCTTTAACCAGCAGACAAATGTTGAATTAAACAGGCGGCTTATCGTTTTCAACATTCGCGATATGGAAGAGGAGCTGCGCCCCACCGCCATGTATATTATTATTAATTTTGTCTGGAAGCAGATCCGCCTTGAATTAAAAAAACGCCTTCTCTTTATTGACGAAGCATGGTGGCTTTTGCAGTTTGACGAGAGCGCGCAGTTTCTCTTATCAATTGGCAAGCGCGCGCGAAAATATTATTTAGGACTTACCACCATTACCCAGGACGTAAACGATTTTACAAAATCGCGATTCGGCGAACCCATTCTAACAAATTCCTCGCTACAGGTTCTCTTTAAGCAATCCCCTACAAACATTGATGAAACAAAGCGGGTATTCGGACTAACCGACGCGGAGAAAAATTTTCTCTTAGAAACGCACGTGGGGCAGGGACTCTTTTTTGCCGGCACAAAACATGTTACTATTCAAATTGAGGCCTCATATTCGGAAAACCAAATTATTACCTCTGATCCCGAAGAAATCTTAAAAATTCGGGAGGCAAAAAAGGAACTGGAATAATGAAAATGAAAAGGCTTAAAACTTTTTACTTCCTGGCTGTTGCTTTTAGTTTTTTATTTTTCGTTTTTAGTCTTAATGCCTCTTTTGCCCAGACAGCCGGATGTCAAGAAGTCCCTCTGCCAAATTTGCCCGGTCTTGCCGCCGACCCCTGCTCTTCACCGGCCGCTTATATTCAATACTGGTTTTACTTTAGTCTCTACTTGGCCGGCATCGCCGCACTTTTAGCGCTCGTCCTTGCCGGCGCGTGGAGAGTATTTTTTGCCACATCTCCCTCATCGGTAAGCAGCTCAAACAAATGGGTCTTAAATGCCGTGTTAGGGCTCATTTTGCTTTTTGGATCGTGGCTTCTCTTGCGCACCCTTGGAGGAGAAGCTTTGACCACCCTTCGAGATCTCCAGCTTCCCCCGCTTCCTACGCCCGGGGGAAACACTATAGCAGACGGAAGACAGTGTGATAGCTCAAAACCCTGTCCAGGCGGATATACCTGTCTTGCCTACTATCAAAAGTGTTATGATGGGACCCTTGGGGATCCTTGCCAGGGAGAACCCGCCCAGGGAACATGCCAGAGCGGCCTTGTTTGCAAGATACCCTCGGGAAAAGTACTGCCAGAATGCCAGACTCCCTAAAATCATCATAAGAGAGAAAATCATTGCCGCGTCGTTGCGCCAGAGGGTATTGTCAATCGTCCCATGAATAAAAAGGTAAATTAAGTAAATAGTAAATAGCGAGTAGTGAGTAGAATGAGACTTTTTGAAAGACCCGTAAAGAATTATGAAAAATCCCAATAAACCCACTACGCCCCCGTAGAGCCATGTGGTAAGAAATATGTTATGCGGGTGCGGAACTGCCCACTCTAGAAAGGGTGGGAAATTTTTTTGATACGCCAGATAATATTCCTGAAACACCCCCGGCCCAATGCCAAAAAGCCAATGGTCTTTAAGCATCTCTATAGATACGCGCCAGATCATGAACCGCGAGGCAATTGAGGTTCTGCCCATTTCCCAGGGATCAAAAAAGAGCGAAGAAAAAGGCAGTAAGAGTCCTATAACTATTATTACTATAAAAATACGTATCCCCAGTTTTCCCCATACTTTTCCCCAGCGCAGAGTGGAAAAGTAAAACGCGAGGGCTCCCCCTATGCCAACCAAAGCTCCTACTGAACGTGTTAAAAGGAGAACGAGCAATAAAAGCACAAAGCAAAAAAGCAAAAACTTTTGCCTTCTACCCTTTAGCTTTTGACATAGCGCCAGTGTGGTTATAAGAAATGCCGGCGCTATATACATGGCAAGCATGTTGGGCGATTCGTAAAAAGCTGAGAATCTGCCATCAAAGGTAACGCTCCCCTTTACCCAGTAGAAAAATCCGATGGCGGCAACGCCAATGCCGGAAAGTGCTAAGCTCCAGAGCGCTTTTTCTTTTTTTTCTCTCGTGTCTAGCACTGATCGCGCGACAATAAAAAATGCCAGCGGGACTAAAAACCAGCCTTTCAGCACGCCTAAACTTGTTCGGGCGTCAGGCGAAACAAATATTCCAAGTACAATACCGAGGAAAACAAGAGAAATGCCGATGATGAATAATGAATTACGAATAATGAATAATGCAAAGGGTTGGACGATGTTCATAATTCTCATCAAAAGCCAGCTCGCTAATGCAATGCCTACCAATACTTCCAAAACATTTGTCGGAACGCCGAATATGCTAAAACGAATAAGGTACGTCGGCATAAATAAAATAATCGTATAGATGAGAAATTCTAATGTTTTCATTGCAGGGGTTGCGGCGGAAAAATTTTAGAAGTCGGACTTCCAAAATTTATGAAGGAGAAAAAAAGAATGAGGAGGGGGAGAATGTGCACCGAGAAAATAGGCGTATCAAAAAATGACTGTAGGGAAAACCATACGAAGGTAAAAAATAGGGGGTATTGTTCGCTTCTAAGCGAGTTGATAGCTGCCAGTAGCATGATGCCAAGCCATGCCCCCAAGCCGATAATGCCAAGCTCGGACCATATATCAAGGTAAAGATTATGCGCGTAAATGGGGACGCGGTAATCTACTCCGGGCTCAATATATGCCGCGTAGCCTCCCAGCCCCACGCCAAGGAGGGGATGTTCTTTAATAACACTAAATGTTTCACCCCAAATTTCAAGACGGCCGGCCACCGAGCCTTCCAGTAAGTTAAACGAGGAGAAAAAGCGCGAACCAAAAGGGGTGAAGAGAAAACTAAAAATTAAAAGCGAAAAGCTAAAAACAAAAACGAAAAATGTAAAATTTTGGGTTTTAAGTTGTTGTTTTTCATTTTGCGCTTTACGTTTTACGCTTATCACAACAAGATAAGATATTAAAGCCCCAATCGCCCCAATATATGCCCCCCGGGAGAAGGTTAAAAGAACTGCGAAGACGAAGATGGCACCAAACCATTTAAAAAGCTTCCGTCTGGAAGAGAATGCCATCGGCGTCACAAAGGCTAAATAAAATCCAAAGATATGCGGGTCAGGGAAAAATCCAATGGCGCGAAATACCGTCTGGCCCCCCAGCTCAACGAGCCAGCTTGGATGGGCAATGATTGCCTCGCCAAAGCCTTTCCCATAGAGAAAAGGGGCTATATTCTCCCAGGCGCCAAAGATGCCGTCGGCGCCTATAATGAATTGGAGAATGAACTGCGTAATGCCCGCGAGGGAAGCAATGAGCGCGGGGTAAATAAAAGGGGATTCTAAAAACACTGTTCCCCTTTTTACCATGCCCGGAAGAAGCCAGAAGAGAGGAAAAAAATTGAGAAAAAAGAGAAACTTACGCGCTCCTGCCGTTACATCTTCACTCCAGAAAATAGAAAGGCCGCTCCAGAAAAGGAAGAATAGCAAGAGCAAGGAGAGAGAACTTAAAGGAATTACGAGCGAACGGTTTTTTAATCCCTTGAGTAATAATACAATGATGAGGAGCAACGCTAAAACCCGTCCATTGGCAAGATCTACTCCCTCTAAGGGATTGAGTGCGAACTGAAACGGAATGAGCGCGAGAAAAATATAGAAAAGGATCATACATGATGAGATTTTGGCGACGGTTGTAGAACAAAATTTATATCTTCTTTTGTCATTCCGCCGCTTAACCATAGGATAGTAAAGTAGATGATGGCAGCGGCAATGATACTTATCAGTAAAGGAAGAGTGGTAATGTATAACACCATGCTCATAGCAAGTACGGCAAGGATGACAGGAAGGGCCCGCCCAAAATGAAGCTTGAGGGAAATTGTCCTTTCTATGGCGCGTATCATGAATATCGTCACAAGCGCCTCGGTGAAAAGTGTGGTTACTGCCGCCCCCACATATCCCCAGAGGGGGACGACAACGAAATTAGCGACAATGTTAAACGCCGCGCCAAAAAAATAAATCCACGCGAGACGCTTTTGTTCATTTAAGGCAATTAGCCCCTGCGAAAAAAGGGAGCCAAAAAAAATCATGAATATGCCAATGGCCAAAACTTCAAGGGCTTTGCTTGCGGCAATGAATTCATTTCCCCCTATCGCGCTCATAATAGCTTTTGACTCAAAGACAACTCCGAATGTTATGGGGAAAGTCACAATGAGTAATATGTCAAAGACTCCTTGGAAAAGTGATTTAAAGCGTTCCTTATTTTCAATGGCAAGTTGGGAAAATTGGGGCATAAGAATCCCCACAAATGCCGCGGGAAAAAAAATCATGTTTTCTAATATTTTATATGCGGCGTTATAAAGACCAACCTCTTCCTGGTTGCGAAAAAATGCAATAAAGAGGGTATCCAGTTTAAAATAGAACGCGGTAAGAATAATAGAAAGCGCTATGGGAAAGGTGTGAACGAGAAGCTCTTTCCAGTATGTAATATCAATAACAAGGCGGAAAGAAACAAGATGACGGGAAGGGATAATGTTAAGAAGAGAGGCAATTCCTGCGCCAAGCGCTCCAATAAAAAGTATGGTTTCGTACGGTGGCTTAGTTGAGCCTGCGTAAAATAGAAGCAAGAGGGCTCCGGCAATCACCGTACGGCCGCTAATATCCGCTATTGCCGGAGCTCCAAGGCGCAAATATTTTTGAAAAATCCCCATCAGCACCTGGCTTATGCTCAAAAAAAGGTATTGAAAAGATGCGAGGATTATGGCAAGCGTGCTTAACCCGAGTGTCCAGGGAGAAAAAAGTGCGATCATAATGCCAATGCCCAAAAATAAAGAAAGGCTTACGAGACGCAAAGTAAAAATA
>CAYTEF010000058.1:0-4893 GCA_964436845.1 uncultured Candidatus Saccharibacteria bacterium
CCCTTGGGGCAGTCCTACTCATCAAGCCACCAGCTTGCTGGTGGTGTCTAACTATAGTGCTCATTATAGGTGCGTATCTTTCGTTTCAAAAGCCGTTGAAGGGAGAGGGGGAGGTACGAAAGGGCGTTCCTCTTATGCAGATTCGTTACGAGGGAGAAGTGCATGAGGGCGAACAGGGAAGCGGTTGCTGGCCCATAGGAGGAGGAAAGGAGCCTTCCCTTTGCTGGGATACTGCGTTGCCCGACCCTTTTGAAGAGATAGCCGTTAAAAGAGGAGAAAGGCTGACTCTTTTTATCAATGCTTATGAGAAGCCGCAGTCATTGAGCGGGACATTTTTTACCGCAGAAGATGAAAAACATGTTAGCGATCTCGCCCTTTCTCCCAGCGAGACTTTATCAATCCCTATTGATCTTCCGGCCGGGACATACATTCTTTCGCTTTTCGGGCAGTGGGAAGCGGGAGATGTTTCGTACGTGTTTAAGATTTCAGTGGAAGAAGGCGGGGGAATAACAACGTTTCCGTGGGAAAAGTCAATTTGCGGCAACAGCATTTGCGAAGAGTGCGAAGATAGCAACTCATGCTGTGATTATCCTTGTCCTGCCGAAGGCCTGTGTGCTCCCCCAATGTGTTTGGGGCATTGTCCGCAAGACTGTGAAATATGAAACAATTACTTAACTTTTTACGTAGTAAGATAAAAGAGAAGGAGATTCTCTCTATGCCTTCACCCCATGTTACGTCAAGGACAACCGACGAAGAACTCGTAATCCTTACGTTAAAGGAAAGGGATTACTATGAGCATTTAATGCAGCACTACGAAGCAAAGCTTACGCGCTACATTAGGAGGATCTCCGGAGCGCGAAGGGAAGATGCCCAGGACATCTTGCAGGAGGTGTTTATTAAGGTGTATAGAAACTTAAACGACTTTGACGGTCGTCTCAAGTTTTCGTCGTGGATTTATCGCATTGCTCATAATGAAACAGTAACCCATTTACGAAAAATAACCGTTCGGCGGATTATTCACCTTGACGCGCATCCCGCGCTTGCCCAAATGCTCCGCTCGGATTTTGACGTAGAAGAAGCAATTGATAGGGAATATTTAAAGAAGCATCTTCATAAGGTGATAAACACACTGGATGAAAAATATCGGGTAGTCCTTATTCTTTACTATGAAGAGGGGAAAAATTATCAGGAAATGTCGGACATCTTACAAAAACCAATGGCGACCATTGCAACTCTCCTTCGCAGGGCAAAGGAGAAATTAAAAAAACAGATAATAAAACATTATCAGCTTTTTAATGTCTATGTACAACATTTCGCGAAAGACACTTAAATTTATAGAGGAACGCGAAGTCACCCCTCAGCCGAGGTGGCATTTTCTGGCCCGCGATTGTACGCTTTGGTGTCTTCTCGCTTTCCTCGTCGTTTTAGAAGTTATTATTGTGGAGACAATGCTCTATATTTTTTTTGATCGCTATTGGGATATATATCCTTTTCTCGGTATGGGATTTTTGGGATATCTTTTTATGTCATTACCTTATTTCTGGATGATTCTCTTTTTCGGGGTGGGATGGGTAGTGCATCAAAACGTTTCGCGAATGAGAACCGGGTATCGTTATCCTTTCTATGCCATTCTTACGGGAAGTGTTGTGGGAAGTATGACGATAGGGTCGCTCCTCGTTTATGGAGGCGTTATTATAGAAATGCATGGTCTCTTTACTGAACAGGTGCCTCTCTATGGCAGGTTAGTGTACAGCAAGGAGGATATATGGGATAACGCGGACACGGGGCTTTTGGGCGGCGAGATTACGGAAGAGGTGAAACAAGGGGAGGCATTTATGTTAAAAGACTTTAAGGGAAGGAATTGGAAGATAGGAAAGGAACTTGCAGAACCGAATATTGAGAATTTCCGTAAAGGTTCAAAGGTAAGTCTTATCGGCAAAAAGGAAGGTGAGGATATGTTTTATGCACAGGATGTCAGGCCGTGGGAACGCTTGGTGTATATGGCGCCGTAGAGCATTAAGGAGAAAATCGTACTTTACAGAAATGTGAGGTATTTTTTTATGGCAGAAAGAAATATTTTTTTTCGCTCGTAGTAATAAGTGAAAGGTCGAAAATATAATTGGTCTTTATTAAGCAATAGTTATGTACCACAACAAGAATCCTGCCTAAGAAGCAATAAAAAGCCTAAGAGAGCATCAACATATCTTTTAGAGACACTCATCGTCCACACTTGGGTTATGAAATAACCACCGTATCTCCCACGAAGGGAGGGGACAAGAGTAAAAACGAGCTTACCCGTACCTTGAAAATAGAATAATAAAGGTGTGAGGCTAATAAAAAAATGCCGGCCATACAAAAACCCGATTGAAATCGGGTTTTTGCTTGTGGATATATTCTGGGGAAATGTGCTATCTAACGGCTTGCTTAAGGGCTTTGCCTGGGCGGAATCGTGGAACGTTCATTGCGGGAATATTAAGAGCGGCACCGGTGCGGGGATTTCTGCCCTTGCGCGCGGCCCTTCTTGATACAACAAACGTACCAAAACCAGTTAAACTGACCGACTCTTTTTTAGAAAGAGATTTTTTTACTTCCGCTAAGACGCCATCAAGGACTTTTTTTGCTGCTGCTTTTGAAATTTTCGCCTTCATGGCGGCTGCCTCTACTAACTCCATTTTATTCATATGATATCACACCTCCTTTCTTAAGTGCGAGAAAATGCCAATCGTGATGATTGAAATTTTCTTCGCCTTTTATCTTGCGTATTCAATGATGCGGTTTTCCCGGATCACCAGTACTTTAATTTCCCCAGGAAATTTTAATTTTTCTTCAATTTTATCAGCAATATTGCGGGCTAGAAGTTTTGATTGGATATCGTCAACGTCTTCTGGATTGACAAAGATACGCACCTCTCTCCCTGCCTGAATGGCGTACGTTTTTTGCACACCTTGAAAGGAATTTGCAATGTTTTCCAGTTCTTCCAGGCGTTGAAGGAATTCTTCCAGCGATCCTTTTCTTGCGCCCGGGCGCGATGCAGAGATGGCATCAGCCGCTTCCACTATGAACGCTTCCACGCTTTCGGGCTCATATTCGCCGTGATGAGAGCGCATCGCTTTAATAACAGCTTCATCAACCCCGTATTTTTCCAGGATGCGAATCCCGATTTCCACGTGCGTTCCCTGCACTTCGCGATCCACCGCCTTACCAATATCGTGGAGGAGCCCTGCCTTCTTCGCGATTGACGCATCAACCTTTAATTCAGTGGCAATCATTTCTGCCAAGCGCGCTACCTCAATAGAGTGATCAAGGACGTTTTGTCCGTAGCTCGTGCGGAATTTGAGTCGTCCGATAATCTTTACCAAGTCAGGATTAATGCCAACAATGCCTAAGGCATAGACGGTTTCTTTTCCTGATTTGACTATCTCTTCCGCAACTTCTTTTCGGGCTTTTTCTACCTCTGCCTCAATGCGCGCCGGCTGGATACGGCCGTCTTTGATAAGCCGTTCCATTGCGACACGCGCGATTTCTCGCCTAATGGGATTAAATGAGGAAAGGGTTACCACACCCGGTGTTTCATCAATTAAGATTTCCACACCCGTTGCGCGTTCAAAGGCACGGATGTTTCGCCCCTCTTTCCCGATGATCTTTCCCTTCACGTCGTCAGAGGGGATATCCATGGTATAGGAGGTAACCTCTGAAGTGTGTACCGAGGCAAGACGTTGCATCGCAAGCGCCATAATGTTTTTTGCCTTTTCTTCCAAAAGCGCGCTTCCTTCTTCTTCTAATTCCTTGATGCGGTTATAGATGTCTTTTTGGTAGCGCTCCTGTACTTGGTTTAAGAGTTGCTCCTGTGCTTCTTTCGTGGAAAGTTTGCTGATTTTTTCTAATTCAGTGAGTGCTTGTTCCTTCACTGTTTCAACATCTTTTTTGAGAGTGCTGATATCTTGGACTTCTTTTTCTAACTCTTTTTGACGATTTCCTAAGCTTTTAGCAAGTTTTTGCAGCTGGTTTTCTCTATCTATAAGCCGTTCCTCTGTTTTCCCCAGCTGGCGGCGCAATGTTTTCTCTTCCTCTCTCGCTTCTGAAATAATATCAACGCCTTTTTGTCTCGCTCTCAAGAGAAGTTCTTCTGCTTTCTCCTTGGCGTCTCTTTCCCTTTCGTGAAGTCGTTTTTCTAACGAATCAGCCCTGCGAATACCTATGTAGTGGCGAAGACCCCAACCTGCTAAAAGACCAATTCCTAGCCCCACAATAAGCCGCAAAAGATTGGCATCCATAAACAAAAATTACTGATTAGGGCAAGTCTCTTGTAAGAGGCCTTATTGAGGACAGGTTCAGTGTAGCATAGGTACTAAAAGAAAGTCAACTCTGGCAATGATATTATAGGCGACCAATAAAAAATCTATAATCAAAGCCAATAATTAAACCACGCATACGCAGTCATTCACTTTTTCTCTTTTAAAAAGTATGATAATATGCTCTCATGGGTACACTCTATATAGGAAGTAAAGGAGAAGCATATGCTCAAAAGTTTTTGGAAGAGAAAGGGTATAAACTCTTGGAGCATAACTGGAGATCAAAACTCGGAGAAATTGACCTTATTTTTAAGGAGGGAGAGGATGTTATATTTGTTGAGGTTAAAACAATCATTAAAAAAAGCCCCTATTTTCACCCAGAGGATAACCTAACCCCCTCAAAAGAAAAAAAGCTAAAGCAATTGGCCTTGGCGTATCTCAACTATAGAAATTTGGGCCAAATATCGTACCGTATTGATTTAGTTGCCATTGACTTAAGCGAGAGCTTAGGAGTAATAGATATGAGGCATTATGAAAGCGTGGTAGAAGAATAATTAGTTAGCTTTAAGGTAAACCACTGGTTTGACCAGTGGACTCAAAG
>CAYTEF010000059.1:0-2043 GCA_964436845.1 uncultured Candidatus Saccharibacteria bacterium
CGTCTTTGTCTTTCGCGTATTCTTTGACATTGATGTTGTTTAAGGTAGCCGCTCCAGGAAGTCTAAAACCTCCTTTGTCTTAATGGCTTTATTTGGATAGAGTGCCGAGAGTGCTTCCACGAGGTTTTTCACCTCGCGCACATTCCCTGGCCAGGAAAACGACTCAAGTAGAGTAAGCGCCTCCTCGTCAAACTGCGGCACTTGCTTGCATTGCTTTCTAAAATATTCCACAAGCGCCCGGATATCCTCGCGTCGCTCACGCAATGGCGGAATATGCAAGCGCAATGTATCTAACCTATAAAAAAGATCTTTTCTAAATCTTTTCTTCTTCACTGCCTCCTCTAATTGTTGATTCGTTGCGGCGATTATCCGCACGTCCGTTTTGACTACTGCGGGGTTCCCCAGCGGCGAGAACGCCTTTTCTTGAAGGACCCGCAACAATTTTGACTGAAGAGCATAACTCATATCGCCAATTTCATCAAGAAAGAGAACCCCCCCGTTTGCCGATTGAAATACGCCCTGGCTATTTTGAGTAGCTCCCGTAAAAGCCCCTTTGGCATGACCAAAAAATTCATTTTCAGCCAATTCAAGGGGAATCGCGCCACAGTTAATAGATACAAACGGCCCTTTTGCTCTGCCGCTATGCTCATGAATATAGCGGGCTATTAAATCTTTACCCACCCCCGTCTCACCAGTAATAAGAACGGCGGCATCAGAGTCTTGAGCATACGAAAGGGCAGTTTTGTAGATTTTTTTCATTACTTTACTTACAACGATTACCTGATCTGTTGTCAAAGAACTCATGATAAGTCTCCTTCTATTTTCCTGTTTTTGTCCATAACTAAAGTATGAAAAACAGGCTAGGGCATTAATCAGTTTCACTGATACGCCGCCAACCTGTTTTTAAAAAAGATCACCTCCTTTTTAGGCAGCTTTCTCTTCCTCGCGCACTTTGGGAGGAAGAAGTTCTTCGCGCTCCGCGCCAGGAAGCGTGAAGGTGAGAAGCGCAGGCATAATCACGAGTGTACCTGCCATTGCCAGGAGCACTACTAAGATCACGCCCACGCCCAAATCTCCGATGGGTTTTAGCGCCCACAGCGCCCCCAGCGCCATGGGAAGGTTACCCATCATATTCATAAGCCCATCCTTGAATATGATGGGGGACTCTAAGTCCCATACACTCGCAAGCGCGCCGCGCTCTTTTGCAAGCGTGCGCGCAAAGTAAAAGGAGAAGTCAATGCCCGCATTGAAGAGTAGCGCGGCAATGCAGGCAGAGGCCACGTCCAACCCAATTCCCGCTCCCCAGAGGATACAAACATATACGGAGAGGGAAAACAGGAAAGGGGAGAGGGTGATGGCGCCGGTTAATAGAGGTCGTTTCCACCTCCATACGATAAGGGCGGAAACGATTACGAAGAATACGGACAGGTTTGACGTCAGCATGTTTGATGCCATGCCTCCCGTTATATACGAGGCGGCCTCAACATATACTGCATCATGATTAAAAACAGATATGGAAAGTTGCGGGAATTGTTTATTTATTTCCCGGATCTTCTTGTATACCGTCTTTAACTCCTCCTCCGTATCCGTTTTAATCCCGAAGATCACCGGCAATCCCTCCGGCATGCCCGGCCGGTTGGGATACCAAAGCTGGGAGCGGAAGACCTCCATGTCCTTTTCAAAGGATACCCACACCGCGCCAAAAAGATTTTTGCCCGGGTTCTCGCTTCCCAGCATCTGCACCGCCAAGTCCTCCAAGCCCGGAATGATGCTGAAATCGGCCGCGACTTCGGGCACCTCCTCCCGCACCTTCTCAATCCAAGTGCGAATTTCAGGGATGTATTCGTGAAATTCTTTTTTGCATTTCACGAAGTAGTGCCCCACTTCCTGGCCCAGTCCCCCTTCGTTGTTAAAGGTTTCAAGGATTCTCGCCATCCTTGTCCCGCCGATAAAATCGCGCGACTTATTGGCGGATATAACCCATCCCGCTTTGAGCAGAAATCCGGCAAAACCACGCTCGCGGAGCCTCGCAGCATCGCCACG
>CAYTEF010000059.1:2053-2850 GCA_964436845.1 uncultured Candidatus Saccharibacteria bacterium
CAGAAATCCGGCAAAGAGAACGAGGATGAGTACCCCTGCCAACACCCCATAAGGCTTCTTCCCGCCCGCAAGCCAGAAAGCTAGCTTGCGCATCCACCTGAGATTCCCACAGATAACCTTTTTTTCATACCATCTATTTTCCTCCTGATGTGTTGCCACGCCGCACTCCACGAATTGAGGGAAAACGAACGTCGCCGCGAGGCCTACGAAGAGAATACCCATGATGGCGACCCGGGCTAAGTCAATGATGTGAGCAACTTGGAATCCCATCACTGAAGGGATAAATGGGATGAGGTTTGTAAATCCAAACGCCGCGGTAAGGGCAACCAACCATATCATCCCGCGACCTCTTGGACCCTCCTCGTATGTGCGCAGGAAAAATGAAGGCCCTGATATTAAAAGTGGTGCGGCATAGGCGATGAGGGTGAAAGGGCTTTCCTGAATTCCTAAAAGTCCCATAGCCCCCCTTTGCCATATAAAGGCAATGCCGATAAGCGAGATGGCAAGGACCGCCCTCCCCCATGACCCAAAATTTGCCCTAAAGAGCAAGAGGATCATGAGCGACCCCAAGATAAACATCCACGCGCCGGATATAACCAGCGCTTTGTGTATCAAAAGCCGCCCCATAATCCACCCCGCCGCCTCAATACCTTCCCACTCCGAAGTAATATCAATGCTCCAGAAGTGCCACCATGGGAAGGCTTTACCCTTCTGCAGAAGGTTTGCCACCTTGGGAGCAATTTCTTGTTCCCTTTCTCCCTTGGAAGTGAAAAATTGAATGAGCGCGTAAACAACCT
>CAYTEF010000059.1:2860-4884 GCA_964436845.1 uncultured Candidatus Saccharibacteria bacterium
CTCCCTCCTTGTCTCCACTGGATCTCCCGACCCCTTTACCCAATTGATAAAGCGTCGAAAATAGGAAAGTCGGAACGTCTCATCCATTGTCCAGAGAAAATCCGAACAGGTGGGGTGGCGTTGGAGCCCGTGGAATGCTTGGGGAGAAAGCTTCCCATTTTCTGAAATACAGGGAAAGCTTGTTACCACATCCACTCCTTCGCGCTCCGGATCCGGCACGACTGAAAGCGCGGGAACATTGAAAAGTGACATCCACACGCCTCCAAGCTCCTCCTGGCCTCGCCGCAAAAATTCAAGCGATCTCTTTTCCCATCCCTCTTTTTTCACGTCCACCGCGAAAGTGAGAGGAATAGTAAAGGCGGTCTCCGCTTCAACACTCCTTATCTCTCGCAAGACGGGGTTTTTTTCATCCCTTAAAATCCCATCCATAATACCCCTCTCCTCCACCTTGAAAAAGAAGATTCCAAAGAATATCGTCCCGAAAATAAGCGCCAACAGTGTGACCGTTTTTTCCATTGTGCGACCCTCCTTCAGAGGTTTAGATTGTCAAGTTACCAAAAAATACCAGGCTCCAATGTCAAAACTATACTATGAAGCCTGAATTATGTCAAATAAAAAACGCTCTTCCTTTTTTTCTTATTTCTGATAGAATGTAAAAGTGAGGGGATAATTTTAATGTGTATTCATGGATAATATTCACAAGGAGGCACAGCTTGTTATTAAGGAAGCGAGAAAGCGTAATTTATACCCTGATATACCAATAGTTACCGGCCCTTCATGCGCGCCCAGGATTATCATTGACGGCGGAAAATACCTTACGTTTACCTCAAATAATTATCTTGGTTTGGCACTGGATTCACGAATTAAAGAAGCCATAAAAAAAGCGGTTGATGCATATGGCATGGGTTCAGCAGGGGTGCGCCTCCTTTCGGGAAATTTGGATATTCAGGTGGAGTTTGAGGAAAAGCTCGCGCGGTTTCTGGGAACGCAAGATGTCATGACGTTTTCTTCCGGATACTTAGCAAACATAGGCGTCATCCGTGCCCTTACCAACCCATTTTCGTATTATCCAATATTAAAAAATCCCTCTGCCGGATACCTTTTCAGTGATGAGATAAATCACACGAGTATCATTGATGCATGCAGACTTTCAAAAGCTCAAAAAATAATATATAAGCACTCCGACATGGATGATCTGGAGGCAAAGCTAAAGGAGGTACCCCACAACGAAAAGAAACTTATTGTGACCGACGGCGTTTTTAGTATGGACGGAAATTTAGCAAAACTGCCCGAGCTTGTGGAGTTTAAGAAAAAATACAATGCTATTTTAATGGTGGATGATTCTCATGGAGCGGGAGTATTGGGAAAGAAAGGCGCGGGAATTGTAGAACACCTTGGGCTTAAAGGAAAAGTAGACGTTATCATGATGAGCTTTACCAAGGCATTTGGAGCGCTTGGAGGCCTTATCGCGGGAGATAAAATTCTTTTGGACTACTTAAGAGTTACCGCCCGCCCGTATATGTTTTCAGATCCCATACCGCCGGCAATTGTCGCGGGACTTATTAAAGCGTTAGAGATTATAGGGGGAAGCTCTAAACAAAGAGAAGAACTGGAAGGATTGGCAATCTACCTGATAGATGAATTAAGAAACTTAGGATTTACGGTTAAAGACAGTAAAACGCCGATTATTCCTCTCATAATAGGAGACGAAGAAAAGACCATTTTGCTTTCCGCGTTCCTGCGTGAAAACGGCATCTTTGCCCCTCCTATTCGCTATCCGGCAGTTCGCAAAGGCGAAGAACGCCTGCGCTTAACCTTAATGACCACCCATAAAAAGAGCGACATAGATATATTACTAAAAGCCCTGAAACTCGCAAAAGAAAAACTCCACCTCTAACTTTTTATCCATAAAATATATATCTACATGTTAGATAACGATACGTTGTATAATATGATTGAAGTTAGTTTTAAGGATGCCTGAATTTAATTCTTCTATGCTCAATTCTATGCTTCCGGCAAAGCTT
>CAYTEF010000060.1:0-4823 GCA_964436845.1 uncultured Candidatus Saccharibacteria bacterium
ATCAACTTTATCCATTGCTATAATTAAACTGGTAAGCAGAACTGATTTTTCAATTTCATCTTTAGCGATTTTTTCAATTTCTTCTCTGATTGCGTCCAGTTTTTTGGTGTTGTGTAATTGCCAAATTCTTTTCCTGCCGTCTTCTTGTATAGCAGAGCCGCCATTCGGCTCGCCACCATAATTTTCGGAAAACCAGCCGCATTTTCCGGGAAGGCGATTAAGATGTTCTATAATTGGCAAATAATAACTTGCTGGTTTTCTGTTCAATAGATAACATTCTCCAAAAACTTTTGACCAATCGGCAATATCGTTAGCATAGACGGTATAACCAGCTTGCTTTAATGCCTGGGAAACCCTTGTCGTGCCAGAAAAACCATCTAAAACCGTCTTTACTTTGAGCGGCCTTATCAACTCTAATAAAACGGGGAGTATTTCCCTTTTAGAGCCAGTATATTTTATGCCCTGCGTATCCATAAATTAAAAACTACTAGTTTATATCCCAGTATCATTTTATCACTTTTAATTCTTTTTGTCTTTTAGCAGGACCGAAAAAGTATTTTAGTATTTTTTCGTGCGTATCTTTACGAGAAACGAGGATTTTAGCGATTAAAGTAATGAGTGGCGCGTTGATTTTATAACCGCCAGCGAGTAGTTCCTTAAAAAATGGTTCGGCGTTTTCCGTGTGTGTCCACATCCCTCGCTGTAAAGCATTAGCCCTAGCGTCGCCATATCTCACCTCAAAAATATAATTGCTCTTGTTATCAAAAAACTTGTAAATTGGGAATGTCTTTTTTCTGCCGATTTTTCGAGACGGAAAAAATTTTATCTTTTTAACAGATGAATAGGCTTTTTGTAAATCAAAAACTATCACCTTAAATTTCATTTCCTTTTCGTTATAAATCAACGGCAAAACATTTACAGAGCCGAAGTCCTTAAAACATTTATTGCTCAAAATTTCTCTAATTTTATTAACATCATTTGTTCCCCGCTTGCCAATTTCTTTTTGCAAAAGTGAAAACATTGATACGTCTTTATTGGTGGAAAGTTGAAGAGGACCAAATCCGTAAGTTTTAATACTAATGGGAATTTCTTCTTTGGTGCTGGTTTCGGTAATTCTTATGTCTTCTTCAAATTCCTTTGCCCGGAATTTTTCCTTTCCGGTATGTTTTGCCGTAAAACCATCAACAAATTGGTTTATGTATTCGGTAAGAGCAATTTCGGCAAGGTCGCCGTGCGTTTTGTTTCCAATAATTCTCATCGAAAAAACATTACCCAAAACACTAAAAATCATTGGGTCTTTATCATTAAAACTTTCAACAAACTTTGTTAGAAATTTATCAAATGATGACATAATCATTACGAAAGCAAATGGTGGGTTTTAATGAAGCGAAGCATGCGTGGATGAGACGACATGACAACCGAATGGGTGATGACTTTTTCTTTCTCAAATACCACGCCCTCAACAAGAGGTCCCGTGAGCACGCCTGTTGCGGTAAACGTGACGTCGCTTCCTTTTGTTAAGTCCTCGCTTGAAAGAATTTTTGAAAGATTACGAATGCCCGCCTCTTTAAGTTCTCTTGCTTGTTTTTCATCCGCAGGTTTCCATCGGCAGAGAATTTCTCCCTTTAAACACTTGAGCGCCGCGGAGGCAAGTACTGCTTCCGTGCTTCCTCCGATACCCATTAATAAATCAATAGGCGATTCGGGAAGGCACGTCGCAATGGCCATCGCAATATCGCCGTCGGTAAAAAGCTGGACGCGCGCGCCCGCGTTTCGTATTTCCTTAATTAATTTTTCATGGCGCCCCCGCTCAAGGACGGCAACGGTGATTTCGCCTACCGGCTTCCCGAGAGCTTTAGCTGTTTTTACAATATTCGTGCGAATCGGAGCGTCTAAGTCAATGAGATTTGCCGCCTTTGGCCCTGCAGCGACCTTTTCCATGTAGCCGTCAATGGCATGGTAAATAGTTCCCCTTGGTCCGGTTGCGATAACCGTTATGGCGTTCGGTCTTCCATAGGCAACGCTGGCGGTCGCTTCCAAGGGGTCAACGGCTATATCAAATCGAGGACCTTTTCTTGTCCCCACTTCTTCGCCTATAAAAATTTCGTATGATTTATCCTTCGCTCCTTCACCTATTACTACTTCGCCATGGAAATTTATCTGGTTGAATTGGGAGCGCATCGCATCCACCGCGGCTTTATCTGCGGCCTTGCTCTGGCCCTTTCCAATCCACTTTGCCGCTTCAATAGCGGCTTTTTCTGTCGCGCGTACGAATTGCAATGCCAGGATTGCTTCAAATGAATTTTTCTTCATATATTTTTTATTTCGGGAATTCCAAAGATCTTTTTGCATTCTTCCAGCCTCTGTACGCTTTCCTCTCCATAATGTGAAAGGTCTTTTTTAATTTCTGCGTATGAATTAAATTTTGGCTTTTTTGAGTGAAAATTATCGGCATAGCCAACAAGCTTTTCTTCAAGCGTTTTAGGAATAAAATCCTTTACAGGCAAGGGGAGATTGTTTTTCAAAATTTGCTCTTTTGAAATCCCTGTGCCGATGTGACGTTCCACCATCAATGCAACTTCTTTGCCAAGTCCTTCATTTCGTATAATATCAGCTCCAATCACGCCGTGCTTGATATAGGGTTCTTTGCTTTTTTCACGCCCTTTTTTATGGCATGAGCAGGGTTCAACCAAATATACGCCGATATCGTGCGCTATCGCGCCCGCTCGCGCGAGGTCTTCTTTGATTTGAAGTTCAGGATGGTCGGCGATTATTTTCTTTACTATCCCTTCCACATTTAAGGAGTGCGACCACACAAGATCAAGAATTTTTTCTGAAGGGGCGTATTTTTTATGGAGGTTATAGAAAGTATCCGTTTCCATATTTAGCCACTTAGGACTTTCTTGACCATTTCGCTTACTTTTCCTCCGTCGGCTTTTCCCTTGAGGCGCGCCACAAGAAGGGCCATCACTTTTCCCATATCTTTTACACTTTGCGCCCCGACTTCTTTTACAACGAAACTCACTTCCCTTTCTATTTCTTCCTCGCTCATTTGCTTTGGGAGGTATCCTTCAATAATGCCAAGCTCCGCCTTTTCTTTCTCTACAAGCTCATTTCTGCCGCCTTTTTCATACGCGTAAATGGCTTCCTTTCGCTTCTTCGCTTCCTTTAGTAAAACATCCATTAATTCCTCTTCACTTAAACCTGCCTCGCGCTTCTTTATTTCAATTTCCTTATTTCTTATAGCCGCTTGTACCATGCGAAGGGTAGAAACTTTTGCTTCGTTTCTTTCCTTGAGCGCGGCAATTAAATCGTCTTTGATTGTCATTTTACCTTCTGTTTAAGTATTTCATTTAACATGAAAAGTTCTGTGGCCGGCGGCGCCACATACACATCAATTTCTCTTTCAAGTGGCTTGACTACTTTCAAAAATGCGTCATAATCTTCTTCCAGATTATACGCTTTCCAGTTAAGTGCCAGTACGGGTGTTTGCTCTTTTTTGTTTTTGATTATAGCTTCGCCTATTTGCTTCACCCACTCTGTTTTTGTACCTGCAGAACCTAAAATAAATCCGTCTACATTCTCAAGCGGCATGATTTCCCCCGCCCTGTCAGGCGACATGCTCCCGCCATAGATGATTCTTACTGCTCCACCTATTTCCTGCCCATATTTTTCAATAAAGACGCTCCGTATGGTCTTTGCCATTGCCTCAATTTGCTCGGGCTGGGGTGGCGGCACGTTAGACTTGCCCGACCCTTTAACCCCCCATCCGGGCTCATAACTTACCACCGTTTCCATAAGTATTCCTTCGCCTATTGTTTCAAACGCTTTTAAACACTTTTCTTCCACAATGTTTTTTGCGTGTTTGCGGTTTGCTTCACTCAATTCATGCCATGGCTTTTCCAAATCTTTCCATTCTTCCCCTAAAAGCACGATATTTCTTTTAAGCCCCGCTTCAAAAGCGGCCTGGAGTTTTTTATTCACTTCTTCCATGCTTTCTCCCGCCTCGGAATGGCCGATAAGAACACCTTTGGCCCCCACCTTTTTTAAATGCATAAAAGAAAGCTCTCCGGTTCTGGCATAAGCATGTTTTCCGTCCCCGGGATAGATATTTACTTTTTGCGCAATAAGGGTGATCATTGTTGGTCCATTGTATCGTTTGCCATAAAGAAAATCAAGATGCTAATTCTTGCATAGTTTTTTTCTTATGATATAATTTTACCAATGAGAAAGCAAGCTGAAAAATCTATTACGCTTTTCCATGTGGCAAAGAGTATTGACGATTTAGCCCGCATTACAAAAAAAGGGTTTCTTGAGGTTGACAAACACTTTGAACAGGTGGAAAAAAGACTTGATGCCATGGATGACCGCTTTGATGCCATGGATGAGCGCTTTGATGCCATGGATGAGCGGTTTGACCGTATAGAATCCCGATTGGGACTAATGGAAAAGGATATCAAAGAAATCAAGAGCCGTCTGGGCGAGTTGGAAGCGAGGGTTGACGCGCTTCTGGATGGGCAGAACCAAAACGAAAGGGAACGAAAACTAATACGAGAAGAACTGGAACGCGTAAAGGAAAGGGTTGCTTCACTGGAAGCGAGAGTGCAATAATTGGAAAGTGAAATATTAAATATGCATCCCCGACATATACAATCTCTGGTATTTATATGCGCGATGGTTTTTGTATTAGTGGTTTTTCCCTTTCACGCGCGAGCAGGGGTGTTAGATGACATACGGGAAGGAACAAGGTTGGCGGCGCATCGCGTGGTCTCCTTTTTTCTTGAGCTTCCCGCGAAACTTGCCTCGTTCATTGTGCCCAAGTA
>CAYTEF010000061.1:0-4777 GCA_964436845.1 uncultured Candidatus Saccharibacteria bacterium
CAAAGAGGATCAAATCCTCTTGCCATTTAGTGAGCGTCGTATTAAGCTTATGGGGGCGGGAAGAGACGTCTTGGACACTTTCAGCCAACCTCCATTTCTTAACTGTTCCCCAATTGAGGTGGTATTTTTTAGACAAAGAATAGATGCTCTCCTTGGAACGTTTAATCTCTTCCCTTACGGCTGATGTCGTTCTTGCATTTTTATGGAGTTTTAGATGCATACGTTCTGAATACTATCACAGAACGTATCGTTATTCAACACATACTAAGCTTCGGCAAAGATTGGTCGGGAAAATGAATAGTAGCGGGACAATGGCTTTCAGAGCAGCACAACAACAACAATGCGCGGATAGCCGGCAATAACGCCTGTTCCAACTTCAATAACAATAATGTCAACAATGGCAACAGATTCCGTGCCGTCTTCCGTCCTAATGATTCCCGTACTTGAGCCCTTAGCTCTATTGGGGCTAGGGGCTCAAGCTTAATAAGGCTCTTTCCCCCATGAGATAATAAATATGTTTCATACTTATATTCTGCAATCATTAAAAGATAAGGAATTCTATACTGGTTTTACCAATGATTTACGAAAGCGATTTAAAAAGCATCAAAATGGGGAAGTTTTTTCCACAAAACATAGAAGACCGTTTAAACTTATTTACTACGAAGCTTGTTTAGATGAGGAAGATGCAAAAAATCGGGAAAAGTACCTTAAAACTGCTTGGGGAAAAAGATATATTAAAAATCGCCTTCGTAGTTATCTCACGGGGTTCCAAATAAAATAATCGTAATTTCGATTGATCGGCTCAAGATAAATTTTCAGAATTCCGAAGTGCCTTTCATAAAGCGTTTTTCGCAGATTGCAGCAGTTGGCGTGCTTGAAAAATCCGTAAACGGAATTGATTGATGAAAAAATGTGGCGAAAATCATCCGTAAATCTTTTATTATCAAAGACAATAAAAGGATCATTGAAAATTATGTCGCAAGCGCGAGATGTGTCGTCTGGATCAAGCGCTTTCAGAACTTTTTGATTGAAATGCCACAATTTGCTTTTAAGTTTTTTCACGGTTCGCCGCCTGATAAGCGTATAGTCGGGCTTGATTATGTAGCCGCAGAAATTGATGCCGTTCGTTGCCGGCTGGAGAATCTGCTTTTTGGGGTGAAGTTTGAGCTTTAAATTAGTTTCAACAAAAGTTTCAATGCCATCGCGCCATATAAGCAATTGTTCTTTTGAAGAATTAAGCAACAACAGATCATCCATATAGCGGAAATAATATCGGCATTTGAGCGAGTGTTTAATGAATTGATCAAGTTCGTTTAAATACACATTGGCGAAAAACTGGCTGGTCAAATTGCCGATGGGCAAACCGCAATTAACTTTGCCAAAAAGAGATTTATGCGGCGGCAGGGATTGTAAAAGTTTTAGGTCGCCTCTCGGGATGTAATTCGTGGTCGGATCATGAGAAATAATTTTTTCGGCCAGCCACAGGATTTCCGGGTTCTTGACGCGCTTTTTAATAAGAGAAAACAGAACGCTCTTGTCTATGGTAACGAAAAAGCTTTGGATCTCGGCTTGGAGAAAAAACAAATCCGGGGCGATAATTTTCTTAAGATAGCGAATGGCTTTGTGGGCACCCTTGTCTTGGCGGCAGGCGTAAGAGTGGAAAACAAACATTTTTTCCCAGACGGGCTCAAGATAAGTGACAAGTAGATGGTGGACGACACGATCCCGAAAATCAGCGGCCCATACCTCGCGCAGTTTCGGATCGGTAATGGCGAAACAAAAAGTTTCAGAAGTTCTGATTCAAAATTTATTTCAAATTTCGCCGCGTGATCCGTAGTCCGTTTATTCTCTCGGCAACCAAGATATGCCTTGTAAAGATTTTTGAAATTGAAAAGTTTCGCCGCCCGCGTTTTACTCTCTCTCTCTCTCTCTCGTATTGGTGGTATTGTGCTCGATTTTATGATAAAATTCTTCATAGAAAAGCATGTGTAAAATAGTAAGCAAAAATTCAATAACAGTTTTAATTATAACACTTATTATAAGTGGAATTTTTGGATTTTTAGTAAAATCTGTTTTTGCTTCAAACACCGACGGCACCATTGATTCGACCTACAAATACGCTTGGGGAGAGAACATCGGCTGGGTGAATTTCGGCACGAGCAATGGGAACGTTCATGTTACTGATTCTGGGCTTTCTGGTTATGCTTTAAGCGAAACTGTCGGCTGGATATATTTAGGTAACATTACAAATGATGGTGAGGGAAATTTGTCGGGCTACGCTTGGTCGGAGAATGCTGGTTGGATAAAATTTAATCCCACTAACGGCGGAGTGATTATCAATTCTTCAGGAGAATTCACAGGATCGGCCTTGGGAGAAAACATAGGCTGGATAATTTTTGGCGGCGATTACAAAGTTAAAACCGATTGGCGGCCGCAAAGCGCGAGGACTTGCACTTCTTGGACATATTCAGATTGGAGTAGTTGTTCAGGAGGTCAGCAAACCAGGACTATTATTTCTTCGTCTCCTTCCGGCTGTAGCGGCGGTAGTCCGACTTTGGGTCAAAGTTGTTCTTCCGGCGGAGGCGGTGGAGGTGGTGGCTTGCCGCCAGAAGCATATAATCCGCCGACAGCTCCCGAAGGCGGGTTTAAGATTTTAATCAATGACAATGCCTCGGAGACCGATTCATGAAAAGTTACTTTGACCTTGAAGGGCGGATCAAATACCAAAGCGGTTTGGATTTCTGAAAATTCTCAATTTCCAGAAGGTTTTCAGGTTTCCTATAATTCTTCATTGTCGGAGGTTTCTGTTTCTTTTGACCTGTCTTTAGGCGAAGGCACAAAAACCGTTTATGCCAAGTTTTGCACTCAATGGGGCCGATGTTCCGATGTTGTTTCTGACAGCATCACAAGGGTCGGAGAAACGGTAGTTGAAAAGATAGTAGAAGTCCCGAAAAAAATCGTTGAAGAAATCAAGAAAGTCCCAGAAGCCATAGCTCCGCTAATTCCCAGCTTTCTGAAGCCCAAGCCGAAAGAAGAGGCGAAGCCGCCTGAAGTTCCGATTGAAGAATTGGTATCCAAGGAAACACCCTTGGCCTTTCAGGGTAAATGGCAGCTCCTGCCGTCTGAACCAATCAGAGAATTTGTTTTAGCGCCACTGCCCAAAGGAATCAGGAATCTGGCTCAAAAATTTCCAGAACTTGAGAAAACCCTTGAAGATGTAGGGGTCAGTAAAATTACTGATGTTGCGAAACTAAAATCCGTAAAACTGACTTTGCCAGGGTTGACGGAAAGAGTCGGATTGCCGACAGCCAAGATTGAACCCGGCAAGTTCGCTCTGCCCCAGGGCGTTCCTGTTGCCAAACTTTCGCCTGCGGTCAAACAACAATTGCCGACGGAAATCGTCTTTGCCAAAACCGGCGGCGAATTGGTGGATTTCAATATTGCCTTGTCGGTTAACGATAAGGGCGAACCTCAGCAGAAAATTGCCACAATTTCCGGCAAGCCTCTGCAATTAGTGGTAAAGCCCGATAAACCAGTTAAGAGTGTTAAGGGTTATGTGGTGTTTAAGTCAAAGGCGAGCCAGCCGACTTCTTTGGAACTTCCGCGCAATTCACTATTGGCATCTGCGATTTTTGCTGTTCCGGTTTTTGTCAAGACCCAGGATCAGCCCGTCAGAGTTGAAGAAAAGCTGGTTTTGCTGGAGTTTGAATATACCGATCCCGACGGCGACGGAATCTATACCGCGGAAATCCAGGCGCCTTTGATTGAAGGCGAATACGAAATCATCACTGTTATGGATTTTGATGATCCAGAACTGGGCAAAAAAGAGATCAGATTAACCACGGTGGTTGACCCCGAAGGGTATATTTACGAGCGGGACGGCGACAAAGAGACCCGTATCCCCGGCGCCATTGTTTCTCTCTATTGGTTGAATCCTGAAACCAAGCAATATGAGATGTGGCCGGCAAAGGAGTATCAGCAGGAAAATCCGCAAACAACCGATGTCAGGGGCACCTACTCGTTTTTAGTGCCCGAGGGCTACTATTATCTTAAGGCGGAAACCCCGGGTTATCTTGTTTACGACGGCAAGCCGTTTCAGGTTAAAGAAGGCTCTGGCATCCATATCAATATTGAACTCAAAACCAAGTACTGGTGGCTCGCGATCGTTGATTGGAAAACGATTTTGTTGTCCGTCGTAATAATTTTATTGCTCTATAACTTTTATCGTGATAAAATAAGAGAGCGATTGGCGAGATCAAAAAATCTATGAATAAACCAAAGACAATTTTAATCATTATTTTGATTCTGCTTGCCGGTAATGTCTTTCTGGGCGTCAAGTATATATCTCTTGTCAAAGAGCTTCGTCAAACCCAAGCCGCACTGCAAACTCAAACAACCAACGAAAAGGTTTTAGAGTTCTCCAAGCTTTTCATTAAAGAAGTTCTCAAAGCGGAAACCGAAGTGAATTTTGACACGAGGTTGAAGCTGGAGACCGCCGTTAGGAATTTGGGCGACGAGGAAATTCTGAACCAGTGGCAAAAATTTGTTGACAGTAAAACCGAAGCTGATGCCCAAACAGAAGTTAAAAATTTGTTGGAAATGTTAATAAATAAAATTAGAGTTCGGTAAGTTTAATTTTTTATTATAAGGGCTGAGTTAGCAGCCGATTTAGAAAAAACTTCCAATTTCTTAGAATGGAAGAAGTTTTTTCAGAAAATCGGTTCTAACCCTGAAATCAAGGACAAAACGGTTTCCATACGCTGGGGCGAATTATGGG
>CAYTEF010000062.1:0-4701 GCA_964436845.1 uncultured Candidatus Saccharibacteria bacterium
AAAGGCCTCACCTAAAGGTGAGGGTGTCTAACTCCCAAGGTGATACTATGAAAATCCCCTAGGATTATGGAGAGTAAATTCATCGTGTTTGAAGGCGCTGATGGGTCGGGTAAGTCCACCCAAACAGCATTGCTTCGCGATTACTTGGAAGCAAAGGGATACAAAGTAAAACTTCTTGATTTCCCCCGCTATACCGAGTCGCATTTTGGCGCGCTCGTAAGGCGCCTTCTTGATGGTGAATTCGGGAAATTTGAGAATGTACACCCCTATTTAGCCGTTCTTCCTTATATGATTGACGAGGCCCTCATGGCTCCCCAGATTAAAGCATTGCTTTCGGAGGGGATCTTTATTCTTTCCGACCGATATTTTACGTCAAATTTTGGCCATCAGTTGGCAAAATTAAAAACGCAAAAAGAAAAAGACCAAATGCGCTCATGGCTTTTTGAAGCAGGATACGGAGAATTAGGAATTTTAAAACAGGACTTGGTTATTATGTGCGATGTGCCGCCAATGATTTCCCAGACTCTCCTGAAGGGACGCTCATCCAAAAAGGGTGCTATGGATGCCGCCGAGCGCAATAAAAAGCACCAATTGGAAAGCTACAAAAATTTTATTGAAATGACAAAGCGCTTCCCGGACTGGATTCGCGTGGAATGCGTAAAGGGGACAAAGATCTTGCCTCCCGGGCAAATCCACGAACATATTCGCATCATCTTAGGGCTCTAAAAAAATTCGCGCTCGGACGACACAGCGCCCGAGCGGATTAATACTAAAAATTAGGAATACTTCTCCTATATATCGCAAGCACTTGAGGGTATCGTTGCGACGTAGAATATTCCCCTGCCGAAATCACCCCCTCCTCTTTGTATAGGTCTAGCATTTCCTCCCAAGGATACTCGGCAAAGAATGGTACGCCGTCAATTTCTGGACCCTCCGTGCCGCGATCTATAAGGGCAATGACTCGCAACACTTTAAGCCCCTGCCCCCGGAGAATATCCAGAACCTCCTTTTTGGAACCTCCGGTGGTCCTCAAGTCATCAAGGACAACGACACTCTGACCTAACTTCCACACCCCATCTATAGCGCGCTTGATCCCATGAGTTTTCACATCAAGTCGCGGCGAGATCATGGGGATTCCCATCTTTTGTGAAACTACCGCCACAATGGGTGTTATAGTGGTAGGAACATCGCATAAAAGATCCGGCCGCGGCCCCGTATTTTTCAAAAGCTCCACAAACACATCAGCGACCTCCTCAAGAAAAGAAGGAAAGGAACGAATGATCCGTTGATCAATATAGAAGGGAGACTTTGGAGCTTCCGGAAGCTCATCATGAATTTTAATCTTCCAGGGATCCGCTAGGTTGAAATCCACTGCCTTGATTTCGCGAAGGCGACGCGCAAGTCGCATGCGCATGCCGTTCTTAATTTCCTCCGCTATGCGCTGGACTTCAGAACCGGGATCAGAAGCCTCCGTAATCTGCCTTCCGGAAACAAGGTAATCCGCCCCGTCAATAATGGCCCGCTCCGGCGTTCCCACCCTCTTCTGATCTTGAGCATCCTTTCCCAAAGAACGCACCCCGGGAACAACAGTCAAGAAGTCCCATCCGCAGGAACTCCGAATAGCGCGGACCTCTTTGACCGAGCATACTACCCCGTCCAGCCCGCATCTTTGGGCAAGGCGTGCGCGATGGAGTACGAGCTGTTCCACATCAATACGCATCGTACGACTGTCCCAGCCCATCAGGGAAGCAACATCCTCCGCTTCATAGTCAGTAAGGACGGTGACGCCCAAAACCTTCGGCCGACGGGAAATATTCTTTAGCGCATCCGTTACCGCTCGCATCGTAGCCTCGCGCTGCACATGGATATTAAACATTAAAACCCCAAGGTCAGCTGCGGCAACGCTTGCTTTCCGAACGGTCTCTAAAATATCGTGGTATTTGAGATCCAAAAAAACCTGCTCCCCTTTGCCCTGAATCCACCCCACGATTGCGGGACCGGCAATAGTGAAAAGCTGTTTTCCCACTTTCCACTTGACCCCAGACCCCCGAAGCTCCCCTACCAACGTTTTGGCCTGCTCTGCGCTTGGCACATCAAGCGCCACCATAATACGCTCATGCGGCTGCATAACTATCCTCCTCAATTGACAAAGTAACCTACCTTTGGCAGGTCCTGCGGGAATCTTATGATAAAATACCTAAAAACACAAGGGTTAGAGGTTTTCCCGATGCTGGAGGGCGCCTAAGATGGTTTGCACATCGGCGTAGCGAAGATCGGCGCCGGTGGGAAGGCCTCTGCCAAGGCGCGAAAGCTTGAGGTTAGGGAATGCTTTTTTGACTGCCTGCTTGATTTCAAATATGGAAAGCTCGCTTTGCGGGGTAACGTCAAAGGCGAGAATGAGTTCTTTAGTTTGTAGTTTGTAGTTTGTAGTTTGTAGGCGATGGATTAATTTTTTTATACTTTTCTCATTAACCGCGCCCAAAATAAAATAGAGGCCGGTATATCTACCGGTTTTTTCTATGGATTCCAAATCAGGCTCTGACTCAACCACCATCAAAAGCGACTTGTCGCGCTTTTGATCCGCGCAAACTTCGCAAAGCACTTTGCCCGCCGTCTCTTTGGGGTTTGCGCAAATTTTTCCGCAAAGAGCGCAGAGCTTGAGCTTTGCCAATTCCTCAATTGCTCCTGCCAGCTCATGGCGCTCTTTGGCATCTAATTCCTTTAACGCAAAGGCGTACTGCTCGGCCGTTTTAGGCCCCACCGAAGGGAGCACCTGAAGTTTTTCAATAAGGTTTTGGAGGAGGGAAGAATACATGGAAAAAGTATATAAGAAGAGGCGGTAAAATGCAAAATTTGACAAAAATTTTTCACTTGTTACTATGGAACATGACTACCAAATCCATTCATCTCAAAAATAGTATCACCAAGCGACACGTTATGTGGCGCTTTTTTTATTAGCGTTCTTTGAGTTTTAAATAGAGGGGACAATAATGAGGGACAAAAATACTTTGGGTGAAGAAACCTTTATAGACCTACGGGGGATAGACTATGTTTGTACGAAATTTCAACCGCCTAGGCGGTTGTCGGGAGTGAAAAGCCTTGTGGAGTGTTTGGGGACGCGCTGTCCATATCTAAAAGTGTGGCGCCCTGCTCCTCCCCTTCTTAAAAAAGAGGGGCCCTAGATGAAAAAGGAGCGAGAATGAAATCCCGCTCCTTATTCCATACTCTCTTCCAGTGTCGCGAAAAAATCTTCCGTCTCCGTTCCGACAATATCTTTATGCTCTTTATCAAGATTCTCAAAGCGCACCGCCCGTTCGTTGAAATAGAACTGTACTTTCCCCGTGGGGCCATTGCGGTGTTTTTCCACGAGAATTTCCGCGATGTTTTTGGTGGGACTGTCTTCCCTGCTCTTATCTTTCCTGTAAATAAACATAACCACGTCGGCGTCTTGTTCAATGGCGCCTGATTCACGAAGGTCGGAAAGTTTTGGTTTTGCGTCCGCGCCGCGATGTTCTACCGCGCGGGAAAGCTGTGAAAGGACTAATACGGGAATATTGAGTTCGCGGGCTAAGTTTTTCAATGCTCTGGATATTTCCGTTACCTGTTGGACAAGGCTTGCCTGCGAATGGTGGGGGGACTGAATGAGCTGGAGGTAATCCACAACAATGAGTCCCAGTCCATGCTCCGCCTGGAGGCGCCGCGCCATGGCGCGTATTTGAATAACGGTTGAAGAGTTTGCATCATCAATATAAAGGGGAATATTGGATAACGCGCCAAAGGCTTCCTGCAGTTTGCTAAAATCATTATCTTCCCCTTTTGAGGTTAACCGCCCGGTACGAATCTTCCAGAGGTTTACTCCTGACTGCGCCGCGAGGAGCCGGTCAACTAACTGATCTTTTGACATTTCCAGCGAAAAAATACCTACCGGTATCTTATGCATAATCGCCGTGTTTCTTGCGATATCAAGGGCTAGGGTTGTTTTTCCCAATGAGGGCCGCGCGGCTAAAATGATGAGGTCGGACTTTTGAAGTCCTGATAAAAGCTGGTCTAAATCGGCAAATCCGGTGGGAACGCCGCGAAGGGCTTCCGCTCCCTGTGTTAACTGATCAATACGGCTGAATGCTTCGCCCAGTGCCTCTTTTAAGGCAACAAAACTCTTTCGCACCGATGCCTGCGCCACCTGAAAAATCTTTCCCTCTGCTTCATCTAAAATATCAGCCGTACTCTTTTCCTCGTTATAGCCTAATTCCGCGATTTCCCCTGCCGTGTTAATGAGGTCGCGCAAGAGGCGCTTTTCTCGCACAATTTGCGCGTAGTAGGCAACATTTGCCGAAGCGGGTGCGATGTCAACGAGCTCTGCCAAATATTCTTTCCCCCCTACTTCCTTTAAAATTTTTTTGCCCTTTAAAAGGTTTGACACGCTTAAAAAGTCTATGGGCTCATTGCGTGAGAAAAGATCAAGCATCGTTTCGTAAATTAGCTGATGCTTTGGCTGGTAGAAATCCTGCCCAACCAAAAAATCGGCAATCTGATAAATGCCGTCTTTATCAAGCATCAAGGCGCCAATGACTGATTGTTCCGCGTCAATGTTTTGCGGCGGTAAGCGAACATTCATTTCACTACAATTTAGAATGTTTAATGGTTATATGTTGAATAACGATACGTTCTGTGATAGTATTCAGAACGTATGCATCTAAAACT
>CAYTEF010000063.1:0-4657 GCA_964436845.1 uncultured Candidatus Saccharibacteria bacterium
CCTTTGAGTCCACTGGTCAAACCAGTGGTTTACCTTAAAGCTAACTAATTATAATTTATTGCAATCACATTGTCAAACATTCATGAATATCACGTAACCACGGTATTTCCCGTTTCATCTTCCAAAATCTTTTGAATTTTTCTTGTGGATAACTTTTTTCAAAAAAATGAAGAGGGCGCCGTTTTTGGCAGCCCTCATTCCTTAACGCATTATCCTTCTATATATCTTCCCTTCTGGATTTTGATGGAATCTCCTTGAGAGAATCCATCCATGCGATATAGAAAATGGCTCTGCGCAGTATACAGAAGGACATATAAAATAGAAGATTCCTCCTACGATCATATGCGGTTCATTTGGCATTAACTTGTTGCATTCCGGACACTTCCTCCATTTTCTCGGGCGAGACATAATATTTCTCTCCTTTCTCGCGATAATTAAAAATCCTCCTAAAAGAACAGGAGGGTTTGGAGCAAGGAAAACATTGGCTCAAGCGCAAACACTTCTGCCCTTTTAGGCAAAATATGCGCTCCACCAATTGTTCCTCACTATTTCGTTCATAAGTTTTCTTATATTAGCAAAAACAAAACGAATGTCAATGGGGGGGTTGGCAAAAAGAAAAGGAGTCTCGCGCGTACTGCACGAGACTCCTTTCCGCAAAGAGCTTTTTATTCGGCTTTATCCTTTTTTTCTCCCTCGACCGAGGGGGTGAAGCGGACGGTGAAGGGAGGATCATTATTTTCCACAAAATATGCTCCCTTCTCCTTTTCCCTCCTTTTTTTATACTTCATGTGCTGTCGTTTGCGGTGATTCAGAACCTGCTTTTCCATTTTAAGCCTCCTCTTCGGTATTTTTTTCCTTTCCTTCTTCTTTTTTTTCGCCTTCCTCGTTTCCTTTCTTTTTTACAATTTCCTCGCCGGTTAAGACGGGATAGAGCTTCCCGTCCCTTAAAATGAAATTAGGCATAAAACCTCCTTCTGTTTTTGAGTGTACAGCCCTCCAAAATAAAAATCCCCAGCACCATGCTGGGAACTTTGGGATGACACTCTTTTATTTCTCTCTACTACTTTTTGAGCTTCATTCCAAAAATCCCAGCGGGCTGGGTAAAAAAGTAAAAACCGCTAAACACTTGTAAGCTCGCCTGCGGCTCGCTAACAATTGTTTGCGAACTTTGTTTCTCACTTTGTGAGAAATAAAAAGAAAAGATAAGGGAATTTTGGAATGGCGTATTCATATGGTTTATCAAATATAGCAGATTAAAAAGTCGTGTCAAGAGGAGGAGGAATTTTTTCAAACGAGAAGACCTTGCTGTCAGCAAGGTCTTCTCAAGGTGCTTCATTTATTTACCTCCTTATTTAAGTGCCCAACGAACGCCTCTGCGGTTCCAAAGAGGGAGTCCATTTCATCAGGAACAAAAATTCGTTGCTCTTCGCCTTCAATAAAGAACACGAATTCCCCTCCCCCTCTCTGCCAGTGAACGAAATGAGGGTTCACAGGTTCGGGCAAATCCCTGCCGCTCAAATCAGAAGCGGCTTTATTGATAGCGCTTACAAGAACCGTAACGCCATCCGTCCCCACGCAATTGCCAAAAACCTGCTTCCCGTTCTCATGGAGGACAAGATTTACGATAACAATTTTTTCTTGCCCTCCTTTCTCGTGGGTTACCCGAAAAAAAACTAACTCCATAAACATCTCCTCTTTATATCATAGGGGCCTCGCATTGGAGACCCCTATCGTTTTTTTAGTCGCATGGAAATTCGATCAAAAGAAGGAGGGCGAATACTGCATCAAACTTCTCCCCAGCATTGTCCCCCTCTTCAGGACGAGCGTCCTTTCTTTTCTCTACTTCTTCTTCTGGAATCCCATACCAACTCTCCCACGACTGACTCTTCATAATAAACACCTCCTCAAAAAATTCAACGTGCATGAGCGGCGTGACGATACGCGACGAAAGGAATGATTACCTTTTGTTACTTGCCGCGAGGATCGCTCGCGGTGTTCACTTGCCGCATATCGCCAACCCCTCATCCTTTTTGCCATACTCTTTTAACAAGAAGGATGAAAGGTCGGGGAAAAAAAATAAGCTCCGCGGCAGGAGCTTGCTTTATCTTTTGTGGTATTAGCTAATTTTTCTTTACCTAAGCAAAACCCCCGGCTGGCGAAAGCCTACAATAAGAAGGAGATTAAGGATAACATTCCGGGAGCTGTGGAAATTCATAAATAAACTATGACCATTATAGTTGGGATAAAAAAGTTGTCAAGGGGAATTGTCCACAGGTAAAAGAAAACAGCCGGCGACGCAATGGTCTTTTGCCACGCGCCGCCAGGCTGAAACTAAAGCCTGGGATAACACTGTTTCACTCCTGTAAGAGAGAACAAACTCTTTCCGTTTATGTTCTCTGGCTTTAGAAGCTCAACACATCCATGCACGAAGTAGGAATATTCTTCCTTCTCCCCCGCGGTTGCATCCCTTTCAAGTACCGCATACGCACACCTTTCAATTGAGCAGCCAAAAGGAATATGTGGACGCATCACTGGCCCTAATCCCAAAACCAAAACATCCACGTCACGCACATCTGAACAGGTACCAATGCCTGTGCTAATGCCTAAAATATAGACATGACGGTGTCCCAGAAAGAATGGATGAGCGAGGTTTGGCAATGGCGTAGCATAAAAACGTAATGACTCAATGGCTCGCCTTTGTCTTTGCGATATATATCCCATGATATTCCCTCCTTCCTTACAATGTACTTTTTTGCCCTTAAAAAATTTGGGCAATGAAAAAACTCCCTCGCGGGAGCTTTGGAGTAAATCTTTGAGACCTTTATAATTTAGAAACTTGTTAAAGTTTCACACCAAAACCCCCGCGCTTGAGAGCGCATCACCATGCCCATCATCATCATTTTTGTTTCCTTCCCAAGGGTCTTGGCTATAATATTCATAAATGTTTATTCATTATAGAGAAAAGAATTTTACTGTCAAGGGTAAAAAAATTTGGGCCTCTACGCATGCGTAGAGGCCCAATTAAAAGAACATGCAGGGGAAATCCTACTTTTTTTCACCTTCTTTCTTTTTCCCCTCACCGTTAAGAATTTGAACAATAGTTTTGGGCCTCCGCGTTGGACGCGGATAAGCCCCTAACATACCTGTGGGAGCATTCCCACTAGTGTGGAAGGGGTAGCCCCCTGTTTTTACTTCTGCCATGAGACCCTCCTTTATATTGTCATCAAATTCTGTAAAGCAAGAACCTGCCTTCGCACAGATTCTAACGTAAGGTTATAATCTTCCTCACGTCCCCCTAAGTGGAAGGGGTCGTTACGAGGAGGACTACTTTTCATAGCCTCCTCAATGGCCGCTAGTTTTAAAGTTTTCTCTCTACATTTTTCTAACAATTCCTCAACCCCTGGGGGAAATTCCGGCGCAACATCTACCATAAAACTTCTCCTTTCTATTTTCTATATTATATTCAATTTAAACCCCTCGGTGGTTTTATCTTTCTTGAAGATAAAACGAACGAAGGGTCTTTTTCAAAAAAAATCGCTCCTTAATTTTGGAGCTTTGCTTTGTCTTTTTATATTCTTGTAAAATTTCCCTTACCTAAGCAAAACTCCCTGCGTTATGCGGTTTACTTGCTTAATCGGTGCAAAAATCATCGGGGAGTGTTGCTTGGCATTCATAATAATGAATATTATACTCTTCCTTAAAATGATGTCAATGCCCTTCCCTCACTCCTTCCCCAAGAGGACTTCTTCGTCTGCCCGCTTATACGCGTGAAGCTCTTCTGGCGCGAACCAGTGTTCAATTTCGTGTTTTGCCTCTTCCGGGCTTTCTGAAGCATGGACCAAGTTTTTTACCGCGCGGCCCACAAGGTTTGCAATAACCGCTGAATCAATGGAGTAATCGCCGCGAATAGTGCCCGGCTGGGCAAAGGTAGGCATGGTGGGGCCTACCATCGCGCGCACATTCGCAATGGCATGTACACCCTCAACTGCCATTACCACCACGGGGCCGGAAAGCCATGTTTCCAGAATCCATTCTCTTACCTTTTTGCCAATAACAAAGGCGTCATCGGTTCCTAATTCAACTTTGGGATTTACGCCGTACTCCTGATACGTTTTGAGCGTTTTTTCGCCTAAGCGCGAAATCCACTCCTTTTTTTGAGGATAAAAATCATTGATATGCGCGCGCGTCGGACGCACCATTTTAAGCCCGACGACTTTTAGTCCCATATGCTCAACGCGACTTATAATTTCTCCTATTAAACCGCGACGCACGCCGTCGGGTTTAATAATGAGTGCGGTACGTTCAATAAATCGTTCGTATCCCATGATTAACCATTTATAGCAATTCTCTTCTTTAAAGTCAAATCTACTTCACCCAATAAGTTTTTCCATCACTTAGGATTGTCAGTGTTCCGCTTTTGTCCGTCCGCCATATTGGAGCTCCCACGAGCGCAAGTGTTTCTAACGTTTCTTTTGCCGGATGTCCGTAGCGATTACTTTCCCCCACCTGAATAACAAAAAGCTTGGGGGAAACTCGCGACAAGAATCCTCTATCCGACGAAGTCTTTGATCCATGGTGGCCAATATTTACTACTTCAATTCCTTCGGGAAGGAACGGTAAGAGTGAGCGTTCTACTTCCTTGCCCACGTCTGCCAAT
>CAYTEF010000064.1:0-4656 GCA_964436845.1 uncultured Candidatus Saccharibacteria bacterium
AAATCGCCAAAGACGGCACCCTTACCCTGCCAAGGGGGAAGGGGCAGATTGTCGGAGATATAAGGATTGAAGGGGGAGAAGACTCAAAAACCATCCTACATCCCTTGGTGCACTACGAAAGCAGAATTTTTCTCACCCTTCGGGAAAGCATTGCGCCGCAAGGCATGAACTGGAGCATCGTAGAGCAAAAAGAAGGAGAATTTACTATTCGCCTTTCAATGCCCGCGCTCTACCCCCTCTCCTTCTCTTACTGGATTATACAAACATCCGCTGTTGAAGAAAGTCAGGAAGAAGAACCCTTGGGAGCGCCTACCGCAGTTATTGAAAAAAAGGAGCAGGGAGAAACAATTGAGAACCCAAAACTAGACACGGACCTGCCTGATAAAAACGCAAGTAGCACCAACGCGTCGTCTTGACAACGACTCTCTCTATGCTATACTTTTGTCATACGAAAGGTCCGGCAACGGGCCTTAATTTATTACCCCTATGAAATTACAAGACTTACAAGGAGCGATTACCCAGCTCTCCGCGGAAAAAGGAATACCAAAGGAGGAAATCTTTGACACGGTGTCGTGGGCTATCGCGGCAGCCTATAAAAAAGAGTTTTGCGACAAGGATGAAAAGGTAGAGGCGGTCTTTGACGCTGATAAAAAAACCTTTCTTGTCTATGCAAAAAAACTCGTTGTTTCAGGAGACCTCTTAAAGAATCCTGAAGACGCAAAAGAAATAGCCCTTGAAGAGGTGAAAAGCAGAGACACGGACCTGCCCCTGGAACTGCGTAAAGGCGACTTACAGGAACAGCTGGCAGGCGAGGAAATGGAAACAGGCGAAGAGAAAGAAAAAACGGTTATTAAATTTAAACCCCAAAGGCACATTCTCCTTTCAGAAGCGAAAAAACTTTTTAAGGATGCCGGGCCGGGCGACTGGGTTCTTTTCCCTCTCAAATTAAAGGAGCAGTATGGACGCATTGCCGCGCAAACCGCAAAACAGGTCATTACCCAGCGCCTGCGCGAGCTTGAAAGATCCCTCGTCTTTAATAGTATTAAGGAAAAGGAGGGTCAAATGGCTTCCGGCATTGTCCAGCGCGTTGAGGGAACGATTGTTTACGTTGATCTGGGGAAAGCAACCGGCACCTTAATCGGGCCTGATCAAATTCCCGGCGAATACTACCAGCCGAATAAACGGTTAAAAGTGTATGTCACAAAAGTTGATCAGGCAATGCGAGGCCCTGCTATTTACCTTTCCCGCTCCTCACCCAAGGCGCTCATTCGTATGTTCCACCAGGAAGTGCCCGAAGTTGCATCCGGTGTGGTGGAAATTGCAGCCGTTGCGAGGGAAGCGGGGTCGCGCTCAAAAATTGCCGTACTCTCGCATGATCCGGATATTGACCCCATTGGTTCTTGCGTGGGCCAAAAAGGTACGCGCATTGCCATTGTCATTAATGAATTTAGCGGAGAAAAAATTGATATTATTCCATTTGCGCAAGACCCTGCGCAGTTTATTGATAATGCCTTGTCCCCTGCGCGCGTCATTGGCGTGCGCATTGACGATGAAGCCTTGCGCAGGGCAACCGCATTTGTTGCTGAAGATCAGCAAAGCTTAGCCATCGGGAAGAAGGGACAAAATGTGCGGCTCGCGGCAAAACTTACCGGATGGAAGATTGATATCAAACTTCCAAACGAAGGAGATATCCCGCAAGAAAAGGGGGAAAAGGAAGAAGAGAAAGAAAACAAAAAGGACAAAAAAGAAAAGGCCGCTCCTCGCAAGACAAGCAAAGCGAAAAAAAATGAACGTAAAAATTCTTAAAGACGAAGCGTCATTCAAAACATTCCGGATAACTCTTGAAGGAAGCGAGGGGGATCTCTACTTTACACGCGCGGCTCAAGAGCTCTCCAAGGAAAACCCCGTGAAAGGTTTTCGTCCCGGAACGGTTCCTTTTGAAATATTAGAGAAATCGCTTGATAAAAACCTTGTGACAAAAAGCGTGGCACGCGAGGCGATAAAGGCCGTCCTGCCTGACTTTTTCAAAACGCAGCGGCTCTATTTTATTGGCGAACCCCTTATCCAATTCACCCAGATTCAGAAGGGAAAGCCGTTAGAATTTGAAATTGGACTTGCCTTGTGGCCCGCCATCAAATTATCGGATCATAAAAATATAGAAGTCAAGGGGAGAAAGCCAGAGGTGAGCGAGGAGGAAATAAGCCGGGCGCTTAACCACATTAAGAAATCACGCAAGGCCGAAAAATTGGACGATACGTTTGCGCGCTCGCTTGGCAATTTTAAAAACCTCGGGGAACTGAAGGCTTCCGTGAAGGAAGGACTGCTCTATGAAAAAAATCAGCTCTTCCTGCGAAAAAAGCGCGATGAACTCCTGGAAGCAGTGAGAGAATCTTCTGCCATTGAACTAGCCCCTTTTTTAATTGATCAGGAGGCGAGAAAAATTGTTGAGCATGAAGTGCGCGAGATTGAACGCCAGGGCATGAGCGTGGAAGAATATCTCAAACAGATCGGAAGGACGGAAAATGATTTTCTTAAGCAGGCCCAGGAGATAGCACGAAAACGTCTGGAAAACGCTTTTATCCTCTATGATATTGCCAAGAAAGAAGATATCAAGGTAACCGATGAAGAAATAGACCAGCGTCTTTCTGCCATACTTGCGCGTTTCTCAAATCCTGATGAGGCGGCAAAAGAAATAAATCCTCAAGCTATTAAAAATCAGCTCCGCCAGCAAATGCTTGAGGAAAAAGTATTTAGCCAAATATTAGATAAACAAATTATAACCACGTAATATATTCCTATGATTCGCAATCAAATCATTCCCACTGTTATTGAAAAGAGTTCGCGGGGACCAACGTTTGCCTACGATATTTATTCCCGGCTTCTGGAAGACAGGATTGTTTTTCTCTCCGGCCCCATTAACGATCCCGTGGCAAACACAGTGGTCGCGCAAATTCTCTACCTTGACAGCAAGGATCAGGAAAAAGACATAAAGCTCTACATCAATAGCCCGGGCGGCATGGTGTCCTCGGGGCTTGCCATTTACGATACGATTCAATATGTAAAGGCGCCGGTGATGACGATTTGCGTGGGGACCGCCGCCTCCATGGGTGCCGTACTCCTTGCCGCAGGAGCAAAGGACAAGCGCATCGTCCTGCCAAATTCTGTCGTCCTCTTGCACCAAATTATGGGAGGAGCCGAGGGACAGGCAGTGGATGTGGAAATTCAGGCACGCCACATTCTAAAAGTAAAGGAACAGATTAACCAAGTGCTTTCGCGCCATACGGGAAAACCCATTGATCAAATCGCCAAAGATACGGATCGCGATTTCTATTTAGATGCGAAAGCCGCGGTTGATTACGGCGTTGCCGACAAAGTCCTTGAAACAATGAAAGCGTAAAATTTAAGCAATTACGAAAATCGCGGGTCCTTTCTTAATTCCCAATTGCTTGTCGCTTCAACCTTTTGTACCAACTCCATTAGACGCGTGACCTCTCTTTCGTATATCTTGGCGTCGTGCTCTTTTATCTTGGAAAGCTCTGCTTTATAGAGAGAAAGAATATGTATGAGATGCTCCCCGGCATTCGCTAGTGTGGGCTCTTGCTCCTTTGCAACCAGCTTAATCTCGTTTGCATGATTGCGAATATCGTCTGCTAGACCCATTTCGCCCACGTGCCCAACCTTTTAATATAGGCGGCAACGTTCCTGTTTAGCTCATCTACCATTGCCTCTGCAATCTTTCGCTCTTCTCCTTTTCTCTTCTCTTCCGCTAATTGCCTTTCCCGCTGGGCCGCTTCTTGGGCAACGTGCTTTGCTTCATCTTCTTCGCTATGTTCCTCGTGGGGGATAACTACCTCCTGGGCCTCCTGTAATTCAGGGGCGGAAATAGCTGCTTCGTTAAGGGGAGCGGATTCTCTGGGTTTATTTGGCAGCCACCCGGGTGCCTGTCTTCCATCCTTTGATAAAAAATTCCTTATGGTATAGCCCTTAGGCGTATCGCTTGAAGCCATAACGCGAATGGTGTCTCCGGGAAAAACGAGGCTATAAGCTCCTTTGTTAAGGTCTTTTTCTTGAGCATATGATTGAAATACTCCTTCCCCAATTCTCCGTAGCTGCTTATCTGCTCTTTAATAAATTCTCTCACCTCCTGAGGCGTTGATCTATAGTCCAATGCCACAAGAGTTGTAAGAGTTATGGCTGCAATGACCTTTTTAACGTGCGGCCCTTTTTGAGCAGTTTCTTTGCGCGTAAGTACCTCCTCAAAAATTCTCCCCTCCTGATCCTTTATTTCCTTACCCTGTTGCCCATTGTTTTCTTGACGAATTTTCTTCCGATCCGCACACTCTTTGACTGATATTTCTAGAGGATAATGGATTCTTTTTCCCTGTTCGTTCATATTGATCATTATTGTTCATCATCCTGCGCAATCGCTCTTTTGAGTTCTTTTCTCTCATAGAGAATAACGTCATCAGTTTCCACCTTGCCTTCCTTGGCCTCTATTTTCCTCTTTAGAAGGTCGGTAAAAAGAGAAAGGGAAGAGGAATCCTTTTCTACGGCATATATAAAAAGCTCAAGCACCTCCTCGGGTGCCTTTTTAAGGCGATTAGCCCATAGCCCTTGGTCAGAAAGAGTCATCGCCTGTTCCTTCAAAAGTATATC
>CAYTEF010000065.1:0-4636 GCA_964436845.1 uncultured Candidatus Saccharibacteria bacterium
TTTTGGGCGATATTCATGGTAAAGGAGGCGCTCCATCCGAATTTTTGCGCAGCGGTTTGCTGGAGGGTTGAGGTGATAAAAGGGGGTTCGGGATATCTAAGTGATTCCTTTTTTTGCACATCGCTTACGATGTAGGTTTTTTTAAGAAGGTCTTCTTTTATTTTTGAGGCTTGCGCTTCGCTGGCAATGGCAAACTTATCAAGCTTTTTGGCCGCAACGGCCTCTAGGAGGGCAACGAGGAGGTTTCTATTTACGTCAAAATGTCCCTCTATGGTCCAGTATTCCTGGGCGATGAATTTTTTTCGTTCTCCTTCGCGATCCACAATAAGGCGCAGTGCCGCGGACTGCACTCTCCCTGCCGAAAGCCCGCGTAGAATCTTTTTCCATAAAAGAGGCGAAAGTTTATAGCCAACAAGCCGATCAAGCACGCGGCGCGCTTTTTGGGCGTTCACGAGCCCTTCGTCAATATCGCGGGGGTGCAAAAGCGCTTCCTGAATCGCCTGCGGGGTAATTTCATGGAAAGCAATGCGTTTTAGTTTTGTTTGCGGGATAGCAAGAACTTGGGCGATATGCCATGCGATGGATTCCCCTTCCCGGTCTTCGTCCGTTGCAAGAATAATGGTTTTTTCTTTTTTTGCCTGTGTCTTAAGCTCTCTTATGGTTTTTTGCGCTTTTGGGGGGATGACGTAGGTCGGCTCAAAGTTATTTTTTACATCAATGCCAAGTTCGCTTTTAGGCAGGTCGCGAATGTGGCCATAGGAAGAGATAACCTCGTAATCTTTGCCTAAAAATTGCTTAATGGTACGCGCTTTGGTGGGAGATTCTACAATAATGAGCGTCATGAAAAGGTTATAAGGTTAGGTTTTGCTTAGTTTTTTGATAGATAACAAAGGGGTTTTCTTTGAGGGCATAGGTAATGAGGAAGTATGCGCTGATGCCAATGAGTCCCGCGCCCAGTCCCTGAAAAAAGACGCCAAATCCCGTTTCCATGTCAACCATGAGGGAGAGAGGACGCAGTGAAAGATAGGTGATTGCCGCCATAATACTTGAGGAAAAAACAATTTTTAACCACGTTATGTTAATATTTTTTATTACGTCCCCGTCTATACGAGTAAGCGCTATCATGAGGAGAAAAAAGAATTTTACCACTTCTGTAAGAGAAAATGCAAGGGGAAGGGCTACAATACTAATATCAGCAATTCCTTCTAGCTTCAAAAGGGTTGTTAAGGTTGCGGTAAGCGCGCTTGGATGAGCAAGGAGAGATATAAAGTAGAGGGCCGACGCAATGTTTAATATAACACCGCCGATGCCTATTATTACCGGTGTTTTGGTGTCGTGCATAGAGTAGAATACTTTGGTGAGAAGTGGCGTTAAACTTTGGGCGAATACCGAGATGCCAAAGAGCCCCAAAGCTACGGCAGTGAGCCGCGTGTCCTCCCAGCCAAAGTTGCCGGTGCCTAATATTACGCGAATAACTTGCGCGCGAAGTAAAATAAAAAGGATAGAGAGGGGGATGCCGAAAAACAAAATGAGGCGAAAGGTTTGCAAAAAAACGTCAGCAAATTTTTCCCTTCTGGTGCGAAAAAATGTAAGTGAAAGCGTGGGGAATACCGCGGTTGCAAGGGCGATGCCTACCACACCTACCGGTGCTGCCTGAATATTTTGTGCGAGGTTGAATACCGCAATACTTCCAAATGAGAGGGTTGAGGCAATGGCGGTAATAATAATTAAGTTCACTTGGTCAGAGGCAATGCCAAATATGCGCGGACCCATGAGCGTGAGCATCTTTCGTATTTCCTGCGTTAATGAAAGGATAGGCCGCCAGCCAATCTTAAGGGTTACGAGGGCGGGAATTTGAATGAGAAAATGGAGCAATGCGCCAAGTACCACTCCAAATGCCAAGCCTGTTAAACCCCAGGAAGGGAAAAAGGCAACAATCCCTATGATGATGCCAATGTTGTAAAGAGAGGGTGCCAGTGCCGTCATAAAAAATTTATTGGAGCTTTGGAGAATGCTTGTTATGACATTACTCATGGAAAGAATAATCGGCTGGAGAAGCATGATACGGGTTAAAAATGCCGTGAGAGATTTTTCATCGCTTGTGAATCCAGGCGCAATAAGGTTAATAATAAACGAGGCGAATAAAAAGAGAAAAACCGAAATAGCGGCTACCGAGAGGGTTATCAAATTGAGCGCGGCGGAGGCAAAGACACTTTGCTCTTCCTTTGAGTTAAGGGAATTGAAAATGGGAATAAATGCGGCAGATATTGCTCCCAAAATGAGAATGGCATAAATAAAGTCCGGAATGCGAAATGCCGCATAGTAAATATCAAGCTCTCGCGACGCGCCAAATGTCCCTGCCAAAAGGCGATCTCTTAAAAGCCCTAAAAGGCGGGATATAATCCCGCCTATGCCAATTAAGAATGCGGCATTAAGGATACTATTGGTACGAAAAGACATCTGCATACATTTGGTCTCTATCAAGGAGGGTATATTCCCTTTTTTCTTCAGGAAACTCCTTGATCACTTGCCATGAGGGGGGAGTTTTTACGGTTCGTCCAAGTGAGTATGTTATACCCGGCTGTTTTTGAACCGCCAAGAAGAGCGAAGCAATGCCCCCTTCTTTTTTTAGGGTAAAAGGCAGTTGGTAAGTGTAGGTGACTTTCACCTCTTCCCCGGGAGATACATATACCCAGTTGCCAAAAACAGTTTTTTCGTTTTCCTCAGAGATTCTTGTGCCGGTTTTCTCATCAATAATTGTTTTTTCGTTCGCTTGCTTTACAAGTGGATACTCGCGAAATTCCTTGCTTTTATAATCGCGAGGTTTGTCATTAGACTCAAGCGTGTGGCCGGAAGCGTCAAGAAGGAGGGATCCTTTTGGCACATACACGCGCAGGAAGTCCGCGTTTACTTTATTATACCATTCGTAGGGCTCATTTCCTCCGCGGTGTTTTCTTATAATGGTGAGGGTGTCAATAATGCGTCCGTCTTCAAGAATTTGTGAGGCATGCCCCACTTTTTGTTCAATCATACGGTCTGTTTTAAAACCGTTAATGTTTGAATTAACCACCGCAAGGTAATCTCCTTGACTGTGGCGAATGGCACCTCCCCAGTTATGGTAGTTCATGAATGTTTGCTCTTCGTTTCGCGCGAAATAAAAAAGCACTTCCTTTCTCTCTAAACTTGAAAGGAAGAGTGAAACAAGCGTTTCCTTGGGAAATTCAAGAAGGCGTTCCATGAGGAGGGGAGCTAGCTGGGCGATGATTTCCTTTGGATCATCCAAGCCGCGCGAACGATACTTTACCTCAACCTCGTATTGGAGAACATCCATAAAGTTTTTCGCGTCAATGGTGGTATCAAATTTTTCAAGGTAAATGGGTCCGGTTAAGGCAAGAAAGCTTTCTACAATCTCGGGCGTTACCGCGATAACACCGTCCACGGTTGGCCCTCCTGATTTTTCATAGAGCCACGAAATTGCTTTTGCCGAGGTGGGAAAATCAAAGAACCAGTTCGCGTCGTGGATCTGCCAGGATTCAGAGACCTTTTGGATAGGCTCGGGCGGGATGACTAATATCTCCTGCTGGCCTGATGCCTGGTAAATCCCCTCTACTTTTTTTATTTCCACATTCCCTTCGTCAACTTTAATGAGCCCGTAAGAGCCGATAAATCCTCCCGTCGCGCGCATTTCAGAATTGTTTTGGAAGAGAAGTAAATAGTAGCGGGGATTGTAATACCCCGAAGCGCGCAAAAAAAATTCCGCCCACGCGGAACCAAGGTTTAAGGCACGTGCCTTTTCGGAAAGCAGCTCGGGCAGGGTGCCCAGGACGGAGAGTTTTTTGCTTGTTTCCTTTACCGACAGAGAAGCTCTAAAGAGGTTTTGGGGAGAAGCGTTTGCCAGGGCGTATTTGCCGCTTTCAAACAGCTGATTCTTTAGTGAAAGAAGACTTCCTACACCGCTTGCTCCGCTCATGAGCGTAAAAATGAGAATGCAGCTTAAGATAAACGAGGTTTTAATACGATAACGTTTTGTGGCAAACTGGGTGGTAAAGGAAAAGCTGATCTGCTTAATGCCCTTTAACCACTTGCTTTTTTCCTTTTTCCCGATTTCCAGTTCATACGCCGGGAGCTTTCTTACCTCCTCCTTTTTTACCTCCTGAATATCCAAATGAAACCGCCTGCGCCGCAGGGCTTCCAGCTCTTCCTCATTTATGGTCTTGCTTTTGATATCAATAATGCGCATAGAGAAAATCTAAGTATAGCATACTTGCACCCATTGTACCAAAGGATTATAATTTGGCAAACCCCCTAAAGAAAGAGGGCCTGTAGTAAAGTGGTATTACACAGCATTCGCATTGCTGGGTCGGGAGTTCGATTCTCCCCAGGTCCACATTAAGGAACTTTGCAATTTTTCGGACGTTTGGTTCTGCCTCGCCTTCGGCTCGGCGGGTGCGCGAAGCGCAATTTTTTCGGCCACCGAATCCCACGGCTCGCCAAACGAAACGGAAACGGATTTGTCCAAAAGTAAGGGGTTCGTTCCGATCTTTTGGACAAATGCCTTGATTTCAGGAAAACTGTCGCTCACCGACAGTTTTTCGGCTTTATTCGCGTCTAAAATCCACGCCCGCAAGGGTTGGAG
>CAYTEF010000066.1:0-4200 GCA_964436845.1 uncultured Candidatus Saccharibacteria bacterium
TGCAAACAAGCATGGATAAATCGATGGGCTGGGATAATTGGGGACTTCTCCTTGCCGGTACCGCCGACGGCATGTATCAATCATTCAGTTGTTTCTGTGGATGGACAAAAACTACGGATGTCTTCAGTAATACCACCGTCTATGTTCTTGCAACGCTCCACAAAGATTTGCGCACCATGTATGCCGGGACAAAAGATGGGATATGGAAAAGTGCTGACGAAGGGCGCAACTGGAGTGAGCTCGGCGATCTTAAAGGACTAAAAATTGCGGCGATCGCAATTAATCCCGACAATTCTCGAGAAGTCACCGCCTCCACTGAAGACGGGGCTGTCTATCGGTCAAATGACGCCGGTGATTCATGGCAACAAATGAATTAAAACAAAAAGTAATATTGCATAAGGCGATAGTAATTTTACTACTGCTGTTTGTAGCCGCCCCGGCCGTGTCTTTGGCAAACGGCGGCGATCAACGAGTTGTCGAGGGTAAATACCTCATTAATCTTGCGCGTTCTCCTTTTACCCCAAGAATCAATGAAAAAACCTCAATGCTCATTTCCTTTGTGGATCTTCAAAAGAGCAAACTGGTTAGTGAAGACTTAGTTGTGAAAATTCGCATCGCAAAGCTTGGTGGCATCGGAAGTACCAAAAGAGAATTCCTTTTTGAAAAAGGTGATATAAAAGTGACGGGTGGGGTTTGGGAATTTCCTTATGCATTCACCGATACAGGCCTCCATGAGATTTTTATTGATTTCGTTCTCGTTTCAAATTCTCAAAAAATCTACGAATCACCGGATTTCCTCATGGATGTGCAAGGCAGAGAATCCAAACCGAATATAAACCGCTTTGTGATTGCCTTTATGTTAAGCAGTATTGTAGGAGTTGTCTTTGGTTTTGCATTTGGTTTCTGGCTTAGAAAACGCAAAGCGTAGGGCAGAACTCTGTTCTGCAGTGGCGTGGAGGTCTTGCGTGGGTTGCATTTTTCAGGGATTTCGCATAAGATGAGTTCAAGCGCAGTCATATAAATACTCGCCCGCGATTTCAATAATCTATACATTATGGAACAAGTAAATAAAAAAGGACTCTACGAGCAAAAAAAGCAGCAAAAGCTTGAGGTCAAGGAAATCCAGCGAAAAGAGCGGCAAAAAGGCCGCTTCCTTTTTATCCTATCAATCATTATTCCCCTTGTGATCGTGGGCATTATTATTAGCTATGCAATTTTTTATTCGAGCGGCACAGATATTCCTAATATTGGGGAAGTATTCCCCGATCAGGGGAGAGAGCATATTGAAGAGGGAGCAGAGCATCCTGCCTATAATTCCAATCCTCCTACCTCTGGCTGGCACTATGCTGTATGGGCGGATTGGGGAGTGTATAAAGAAGAACTTCCACAGGAACGTTTAATACACAACTTAGAGCATGGAGGAATTGTGATTCAGTATAAGCCGGATCTAGATCCGGCGACTGTAACAAAACTAGATGATCTCAAGAAGAACGAATTTGAGTGTAAGCTGGTGGTTGTTCCCTCCAGCAAGCTCGATAAATCGATTGTTCTTAGTGCCTGGACAAGGCTCTATAAAACCGATACGTATGAAGAGGAGACCATCAAGGACTTCATTAAAAAATACCGCAACAGGGCTCCCGAGCTTGTACCCTGCAGCGTAAAACCATCTCCGATGCAAAAATAATTGGGCTTTAATGCACATTGAAACCTACCAGCAAGCGCAGTGTTATCTTGAATCTTTAATACCCGATCCTGAAGCTAAGAGAAAAGGAAATTTGCGCTTAGAGAGGATTTGCCACTTATTAGAGCTTTTAGGCAATCCGCAAGAAACACTTAAGAGTGTGCACGTGGGCGGCACGTCGGGCAAAGGTTCTACCTCCTATCTCATCAGTTCTTTTCTTGCAAATGCCGGATATAGGGTGGGACTGCATATTTCTCCGCACCTTCAGGTTATTACCGAACGGATGCAAGTGAATAATCAGTTTGTTGACGAAAAAACATTTTGTCACTTAGTGGAAAATATACAGCCGTTTGTTGAAGAAGTGAGTAAAAGGGGCAAATTTGGCAGACCTTCCTACTTTGAGGTTCTTGTCGCCCTAAGCTTTCAGTACTTCGCGCAAGAAAAGGTGGATCTCGCCGTCATTGAGGTGGGTTTAGGAGGAACGTTTGATGCAACGAATGTTATTCATCCTTTGGTTGCCGTCATTACCAATGTTTCCCTTGATCATACCGAGCTCTTGGGCGGCACGGTAGAAGTAATCGCGACGGACAAAGCAGGCATTATTAAAGAGGGGATTGAAGTTATCACTGGCGCTACCCAGCCAAGCGTTCTTGGGATTATTGAGTTAAGATGCAAAGAAAAAGGAGCGAAGCTTGCCAAACTTGTTCTCGCTGGCACGTTTCAAGATCAGGACGCGGCAGTCGCGCTTGAGGCCGTGAAAAAACTTAAAAATCATGGTTTCTCAATTGATAGAAAAGTGCTTAAGAGTACTTTTAAAAAAGTGAAATTTGCCGGTAGAATGGAAATTATTAAAAAACATCCGCCCATTATCCTTGACGGCGCGCATAATCCCGCAAAAATGAAAGCCCTTGTCTTTGCCCTGCGCAAAGAATTTCCCTATACTCAATTTATAAGCATCGTTGCCTTTAAAAGAGGCAAGGCAATTGAGGAGATGCTTAAAGAGCTTTTACCCATTACAAAAGAATTTATTATAACCGCGTTTCACGCGGGCACGGATAGCGGTTTTAATATGGCAACGAAGTCAGGAGATATTGCGCGCATTCTCAAAGCCATTGCCCCTTCAAAGCCCTTTCGTATTGAGGAGAACGTGATTATTCCCAACGAGCCAACGCTCATTACCGGTTCGCTCTACTTGGTGGGGGAGATGCGAAGCCGCTGGTATCCGTGGGAGAAGGTGTTAGAGGAACGTACATGGTATCCTTTTACATAGGGCTTCGGACATAAGATTGAAGAAATTTTTTATCTTGCAAAATGAAAAGAACCCGCTTGGTTTTGCGGATTCTTCTTAATGTGCAAGCGTTTCGTTTTTATTCTTCCTTGCTGAAGCACGACGCCTCTCCGAGCTCCCTGGGCTGATTTCCATTAGCAGTCTCCTTCCCAAATTCCGTTTTGAAGTGCAACGTTTCAGGGTACAATGAGACCCATGAAAAAAACGTATGCTCACCTTGATCAGTTCAAGCGAGACCGCTTGCAGGCTCTCTTGGAACAAAACACTACCCAAGCAAGTATTGCCCGTATTCTGGAGGCGGATAAAAGCACTATCTCGCGAGAAATCCAACGAAACGGAAAAAAGATACGGGGAAAGGGGGGAACAAGAGACGGTCCGTACCTTGCACGCCTTGCCCAGCATAAAGCGTATGTGCGCAGGAAGTATGCCAAGTATCAGGGAAAGACTATCAATGAGAACGATGCGCTTAAAGCGCATATCATTGAGCAGCTCAAGGCTTTTCACTCCCCTGATGCCATTGCCGGCAGAATGAAACGAAACAAGCCGTCCTTTTACGCGTCCAAGACTGCCATATATGCCTGGCTGTACAGCAATCGGGGACAATACTGGTGCAGCTATTTGTATTCCCGCCGCTATCGCCCGAAAAAACGAAGGAAAAAGAAACGACGAAAAACCCTTATCCTGTATAGGAAAGGGCTGGAATATAGACCAAGGGGAGCAGCGAATAAAACACGCTATGGCCACTATGAGGGGGATACCATCGTGTCGGGGAAGAACACGGGCTCAAAAGCAGCCTTGAGCGTCCTCTATGAACGCAAAGCAAAGTATGTCGGCGTGCGGAAAATTGACAGCTTGGCGCCTTGCCTTCATAATCAAGCCATTACGAGCATGAAACGGGAATTGACAAAGATGTTGAGCCTCACCCAGGACAACGGCATTGAAAACGCCAAACACTACGAGCTTGACATGCCTACCTTCTTTTGCGATCCCTATGCTTCCTGGCAGAAAGGAGGGGTGGAGAATATGAATAAACAGATACGGCAATTCATTCCCAAGGGGACAGACATTGCCCAGTACTCCTCCTCATACCTTGCTCATGTAGAACGCATCCTTAACCACAAACCCAGAAAATCTCTGGGCTATGCCACCCCCTATGAGGTTATGCAAAGCCATCAATTACTTACCCCAATAAAAAACACCCGCGTTGCACTTCGGGGGTGAATTTAGGCTT
>CAYTEF010000067.1:0-4150 GCA_964436845.1 uncultured Candidatus Saccharibacteria bacterium
AGATTAAAGATTAGTAATCTATTCTAACCTTGTTCCATTTGCCTTAGTATACCCCTATAATAAACTTAAAAAGGAAATTAATAATGGGAAAGAGGTAAGGCAGGCCAAAAAGGAGAAAAAGAATCAGGAGGAAAAACCCATAGCGTTCTAGAAAAATAATGAGATCTGTATGCGGAAAAAAATCAAAGAGAACCTTTGAGCCGTCAAGGGGCGGGATGGGAACTAGATTAAATATCCCAAGAATTAAGTTAATTCTTACCACGTATGCCAATATCTCAAGAATCGCCCCCTCAAGTGGGAGTAATCGCATAATAAGCCCCACGCCTATCGCCAAAGCGAGATTTGTCCCGACTCCCGCTCCTGCCACCATCGCGTTACCATAATGCTGATTACGAAGATTATAAGGATTATAAGGTACGGGCTTTGCCCACCCGAAAAGAATAGGACTATTGGTCACCACTAAAAGGAGCGGGAGCAAAATGGATCCGATGGGATCCAAGTGTGGGATGGGATTGAGTGTTAACCTGCCCATGTAGCGGGCCGTGGGATCGCCCAAGTATTCTGCCATCTTTCCGTGAGCCACCTCGTGGGCAATGACTGAATAGAGAAAAATAATAATGATAAATACTAACTCCATGCTTGACGGTATGTTATGTTTTATGCTACAACGTAAGGAATAACATTACATTCATGCGCCAGTGTAGCATATGCAAAAAAGGTTCGCAAGTGAAAACCACGTATAAAAAATTGCGCGGCCACTTCAACCCAACAAGTAAGAAGCGCGTTTACCCCAACTTACAGTGGGTTTTATTGCCTTCGAAAGAAAAGCGCGTTAAGGCATGCACCACGTGCATTAAAACTCTCTACAAGGACCGATAAGGAACCTCTGTCCGCCAACTGCGAAGCATGCTATCATAAAAGTCCTCCGCAGTTTTTTATCGGGCTGTAGTATACCGGCAGTACGCGCCCATGGGGTGGGTGCAGACTGGGTTCGATTCCCAGCAGCCCGACTATGCTTGAAGTCGCCATAAAAGCGGCAAAGAAAGCGGGGGCGTTTATCAAAGAGAATTATAAAAACGAAAATCTCGTATCCTATAAAGACCCCCACAATATCGTAAGCGAAGTGGACGTGGAAGCAGAAAGCCTTATTTTATATACTCTCCAGAAGGCATTTCCCCGGCATTCTTTTTTTTCCGAGGAGAAAGGAATGATTGATAATCGTTCTGACTACCTTTGGATCATTGACCCTTTAGACGGCACCACCAACTTTACGCACCATTTCCCTCATTTTTGCGTCTCTATCGCGCTTACGCACAAGGGGGAGGCGATGCTTGGCGTCATCTACCAGCCGATGCAAAATGAGCTCTTTGCCGCCCAAAAAGGCAAAGGCTCTTCGCTCAATGGAAACCATCTTACTATCAATAATGGAGTAGCGTTGGAAAAAACGGTTCTCATCATAAACCGCGGGGCAAGTAAAAAGGAAAAGCTGCGCCATGGCGACATGGTAAAGCTTATGAGCGATTACTCCCGAAGCATTCGCGTATTTGGGTCAACCGCGCTTGACTTATGTTATGTCGCTTCAGGCAAATTTGATGTCTTTATGCAAAATGGGTGTATGGCGTATGACTGTGCCGCGGGTGGCCTTATTGCAAAGGAAGCTGGTGCCTTTATAAGCGACTTTTCGGGGAATCCCTGGCGGATAGATATGGAAAAAGCAAACGATGTTCTTGTCGCCCCTCCCCCGCTCCATAAAAAACTCTTAGCTATTCTGAAAAATGCCCATGCCTAATTCATTAATGGTCTCAAAAGAGGCGGCCAGGAGCATTGCTGTCTGGTTAAAAGAGTATCCCGGATTTACCAAGGATATTGAGACGTTTATAGAGAAGAAAAATTGGGATGAGATAGAAGACGCTTTTTATAAACATATAGAAGTAGGTACAGGCGGCATTCGCGGAACAATCGGCGTGGGGCCAAATCGCATTAACATGCGAACCATTGGCGAGGCAGCTCAAGGGCTTTGCGAGTTTATTAAAGGGTTTGGGGCAAAAGCCGTGAAAAAGGGTGTGGTGGTCGGATATGAAGCGCGAAAATACTCAAAAGAATTTGCCATGCTCTCATGCGAAGTATTTGCGGCAAATGGCATTTCGTCCTACCTCTTTGACGACCTTCGCTCAACGCCTGAAGTATCCTTTGCCGTACGGCATCTCAAGGCCACGGCGGGCGTACAAATAACCGCTTCCCACAATCCGCGCACCGATAATGGGTTTAAATTTTACTGGTCGGACGGCGGGCAAGTGGTTTCTCCCTTGGATACGAAATTCATGGAACTCATAACAAAGGTAAGGGACATTAAGCGCTTACCCTTTGCAAAAGCAAAAAAAGAAAATCTTATTAGCATGATAGGTAAGGACGTTGATGACGCCTATCAGGCCCGAATTAGAAAGCTTTCCCTTGTTCATTGCCGTTCGGCCGAGATTGTCTTTAGCCCCATTCACGGGGCGGGAAGTACGAATGTCCTTCCCGTCTTGGAAAAAGAAGGATTTAAGGTAAGCGTGGTGCCTGAACAGCTTACACCCGACAAACGCTTCCCTACAGCAACGGGAGACCTCATAAACCCCGAATATCAGGAGGTTATGGCGCTCCCCTTAGCGCTTGCAGAAAAAAAAGCTGCCGACCTTGCGTTGATGTCTGACCCTGACGCGGATCGCATTGGCGTTGGGGTAAAAAAGAGCTTTGACTCCCCTTCCCTTGCCTTTCTTTCCGGGAATGAGGTGGGAACTTTACTTGCCTACTTTATTCTCTCGCGCTTAAAGGAAAGAAAGAAACTTCGCGCAAGTAATCTCGTCATTGAAACCTTTGTCACCACCACACTCGTTTCTGACATTGCAAAGGATTTTGGCGTTGGCATAATTGACGATCTTTTGGTGGGATTTAAGTTCATCGGCGAAATTATTGAAAAACTCCCGCGCAAAAGCGATTTCCTCTTTGCGGCAGAAGAAAGCCTGGGATACCTTTGCGGCACGTTCGTTCGCGATAAGGATGCCGCCATTGCCGCGTTACTCCTTGCGGAAATGACGTCGTGGCTAAAAGAGCAAAAGAAAACAGTGCCTGACTACTTGGATGAAATTTTCATGCGCTACGGCTACTATAAAAATCGCCTCTATATGCAGGAGATGAAGGGCAAAAAGGGATTTATAAAAAAGAGGGAGATTATGGAAGCCCTGCGCCAAAACCCTCCGCGCAAACTGGGAGGCCTCGCTATCCTCAAAATTATTGACCGACTGCCAAGGGAAAAAGCATTGCCTCAAAACTACAAAGTAGGCGCTACCGGGGATCAAGTAACTTTTATCTTAGGCAAAGATGAACGAACCCGCGTTACCGTGCGCCCTTCGGGTACGGAACCAAAGCTTAAATACTATATCCAGCATTACCAGAAAGTTACCTCTTCCCTTGCGCGCACAAAGCACGAAGTGGACAACATAACAGAAGAGTTGGAGAAAGCGATTCTTGAATATACAGCGTAAAAGAATATCTAATTTAGAATTTTTAATTTTGAATCAATTTTAAATGACCGAATCTCAAAACAGATACGACCTAGAAGAGAGAACGGCAAAGTTTGGCGAAGATGTCATTGATTTTTGTAAGAATATTAAGGAAAATACCATTACGAGAGTATTGATCTCCCAGCTTATCCGGTCAGGGACAAGCGTTGGAGTAAACTACATGGAAGCAAATGGAGCGAGTTCAAAGAAAGATTTTCGCAATAAAATGTACATTTGCAAAAAGGAAGCACAGGAAACAAAGCACTGGCTGCGCATGCTTGCCAAAAGCATACCGGAAAAGAGACAAGCTATACAAAAGCTTTGGAAAGAAGCACAAGAGCTGACCTTAATCTTCGGTAAAATAGTTTCTAAATTAAAGACTTAGCGTTTGATTCAAAACTCGAAATTAAGACTTAAAAATTCAAAAAACCGCTCTTAGCGGTTTTTTGATGAGCCTTGAGAAGCGAGTTAAGGAATAGTACAATCCGATAAAAAGGTACAAAGATGAGTTCTTAGCGGTTCGCCTCGGCGAACTATTTATTCCTTTCGGACGCTTGAGAGCTCTTTTTTAGAAAGTTTGACCGGATTGCACTAAGTATCTCGTCAGC
>CAYTEF010000068.1:0-483 GCA_964436845.1 uncultured Candidatus Saccharibacteria bacterium
TCTCATACATTCTTGGAACTCAAGGAGTCCAATATGTATGTGAACTTATGCAGAACCCGCTTTAAGCGGGTTCTTCTACTTAAGTGTATATTTGTAAGGAAAGGTTACGCTTCCACTAAAAGCTCTTTTAATTCGGCTTCCTCAATGGTTTCTTTTTCTAAAAGGTATGTAGCTATGCGCTCCAGCACTTCGCGCTTTTCTTTAATGATTCGTTGAGCGGTTTTAGATGCCTCTTGAATGAGGTTTAATACTTCTTTATCAATCTTTGCCGCGATTTCTTCCGAAAAGCTCCTTCGTTCAACGATTTCTCTTCCTAAAAATATTGCTTCGTGGCCCGACCCAAAGCTTATGGGGCCCAACGCCTCGCTCATGCCGTATTCAATGACAATATCCCGTGCCAATTCTGATGCCTTATGTAAATCGTCAGAAGCGCCGGTGGTGACATCGCCAAAGATAATTTTTTCCGCGCTATATCCGCCAAGG
>CAYTEF010000068.1:493-3760 GCA_964436845.1 uncultured Candidatus Saccharibacteria bacterium
CGGTAACGCTTATCTTCCGTGGGAAGCTTTAAGGTATATCCGCCAGCTCTGCCCCGCGAGACAATAGAGACTTTTCTTACCGGGTCTGCCTTTGGCTGAAATGATGCAACAAGCGCGTGCCCTGCTTCGTGATAGGCGGCAATGCGCTTTTCTTCCAGAGAAAACACGCGACTTCGCTTTTCCGGTCCCAAGAGCACTTTTTCAATGGCAAAAAGTAAATCTTTTTGGTTGAGTGTTTTTCTGTTGTCCTTTGCCACAAGAATGGCGGCTTCGTTTAAGACGTTTTCCAAGTCAGCTCCGGAAAATCCGGGGGTTCGCTCGGCAACTTCGCGAAGCTTTACATCTTCGGCGAATTTTTTGTTGCGCGAATGGATTTCAAGAATTTCTTCGCGCGCCTTAATGTCGGGCAAATCCAAAATGACGCGCCGGTCAAACCTGCCGGGACGAAGGAGTGCGGGATCTAATACGTCGGGCCTATTTGTTGCCGCAATGACAATGATTTTGGTGTCGCGGTCAAATCCGTCCATTTCCACCAAAATTTGGTTAAGGGTTTGCTCGCGCTCATCGTGGCCGCCGCCAAGCCCCGTGCCGCGCTGTCTTCCCACGGCGTCAATTTCATCAATGAAAATAATGGAGGGCGCCTGTTTTTTTGCGGTCTGGAACAAATCCCTCACGCGCGAGGCTCCCACACCCACAAAGAGCTCCACAAACTGGGAGCCGGAAATATGGAAGAAGGGCACGTTTGCTTCGCCCGAAACCGCGCGCGCAAGAAGCGTTTTGCCCGAACCCGGACTTCCGATTAAGAGTACCCCTCGGGGAATTTTGGCGCCGATTTCCGTATATTTTTTGGGATTTTTTAAAAAGTCAACGACATCGGTTAATTCCTCTTTCGCCTCTTTTAAGTTTGCGACATCCTTAAAGGTCACTTTATTTTTCCCCTCCGTCACCGTTGGTTTCATTCCTAAGCGAATAAAGCCAAAGGCGTCCATTTGGCGGCGCGAGGTTGAGCGAATGAGATACCACATGAATCCGGCAATAATCAAAATAGGGAGGAGGGTTCCTAAAATGGTGGAAATAATGATCCCGGCGTTGCTCGGGGTGCGAACGTCAATATTCACCGCGCGAATCTTTTCCGAACTGATGCCGTAAAGAGAGAGTATTTGCACGAGAGAATCTCCGCTCTCTTTTGACGATTTTTGTATCGTTCCATCCGTAAGGGTAACCTTGAGCGCATCCCCCTCTACTTCAATGGATTTAACCTTTCCTGCTTCAACTGATGAGGCAATCGCGGAAAAGGGGACACTCTCTGCCTTGTTAAATCCTTCGCTAAAAAGGGCAAAGAGCCCCGAGATTAAAACGAGGATAATGAGGAAAGTAACGATATTTTTAAAGAAATTTTTCATGACGAAGATTTTTTCTTTTTCTCACTGATCAAAAGTTTTAATCCCATGCGGTGCTCTTTTGGATCAAGTGAGGTAATTTCAAAATTATAGGTTTTGCCTGTTTTTAATATTTGTTCCATGCGCTTGGGAGAACCAAACTGCGATATGTGCACAAGGCCGTGGATCTGCTCGGTAATAAAGGCAAAAGCACCAAAGGGATGAAGCTCTTTTACCGTCGCTTTCACCTTTTTCCCTACCGGATACTTTTTCTCAATGGATTTCCACGGGTCTTCTTTTAAAGCTTTAAGGGACAAACTCACACCGTTATTCTCAATTTTAATGATTTTTGCTTTTACCTTATCGCCCACTTTCAAAAGTTCCTTGGGATGCGAAATAAGTCGCCAGTCAAGTTCTGAAATGTGGGCTAACCCTTCCACATCCTTGCCAAAGCGAATGAATACGCCAAAGTCAGTTACACCGGTGACCTCACCGGAAACCACATCTCCCTCCTTGAATTTCTCCAGGCGCTTTTGGATGTCTTTTTCTACCGCGGCTTTTTCCGAGAGAATGAGGCTTTCCTTTTGCGCGTCAATGGTGAGAATGCGTACTTTAAGATCCTCGCCTATGAGATCCTGAAGTTTTTTCAAAATTTCCTCGGATTCGCCGGATGCCGCGCGGGGATAGTGTTCGGGTGCTAACTGGGACGAAGGCAAAAATCCCATCATGCCCTCAACCTGCACCATTAAGCCGCCTTTATTTGCGTCAACCACCTTGCCGGGAAGGACTTCTTTATTCCTCGCTTTTTTGGTGAGATCTTCAATTGCCGCTTCTTTGCTTAATTCCTGAAGAGAAAGCTCAATATACCCTTCTTCATTTTCTACATCAACAATGCGCGCCTTAATGTGGCTCCCCAAGGGGAGGTTTTTTATCGCGCGCGCGATGGGGCTTTGGGTAAATTCCACTTTATAAATTACCCCTGTGCCCCAAGGACTTAAGTTCACATAGAGTTTTGTTCTATCCCGTCCGATGAGCGGGCCCTCAACTTCTTTACCAGCCTGGAGAGGGATCTTAGGTGACGATTCATTTTTTAATAGTTGTTTAATATCAACATCCATTCCAAATACCTCCTTTTGTACGTTTTGGTTATAACACCTCTTTCAAAAAAATGCAAGATGTGATAGAATCTTTTTGTCCTATGCTTGAAACATACATTGGCGAATTTCTTGAATACCTTGAAATAGAAAAGAACCGCTCGCGCAAAACACTTGAAAATTACCGCCGCTATTTAGACGACTTTTTGCGCTGGGCAGGAGAAAAGGGGGTCAAAACTCCCCAAGATATTACGCAGGAGGTTATTCGCGGATACCGCCTCTCGCTTAATAGGAAAGAAACTATTGGAGGAGAGGCACTCAAACGCATTACGCAAAACTACTATGTCATCGCCCTGCGGGGATTTTTGCGCTATCTTGCTAAAAGGGGCATTGACGCACTGCCCGCAGAACAGGTAGAATTATCAAGCCAGGATCAAAGGAAAGTTGATTTTCTGGAACCCGAAGAGGTAAGGCGCTTAATTGCCGGCGTAGGAGGGAGTCATTTAAATGGATTGCGGGATAAGGCAATAGTAACCGTACTTTTTAGCACCGGGCTTCGCGTATCAGAACTTGCCGCGCTCAATAGAGAAAACATTAACTTGGAACGGGGGGAATTTGCCGTACGGGGCAAGGGGAGAAAAGTGCGCTTGGTATTTTTGGACCCGGCGGCAAAGGAAGCGATTAAAGCATATCTTGCGGCGCGGGGCGATATAGAAGAAGCACTCATTATTAACCACCGCACGCAAAGCCGCCTCACCGTGCGCCAGATTCAGCGATTGATGCGCGCATATGCC
>CAYTEF010000068.1:3770-4083 GCA_964436845.1 uncultured Candidatus Saccharibacteria bacterium
CAGATGCCGCAAGAGCAGGCATTGTAAAGCGCGTAACGCCTCATGTCCTGCGCCACTCCTTTGCGACCGACCTTTTAGCGCAGGGGGCTGATATCCGTTCTGTTCAGGAAATGCTGGGACATTCAAGCATTACCACGACGCAGGTATATACCCATGTTACCAACCCCCGCTTAAAGGAAATTCACGAAAAATATCATAAGCCGGCAGAGTAACCTTCGCCCTCGTGGTGAAATGGATATCACAACTGCCTTCGGAGCAGTTGTTGGGGGTTCGAATCCCTCCGAGGGCAACATTTGCCGAGCAATTGAGATAG
>CAYTEF010000069.1:0-3846 GCA_964436845.1 uncultured Candidatus Saccharibacteria bacterium
AATCCTGCGTGCAAGGGAGAAGTCTGCTTGCATACAGGAATTATTCAACAAAGCCCAAAGTATATGAAAGTAAAGATTCCTATCACCGACAAATTTTTTTGGGCACTTTATGATCTTATAGAGGGCGCAAAAGAGGTAAGCGATACCATAGGCCCTGCTGCGTTTAGGCGTATTCTGCGTCCCACTGATGGATTCCGAAGGAGGATGCAAAAAGAATATGGTAGGCAACAATTTGCCCAGCTTATCTATTATTTAAAGAAACAGGGAATCATTAAAGCACCGAGCTGGAATCCAAAAGAAGGAATCATTGTGACGCAAAAAGGAATGGAAAGGATATTTTACGCGGTAGCCCGCAAGAAAGGATTTAAGCATCGGCGGGACGGAAAATGCATAATGGTTATTTTTGATATACCCGAAAAGGAGCCGAGGAAAAGGAATGCTTTCCGAAGGTACCTTAAGATCTTGAGATATAAACAATTGCAACAGAGTGTATGGATTTGCCCCTTTCATGTTTTAGAACAGACGCAGACGTTCATTACAAAATTCAATTTGGAAGATAAGGTTAAAGTATTGATTGTAGAAGAACCATAATTTCTCAATATATAATAAATTTGAACGGCCGTTTAAAAAGTTTATATTATCGGTGTGACCGGAATAAGGAAAACGACCAAATAAGGAAAAGTTGGTCGCTTGGTTTCGCGCTCTGGCTGTAAAGATAACTCAAAGAACTTCAGCTTCTCCCTGTATTACATCTTGGGGTGAAAGATGCTTAATGAGTCCATCCCCGTACTTCTCATAGGCTTGGCGGAAACATTCTTTCCCTATCCGTGCCGGCTTGATAAGCCGGATGCCACCCCTTTTCATGACCTTCACTTTAAATAATTTGTGGAAATTACCGAAATAAACACCCGTCTGAGAATTTCTTGGGAAAATCAGGTAGGTTATCGATTTCTTTTGCTTCCGCTGCCAACCAAGCTTGAACCATTGCTTTTTCTGTCATGGCCAACTCCTTTTAGGAATTTTACACCCGGAATGGAAAAATTTTCCGGCTGCGGTTTACGGAGGGTTGTATAAGCCGCAACCGGAAAAAATATTTAAGGGAGCAGGAACGCTATAATAATACATATAATCGATTTTCTGTCAATAGTTTTCGCGAAAACTTTTTATGGTAATCTAAGGTATATGCTTAACCAACAAATTGCAAAAATTTTTAGAGAGATCGCGGCGTTTTTGGAAATGAAAGACGTCCCTTTTAAGCCGGTTGCGTATCGGAGGGCGGCGTGGGGTATTGAGGCACTTGAAGATGACTTAGAAGACCTTTATAACAAAGGAGGGACTCAAGCCCTTGAGGAATTACCCGGCGTAGGAAAAGATTTGGCGTTAAAAATTGAGGAGTATGTAAAAAGCGGCAAGATTAAACACCTTGAAGAGCTAAAGAAAGAAATGCCGGTTGATGTCATTGGATTGACGCGGGTGGAAGGGGTTGGCGCAAAGACGGTTAAAAAACTTTACGAGAAGCTGCACATTAAAACATTAAACGACTTAGAGAAAGCGGCAAAGAAAGGAAGGATACAAACGCTTGAAGGGTTTGATGTAAAAAAAGAACAAAATATATTACGCGGCATTGAGTTTTTAAAGAAGGAGCAAGGCAGGATGCTTATTTTGCAGGCGTATGCCATGGCAGAAGTGGTAAAGAAAAAACTTTTGAAGCACCCTGAAATCAAGAAAGTTGAGGTAGTAGGATCGCTTCGCCGGATGCGCGAAACCATTGGCGACATTGATGTTTTGGCGATTTCAACAAACGCAAAAAAAACCGCGGACTTCTTTGCGGGTATGCCCGAGGTGGAGGAAGTGTATGGTAAAGGTGAGGCAAAAACGAACGTACGCTTGAAAAGCGGCGTGGACGCTGATTTAAGAATTTTTCAGCCAAACGAATTTGGCGCGGCGATGCAGTATTTTACCGGTTCAAAAGAGCATAATGTTGAAACGCGAAAAATTGCGATACAAAAAGGGTGGAAGCTAAACGAGTACGGGCTTTTTAAGGGCAGAAAGCGTATCGCGGGCAAAACCGAAGAAGAAATTTATGAGAAATTAGGCATGCAAACACCCCCGCCGGAGACGCGCGAAAACACAGGAGAAATTGAAGCGGCACTCAAAGGGAAGTTGCCCAAGCTCATTTCGTACGATTCACTCAAAGGGGACTTACAGGTGCAGACAAACTGGTCAGACGGGGAACATTCGCTTGGCGAAATGGCAGAGGCGGCAATAAAAGAAGGACTTGAATACATTGGCATCACGGACCACTCCCAAAGTCTTAAAGTTGCCGGCGGCCTTGATTCAAAGCGCCTGGAGCAGCAGTTTAAGGAAATTGACGCATTAAATAAGAAATTTAAAGGCAAGCTCATTATCCTCAAGTCAGCGGAAATTGACATTTTAAAAGACGGAGCGCTTGATATTCCAGAGGAATTGCTTTCCCGCCTTGATTATGCGTTAATTACGCTTCATACAAATACGAAAATGCCAGAGAGCGAAATCACCGCGCGCGTAATAAAGGCAATGAAAAACCCTTACGCGGATATTTTAGGGCATCCTACAGGGAGGCTTGTTTTGCGCCGCGAAGCATACGAGGTTAATATGCAAGAAGTAATGGAAGCGGCAAAAGCCTACGGGGTGGCGCTTGAGGCAAACGCCTATCCCGAGCGCTTAGACTTAAAAGACACTTACATTCGCAAGGCCGTTGAGATGGGGATAAAACTTGTCATCTCATCCGACGCCCACAACAAAAATCACTTTAAATACCTTCGATTTGGCATCGCCCAAGCACGCCGCGGATGGGCAGAGCAAAAAGATGTTATTAATACTTTATCAATGGAGCAATTTTTACAACAATTAAGGAGAAATAATCATTAATAAAATTATTATGGAACGAGAACCATTACACGAAGAAGGTGAACGAGTAATAAAATTAACTATTCCCGATGAAGAAATAAAAAAATGGGAAAAAACCTTGCAAGATGGCGGATTTAGTGAGCAAGAAATTCACCACATTCTTGCTCTAAAGAATAAAAATTACGCGGAAGAACATTTAGGAGGGCTTCTAGAAGAGAATGGGGATCAATTTGCCATCGATCAGGAAATGGAGGAAATTTCAGCAGAATTTAGACGCCTCACTGGACGTGATATGACTCCAGAAGAAAGAGAAAAGCGAGAAAATGCATTTTCAGAGGTTTTCAAGAAAATGGAATCAATTTCTAATTTACCAGAAGATCAATTACTCGAAACTAACCCTGACTTTCTTGAAAAATTAAATCGACGTATTGACGATGAAGAAAGGAAAACTGGCAAGGGGAAAAAGACTTAAAATAAATTTTGTAAATGGAAAAATCCGCCGGTGCCGTTATTTTTTATAAGAACCTTGTTTCTCGCTCTGCTCGAAATAAAACAAAAAAGGGTACAATTGAGTACCTTCTGTTGCAGTACCCAAAATTGGTGAAAGAGCCAAAGAAGAAGCGCCAAATTCCGGGTCATTGGGATTTCCCCAAAGGCCATATTGAAGAGGGCGAGGAGGAAGCAGAAACCGTGTCGCGCGAGGTTTTAGAGGAAACGGGCATCCACGAGCTTACTTTTATGCCCGGCTTTCGCGAGACGATTCGCTATTTTTTTCAAAAAGAAGGGAAAAAGGTTTTTAAAGAGGTGGTCTTTTACCTGGCGCAAGCGAATTCAAAAAATGTCACCTTGAGTTTTGAGCATCTGGGATTCAAATGGCTCCCGTTTCCAAAAGCGCTTGACATTACAACCTACAAAAATGCGAAGATGCTTCTCCAGAAAGCCCATGAGTTCTTGACA
>CAYTEF010000070.1:0-3820 GCA_964436845.1 uncultured Candidatus Saccharibacteria bacterium
AGCCGAGGCAGGGCGAATCCATATCCCCAGTCAAATGTTTCGCCCTGCCGAGTCCGCATTAGCTTTCAGGGTTCTCCGCAAAATGGGTTCTGACTTTTTTAAACAAACACCACCATTTTTTTGTTTTCCAACCATGTTTTTATGGTCCAATACAAGAGAACTTTTCCAAAAGGCAAAGCGGATTATTGAATCTTCACGGACCCTCCAGGCGGTGCTTGTTGTGGCGCTTGTCGGTTTTATTTTCTTCCTTGTTTCGTCTAAGAATTTTTCTCCCTTGGGGGAGAATCAATCGTCGGGCGAAAAAATTGCGGTCATATTTGACAAGCGTTCCCGCCATGTATGTAAGATTACCCCCTTCTCCCAAACCTTTAAAAGAGGTGAAATGGCAGAGATTTCAATTTCGCTTACGCCTTCAAAAGAAGGGAATTCATACGAGTTAGCACTTGGTAGTTTGCCTGAAGGGGTGACGGGAGCGATTGCCAATCCAAAGGGTAACGCTTCGCGCAACGTAAGCGCTTCCTTTCAGGCCTCGTCAAGCGCGCAAGAAGGTTCGTTTAACGCGGTTATTGTGTACTATGAGAGAAACGAGCAGGGTGAACGCCTGCCAAATTTTTGTCAGCTCAATCTCATCATTGATTTATAGATTTTATCGTGGTAAAATAAATGTAATTGGGGATAACTTATTTCTTTTCGTCCCTATTATGACCACATCAAAGCTCGTAACCATTCTCATTATTGTTGTTTTGTCTTTAGGCAATGTATTCTTTATCGTTCAATATACTAACTCCCAGAGGGAATTAACAAAAGTAAACGCCCAGCTCCAGGGGCAAAAGGGCAACAAAGACGTTCTGGAGTTTGCGAAGCTTTTCGTTTCCACCGTTTTGAATGCGGAAAAGGAAATTGATTTTGAAACACGTTTATCGCTTGAAAACGCAGTACGTAATTTAAAAGATGCCGAGATACTTGCCCAGTGGCAGAACTTTGTGAATAGCGCAACCGAAGCCCAGGCGCAGCGCGAGGTGAAGCGCTTACTCCAGCTTCTTTTAAATAAAATGAGTGTATAAGTGTTTATCAACCTTTAAAGCGCGGGCACGAGTAAATTTTTAGGCGCGTCAGGTAATAAGAGATCTTCAACACTTCGCATTGAATTTGCGTCGTTTTTCTTTATGCCCGTTCAAAGAATGGGTGTACAAGAAGAGTTGACAAGAAGAACGGAAGCGGTATACTGGTAGATAATTAAATGGTTGCTTAATTACTTAATCATTAAAGATGTTGACGAAAACGAAAGTTAAGGAAATTCAAAGGACAATCACGGAAGAAGATGGACGATTGCCCATGGTGTTTAGTGCGTTGAGCGATCCGGGGAGATTTCGTATTTTTGGCTTGCTCACAAAACAAAAGGACATTTGTGTGACTGACGTGGCGAGCATCTTTGGCATATCGGTTCCCGCCGCTTCCCAGCAGCTGCGCGTTCTTGAGATGTGCGGCTTGGTGAGGAAAGAACGAATGGGGCAGATGATCTGCTACGAAATCAAGCGTGACGATCCCCTCGTAAAGTCCCTTATGAAATTTTTTTAATAAGATATTTGCTAATTATTAACTATATCATCATGGCAAATGTTACCATTTACACGACTCCTACTTGTAAATTTTGTCACCAGACAAAGGAGTTTTTCAAGGAGCATAATATCTCCTATAGCGAAAAGGATGTCGCAGGAGATACAAGTGCACGGGAAGAGATGGTGGGGAAATCAGGACAGCTGGGCGTGCCAGTCATTGATATTGACGGGAATATTGTGGTGGGGTTTGATAAGGAACGCTTGTCGTCGCTTCTCAATATTGCTTAGCGTACTCCTTCTCACCAATAATGTGGGAATTCTTATTTTCTATAAATGATATACTATGAGTAATATGGAAAAGAATACATTGGCGCACTTGGCAAAACTTATTCGCTTTTTTATTCTTCTATCAACCACAAAAGCAGGATCGGGCCACCCTACCTCTTCTTTTTCTGCGGTTGAACTCATGGCATGCCTCCTTTTTGGAGGAATATTTCGCTTTGATCTTGATAATCCCAAGGATCCTTCAAACGATCGCCTCTTGTTTTCCAAAGGACATGCTTCGCCGCTTTTCTATGCCCTCTTTGCCGCGGCAGGAAAAGTGACAGAAGAGGAACTCCTTACCCTAAGAGCATTCAAGAGTCCTTTAGAAGGCCACCCCACTATGCGCTTCCCTTATACGGAAGCCGCGACAGGTTCGCTTGGCCAAGGATTGTCTATTGGTGTTGGCATGGCACTTAATGCTAAGTATGTGGATAAGCTTCCTTACCGGACATATGTTCTCTTGGGGGATAGCGAAATGGCAGAGGGTTCCCAGTGGGAAGCAATACAGCTTGCCATGCATTATAAGCTTGATAATCTTACGGGCATTCTTGACGTCAATCGCTTGGGACAACGAGGAGAAACACTCTATGGGCATGACCTTGGGGCGTATGAAAAACGGATCGCATCCTTTGGCTGGCAGACGATGGTGGTAAAAGATGGACATTCTTTTTCGCAAATTATGGAGGCATATGAGAAAGCGTTGAAGGTAAAAGGGAAGCCGGTAATGATTATCGCAAAGACCATAAAAGGGAAGGGTGTTTCATTTTTGGAAGATACAGACGGGTGGCACGGCAAAGCGCTTTCGCAAGAAGAATTAGAAAGAGCATTGCAAGAGCTGGGAGAGGTTGATCATTTATTGAAGGGAGTTGTTAAAAAACCTGCGAAAGCGGAATTGAAAATTTCGAATTTAGAACTTAAAAATTCATTCAAAATTCAAAATTCAAAATTAGAAATTCCTTACCGTAAGGGTGACTTAATAGCTACCCGCAAAGCATATGGAAATGCGCTGGTAAGAATTTTTCCGAAATTTCCAAACATCGTAGTGCTTGATGCGGAGGTGAGTAATTCCACGTTTGCCCAGACCTTTAAAAACGTTTATCCGGAAGGATTTTTTGAAATGTATATCGCCGAGCAGAATATGGCAGGTGCCGCTCTTGGATTTTCGCGGCGCGGTAAAATTCCTTTTGTTTCAACCTTTGCCGCATTTTTCACGCGCGCGTTTGACCAGATTCGCATGAGCCAATACTCTGATGCCAACATCAAATTCGTGGGTTCGCACGCAGGCGTATCCATAGGAGAAGACGGGGCCTCACAAATGGGGCTTGAAGATATAGCTATGTTTCGTACGATTCTTGGTTCAGCCGTTCTCTACCCGTCAGACGCCATTTCCTGCGAAAAACTGGTTGAAGAAGCCGCAAGGTACAAAGGCATTGTCTATATCCGTACGACAAGAAAGGATATGCCAGTCCTCTATGATGCCAAAGAAAAATTTCCCATTGGAGGAAGTAAAACCTTGCGGGAAAGCAAGAAAGATACCTTCACCCTTATCGGAGCGGGGATAACGCTCCATGAAGCCTTAGCCGCGCACGAGGAGTTAAAAGAAAAGGGTATTTTCATTCGCGTCATTGATCTTTATAGTATTAAACCCCTTGATGGAAAAACTCTTGAAAAGGCGGCAAAAGAAACAAACGCATTGATTACGGTGGAGGATCACTTTGGGCAAGGAGGGATAGGAGAAGCGGTAAAAAGTGCCTTGCATGATGTATCTACCCCTGTGTATTCTCTGGCCGTAAAAAAAATGCCCATGAGCGGAAAGCCAGAAGAACTTTTGGATTATGAAGAAATTTCAAGAAAAGCAATTAGTAAATGGGTAACTAAACTTTTTTAAACCACTATCGCCTGAAAGGCGATAGATTATGAGGGAGGCTGAAAGCCTC
>CAYTEF010000071.1:0-3780 GCA_964436845.1 uncultured Candidatus Saccharibacteria bacterium
GCCCTTGGGGCAGTCCTACTCATCAAGCCACCAGCTTGCTGGTGGTGTCTAACTGTAAATTTTAAGCCGCCTCGGCGGTTTTTTTCTATATGGAGCCTATTGCATTTAGTTTTTCCCAATACGTTGCGCTTGCGATTTTTTTGCTTGGTTATCTTGCAATTACCATTGAGCACAAAGTAGGTACCAGCAAGTCTGCCATAGCTCTGATTATGGCATTTTTGCTTTGGTTTCTCGTCTCTCTCCTCGGTTTGCCAGAAATGTCTGCCGAGCTTGCCCATGCCGGGGCCGATATTTTTGGGATCGTGATATTCCTTTTGGCTGCGATGTCGCTGGTTGAGGTTCTCATTCATTATAAATTTTTTGATCTTATCCGGATGAAGCTGTTTCGGTTGCGCCTTAATGACCAAAAACAATTTGTTCTTATCTCGCTTATTGCGTTTTTCCTCTCCGCGGTTATTGACAATCTGACAACCACTATCGTCATGGTGCAGATTTCCCGTAAGTTCTTTCACGGCCAGAATCTTCTGCGCGCCGCAGCCGCGGTAGTGATTGCGGCAAATGCAGGGGGCGCCTTTTCCCCTATTGGGGATGTGACAACCATTATGCTTTGGCTCGCCGGGAAATTTACCGCCTACGATATTATTCTTCAAGGATTTCTGCCTTCCTTTACCCTTCTGGTAGTAGCAGTCGCGCTTATGTATCGCGGTATCGTCAATAATACGCCAGACGTAGATGATCAAATCACCGTTCAATTGAACGGCTCCGAAAAACTTATTATCGGCAGTGTCTTTGCCTCTTTTGCCCTTCCGGTGGCCATGAACGGATTTAATCTTCCGCCGTATCTCGGTCTCCTGTTTGGATTAGGCTTGGTATGGGTATTAATCGACGTCTTCAAAAAAGTTCGCCCGTATCCCACCCATCTTGAAGCGTCGATAGAAGAACTTATTAAACGTACCGACATTGCCTCTCTGAAATTCTTTGTGGGTATTCTACTCGCCGTTTCTGCACTTCATTCCCTTGGCATTTTGGAAGTCTTTTCCCGCCTTTTTTATGGAAGTGATCCGACAATTATGCGGCTCATTCTGGGGAATTCTGGATTGGGAGCGCTTTCCGCATTGGTGGATAACGTTCCTCTCACCGCCATTGCAATTCAGGCACTTCCCGCGGCGTCCCCTTCTCTATGGGTTCTCCTTGCCCTTACCGTGGGCACCGGCGGCTCGTTGTTTATCATCGGTTCAGCGGCCGGAGTAGTAGCAATGGGTATGGTTCGCGAACTTACTTTTGGGACTTATGTAAAAATAGCTTCTTTCCCCGCCCTTGTTGGATTCATTACTGCTATCGGTGTGTGGGCGGCGCAGTACTACTTCTTCTTTGCATAACAGCTATTTCAAGGCAAGCCCGTTGACTATTGTATATTTGCAAACCCCCCTACATACCACCTGAACACAAAAGTCGCGCGCAGCGATCCGTGGTTGACTGGGAACCGTGCCAAGCACTGTTTGCCAAGGATAACAGGCTTTTTATACAAAAAATTATTAATAGTATTTGCGAGTGGACGCAGCAGAATAAGCTGTGATATACTGTTATACATGCATGGCCTTGTGACAGGAGACGTACGAAAGTCAATTGTCGGCTGGGGTATGGTGCCGCGAGGAGAAGCTGGGTTGATTTTTGCCGCGCTGGGCAAATCGCTCGGTGTCATTTCCGAAAGAGTGTTTGGCATCTTGGTTATTGTCATTATTTTAACCACCCTTGTTGTGCCGTCGGTTCTTTCCTTTCTCTTAAAACGCGAAACCCCAAAGGGCTATACCGTGCACTTGAAGAACGCGTAAAAAAGTAAAAAAACTGCGGGGAGCTTCGCTTGAAGCTCTCCGCTTTATTATGTGCTATTTAATTTTCTCCGTTTTTTGAGACCTCGCCGGATATATTCTGGCTCAAGGTCTAAAAAGCGGCAAATATTTACGAAGGAGAAAGGCCATCTTTCCTCATTAGAAAATAGCCATTTTTCGGCTTCCTTCGCAAGGTGCTCTACGCGTCTCCCTTTTTTGAAAGTTCCTTCCTGAAAACACTCTATTGCGTCTTCAATGATGGCACGCATAAGAGCCTGTTCCCCTCGAAGGCTTTCCCTTTGGTGAACGGTAAAGAACTGCTCCGGTAAAACCAGATGGACAAAAATTTCCTCCACTTCCATAGGGAAATTTATATCTTGTGTTTTCATTGTACACCCCCTATTTTTTTGAGCATAAAACAAAAAATATCATTCGTCAAGTTTCCCCTTCCTTTCATTTTCTGGTATAGTACGTTTATGCTCCAAATATATAATACCCTCTCGCGAAAAAAAGAGGCATTCAAGCCGCTTAAAGACAAGGAAGTCAAGATGTATTCGTGCGGGCCAACGGTGTATGATTATCCGCATATCGGCAATCTTCGCACCTATATAATGGTGGATATAGTTAAAAGATACCTTCTCTATAGTGGGTATAAGGTAAAGCATGTGATGAATATTACGGACGTAGGCCATTTAACGTCAGACGCTGATGAGGGGGAAGATAAACTGGAAAAGGGCGCAAAGAGGGAGGGCAAAACCGTCTGGGAAATTGCGGAATTTTATACCACGATTTTTAAAGAGCATTTAAAAGACTTACACATTATTGAGCCAGACGTTTTCGCAAAGGCAACGGATCATATTGAGAACCAAATTGAGCTTATTACACGGCTGGAGAAAAAAGGATTTACTTACGAAACCGATGAAGCGCTCTACTTTGACGTTTCAAAATTTTCCGACTACACAAAGCTTTCCGGCCAGCTTCTGGAAGAAAAGTTAACGGGCGCGCGCAGAGAGGTTCATGTTGATATGGGGAAGCGCCATCCGCAGGACTTTGCCTTATGGTTTAAGCTTATAGGCAAGTTTAAAAACCATACCATGCGCTGGCCCTCTCCGTGGGGCGAGGGTTTTCCCGGATGGCACATTGAGTGTTCTGCCATGAGTATGAAGTACTTGGGAGAATCATTTGATATTCACATTGGGGGAGTGGATCATATTCCGGTGCATCACCCTAATGAAATTGCCCAGTCTGAAGGAGCAACGGGGAAACAATTTGTCAAATACTGGATTCACGGGGAGTTTTTATCAGTAGACGGGGGCAAAATGTCAAAGTCAGGGGGGACATTCATTACGCTTGAGGATATCAAAAAAAAGGGATTTTCTCCCCGCGCATTCCGCCTCCTTGTTTTACAGGCGCACTATCGGTCAAAACTCAATTTTACGTGGGATTCACTAAGAGCCGCGAGCGAAAGTTTTGCCCATGTGGAAAACGTGTTGAAAAGTATGGGAAGAACAAGCGGAGAAGTTGCGCATAAAAAAGCGGAAGAATTTGCGAACGCATTGGATGATGATTTTAATACTCCCCAAGCCCTTAGCGTATTTTTTGATGTTTTGTCGCGGGCTGGCAAGGATAATTTTGACCAAGGCAAGCTCCTAGGAGTATTATTAGATATGGACGAGGTGTTCGGCTTGGGGTTTAAGGATATAACGCCCGCGGAAATTATAGAATATGATGGAGTAAGGATAAAAAATGAAAGCGCAGGAGAGCTTTCGCCAGAAATTTTTCAACTTATTCTTGAACGCGAAAAAGCAAGAGAGAAAAAAGATTGGGAGAAATCAGATGAGCTGCGGCGTACCATTGGCGCAATGAAATATATCATTGAGGACGGAGAGGACTTTATAACTGTTAGATAACGATACGTTGTATAATATGATTGAAGTTAGTTTTTAGGTAG
>CAYTEF010000072.1:0-3752 GCA_964436845.1 uncultured Candidatus Saccharibacteria bacterium
CTTGGGGCAGTCCTACTCATCAAGCCACCAGCTTGCTGGTGGTGTCTAACTTTTCCAAGCGCGTAAAAGCATTTTTTGAAGCGGCATTATGATAATTCACTTTACTTTTGCCCTATATAGTGGTAAGAATATCTTATATAAAAGGTATGATGAATATTGAAATTTCCGCGAAAAATATATCATTAACTGCTGAAACGAAAGAGACAATTGCTAAGAAATTCGCTTCTCTCAAAAAATTTCTTTCTCTTTCCCCCTCATCGCGCCTCCATATTCACTTTATCCTGACAACGGGAGAGCATCATAGAAAAGGAAATATTTTTGCCATTGACGCGCGCTTATACGTTGGGCATAAGGTGCTCAAGGCAAACGATACCGGCGAGAATATCCTTATACTCTCCGATAAGGCAAAGGAACAAATTGAGCGTCGTCTCTTAAAGGAGCAGGAAATAAAAAAAGCTGCGACGCGCCAGATGCGCAGGAGCGTGCGTAAGTTAAGAGGAAAAGAATAATACTATGAGTTTTCTATCAGCACTTTTTGGCGGCGGGGAAAGGCGCGTGATTCAAAAATTGGAAGAAAGAGTTAAGGAGATAAACGCACTTGAGGAAAAGGTAAGGAAAGTCCCACTTGAAAAATTTCCCCAAAAAACCGAAGAGCTTAAGAAACGAATAAAAGAGGGAGAGCTCCTTGATGAGATTCTTCCCGAGGCGTTTGCCTATGTGCGGGAGGTTTCGCGCCGCACCTTAGGGCAGAGGCATTTTGACGTACAGCTAATGGGAGCGATAGCTCTCCATGAGGGAAATGTCTGCGAAATGAGAACAGGAGAGGGGAAAACGCTTACCGCGACGGCGGCCGCTTACCTTAACGCCCTTACGGGAAAAGGCGTTCACATCATTACGGTAAATGAATATTTAGCGCGCCGCGATGCCGTATGGATGGGGCAGATTTATGCGGCGTTGGGACTTTCCGTTGGTTCATTAACGGATCAGGGATCATTTTTATATCAGCCGCTAGAAAAAGAGGAAAAAACGCTTGATAAGGAACGCGACACTACGGGAGCGTTTAAGGTGGAGCACGAATTTTTAATGCCCGTGGAGCGAAAGATTGCTTATGAAGCGGACATTTTATACGGTACCAATCATGCCTTTGGCTTTGACTACCTGCGCGACAATTTAGCATATACCACTGACATGCAGGTACAGCGTCCTTACTATTACGCCATTATTGACGAGGTGGACAGTATCTTAATTGATGAGGCGCGAACACCCTTGATTATTTCCGCCCCGCAGGAGGACGCTTCAAAACTTTACACCCAATTTGCCTATACCGCCCGGCAGTTAAAAGAAAACGGGGATTATAATGTTGACGAAAAGCGTCACGCGGTGAGTCTCACCACGGCTGGGCTAAAGCATATTGAGCGCATTTTGGGAAGAAATATTTACGAAACGGGCGAGATTAGTGCGATTTTTCACTTAGAACAGGCCTTGAAAGCGCATACCCTCTTTTTGCGTGATCGCAACTACGTGGTAAAGGATGGCAAGGTTATTATTGTGGATGAATTCACGGGCCGCTTAATGCCTGACCGGCGCTATTCCGAAGGCATTCATCAGGCAATTGAGGCAAAGGAAGGGGTGCGCATTCAGGCAGAATCAAAAACAGTCGCAACGGTTACCATTCAAAACTTTTTTAAGAAGTATCCCAAATTGGCGGGCATGACCGGAACGGCAATCACGTCAGCAGAAGAATTTGATAAGGTATACGGGCTTGATGTGGTAGTTATTCCCACCCATAAAACGATGGTGCGAGAAGACTTAATGGATAGAATTTATAAAAACGTCAATGCCAAGTGGCGCGCGGTAGTAAAAGAAATTAAGGAACGAAACGGAAAAGGCCAGCCCATTCTAGTGGGTACGGTGTCGGTGGAAAAAAATGAATTTTTGGCAAAACTTTTGAGGAAAGTCGGCGTGAAGCATGAAGTCTTAAACGCAAAAAACCATGAGAGGGAGGGAGAAATTATCGCACAGGCGGGGCGTTTAGGAGCGGTTACCATTGCTACCAACATGGCAGGAAGAGGCGTGGATATTATCTTAGGAGGCAACCCGCCCTCTGAAGAGGAAGCGAAAAAGGTGCGCGAAGCCGGAGGTCTATTTGTGCTTGGCACCGAGCGCCATGAAGCAAGACGCATTGACAATCAGCTGCGCGGGCGCGCGGGCAGGCAAGGAGATTCGGGTGCCACCCAATTTTATATTTCACTGGACGATGATTTAATGCGGATATTCGGAGGAGACAGCATTAAAAATTTAATGGAGCGATTTAATTTTCCCGAAGACACTCCCATTGAGCATAAAATGATTTCCTCTTCAATGGAGCGCGCGCAAAGTCAGGTGGAGGGCTATAATTTTGACATCAGGAAGCGGCTCTTGGAATATGACGAAGTAATTAATAAACAGCGCGACAACATTTATGAGCGGCGGCAGAATGTTTTGGAATGGTTTGAATTTGACCAGCCGAAATTAAAGGAATATATGCTCCAAATGCTTGACGAAGAAATTGACGTACTCGTTGACCTTCACACCCAAAGCGTACCCGAAGACTGGAACATAAAAGAAATTGAGGAGTCATTTAAGGCGATGACGAATTACGAATTACGAATTAAGAATAAAGAAGAGAAAGAAGAAATAAAAAAAGAACTAAAAGAAAAACTCCATGAATTATATGAAAAGCGCGAGGAGGAGCTAACATCCGAAGGTATGCGCCAGGCGGAGCGGGGGCTTTTGCTTCGCGCCATTGATTCCTCCTGGTCTGATTATTTAGATTCGCTAGATCACCTGCGCCAAGCCGTGGGGCTTCGCGGTGTTGGCGGGCATGACCCCTTAGTGGAATTTAAGCGCGAGGCGCGGCGGACGTTTGATGATCTACTTGATGATATAAGCCAAAAGGTGAGCGATACCATTTTCAAAATCCAAGTTCAACCAAGCACCATCCGTGTCCAGCCCCTGCGCGTGGCACATCAAGAGCTTTCCGGCAAACCCACGGCGGCAGCATCACAGCCCGCCGCCGCGCCCAAAAAGCTCGGACGCAATGATCCTTGCTACTGCGGTTCAGGTAAGAAATTCAAAAGGTGTCACGGGGCATAAGGAACTAAAAACATGACAAAGATCAATTTCCACCAAAAAGCAATTGTGCTAAATAGAGAGGATAAGTTTCTGGCATTAAAAGCGTCCTATAAGGGTTTGCGATGGGATATTCCCGGTGGAGCCGTTGAAATACCAGAAAAACATGAAGAAGCGTTACGGCGCGAGATTAGAGAAGAAGCTGGAATTGATGTAGGAAATTTTGTTCCGCTCGCAGTTGAGACTGGCTACAATAAGGAGGAAGTTTCGTATGTCATTTTCATCGGGTACAAATGTGAAACAGCCGACAAAGATGTAACGTTAAGCGGGGAACATACAGAATATCGTTGGGTCACAAAAGAAGAATTTGCAGAATTAGACGCAACGCCGTATTTAAAGGATTTCGTGAAGAAATACCTTCAGGCAAGCCAGTAAGCAATAGAAGTGTCATGGGCGTGAGAAGCTTGTGGCTAATATAAACAAAATGAGTAAAAATCCTGAACAATTTAATTTTGGCAAACCGAAAGGAATAGAGAATACAGAAAGATTTGAATCAAAAGAGGGTTTGCCAGAAAAATTTGACGCCTTAATTAGTTAGCTTTAAGGTAAACCACTGGTTTGACCAGTGGACTCAAAGGGTT
>CAYTEF010000073.1:0-3744 GCA_964436845.1 uncultured Candidatus Saccharibacteria bacterium
ATCGGCCTTAAACATATCCTGCAAAACTTTTTTAAGAGCTCTCCCTTTCCACGATTCAATATTGAGGGGATTGATAAGCTTATTTTTTTTCCTATCCAATACCGAAGCGATTCCTCCCACCACTGTTTTTATTTCCTTCCCCCGGGAAAATTTCTTTATCTCTGCCATTCCTTCGTCAAAATCCTTGGGGGTAGGAATAATGGAGGACGCTAAAAACTCCTTTCCGTTTTGAGAGAAGGCAAGCCGCATTTTCGTCCCTCCAATATCAAATAAAAGATACACGGGCGTGGATTTTAAAACTTACCTGCGCAACACCGCACTTGCCATTTGCATTTCAAAAACTAACCTTTTAAACTCCTCAAGCATAGGGACTTGTTCGGCTTCTACCTTATATTGCTTTGCGGTGTATAACGCAGTCCAGTCCGCAAAGAGAATAGAAGAAAAGAGCCTATACCAAAACGTTGGCCCTTCAATGGTAATAGCTTCCACGGATAATCCCCTCTCTTCATAAAGCTTCTTAAGAATAAGCATGCGCTTGGCAATAAAGGGATGGTCGTTTGGATCGAAGAGAAAGAGGAAGTGAAAGAGCTTTGAAAGCTCCTTTGTTGACATCTTGACATCAAAGCCGGTTATCTCGTTATGATTAAGCTCGGGAAATACATTGTAGAACGCGGGAATCTTTCCGGTCTCATTAAGCTTTATCTTCCAGTTATATCCAATGGGACGATTATGCCGTGAGGTATAGACAATCGGCACTAAACCCTTTAACCGTGCCGCTAATGCTTTACCTTCTTTTTCTTTTTCATCCGCTTTTAATATTGATGAGAGTGCCGATAATTCTTTAAGTGCCTGAAATTGGCGCATAAAAGAGAGGAGCGCTTTTATGCTAAATCCCAGTGCCATACGGGGCTGGATTCCCGTGTTAGGGAGTTGAATGTAGGGAATTTTATATTTTTTCGCGAGACTAAGCAGTGTCCCGCCCATACTAATCGCTGCCATCGCGTACCCATTTCTCATGCCCTCATCTAAAGCGCTTACCGCTTCCTCGGTGTTGCCCGAATAGGAACTCACAATAATAAGACGCGTTCTTAATTCCTTTTTAAGCATTTCCGGAAGACCGTAATCCTCGTGATTTATGATATCAATATAAGGATGACTGACATGAAGAATATCGCCGGCAAGATGCGACCCGCCCATGCCCGCGAGTATGAACTTATCAAACGTCCCCAAACGATCGCTGTTTTTAATGATCGGTTCAAACGCAAATTGTCGGGGAAATTCTCGTATTGCTTTGTCCATCATAAAAATTCTTTATTGGGAGGCTTCTTTATCCCACTCTTTTATAGCTCTTTCATACCTTTCAAACGTGCCGCAATCATACCAGCGTCCGTTGCTTCTAAATTCATAAAGCTTCCCTTTCTCGATCACACAAGGCAAGACCTCTTCTTCAAACGAAATAACTTCTTCATCGTGGGAAAGGTCAAAAAGTTCGGGTTCGGCAATATAGATACCTGACATAATGTAGTTAGTGGGAGGATTTTGCGGCTTGTAATGAAACTCAAGGACTCTCCCTTCCCCATCGCTCACAAGGACTCCGTATTCGCGCGGATTGGTGACCTCTACGGTCGCAATCGTCACGAGTGCTCCTTTTTCCTTATGAAATTTATATTTTGCGATGATGTCGGTTTCCTTGAGTTCATCCGCATTTGATACCAAGAAAGTATCGCTCAATTCCTTATGAAGATATTTTTTTATCCCCCCCCACGTACCTAAGCGCGTTTCTTCCTGAATAAGCGTTACGTCGTCATTGTGATACGCCTTCTTCCATTGCTTAAAGAGACTGGCGTCGTTTTTATTTACCAATACAAAAATCTCTTCCACGCCACTATCGCGCATTAATTCCACGAGGTACTGAATAATGGGTTTTCGCTTTACTGTTAGAAGCGCCTTGGGGATTTCTAACGTAATCGGATGGAGGCGCGTGCCTAAACCGCCGGCAATGATTACTCCCTTCATAAAATAGTCTAATAATTTTATATAGTTTAAGCGAAAAATACGTTTTTGACAAGATAGCAAAAACGCTCATTATGTTTCTTGGGACGCACGATGTATAATGGCCCGCGTCTCTTTTTTATAATCCTCAACGTTAGGCTGATCAAAGGGATTTACTCCCATGAGGTGAGCAAGGAACATAATCATCATCATATTATATTGAAGATATTGTCCCAGCGTGTAAGCGGAGACTCCGGGCATCGTCATCTTGGCAAAGGGTAGCTCATTCCTCTCATATGCCTTCTCCACTCCCCCGACAATCGCCGCCATTAACTCTTCAAATGATTTTCCCGCAATGCCGGAAACCAAATCCCCAAAAGAAAAATCGTTTGGTACGCGTGCTTCATAGGACGTTTCCTTTGCATGCACGAACGTAGTGAATTTATCTCTCGGACCTCCAAAATAAAGCTGTGCCATGGAATGAAGGTCTGCTGACCCAATGGAAACAAGCGGGGTAATGCCTGCATGAACTACTTCTCCTTTAGCATTCCTTTCCTTTCCGAGACTCTCGCCCATTAACTGGCGGTACCACTTGCCTATTGTCTCAAGTTCAGGGTTAAAAAAGAATGTATTATGCATGGTAATGCCTTTCTTATAGTGAGCAAATAAAATACACGCATTCATTAACGCGGTATTGGCAGACATGTCGGCATTCAAACACTGATCGCGCATGTCGCAGGCACCTTTTAATAAATCCTCAACATCCACGCCTGCAAGCAGGAGGGGAAATAATCCTGCTACGCTAAAGACAGAGTATCGTCCACCCACTAATTCGGGTATCGGCAGAAGCGTAAATCCTTTTTCCTCTCCAATATTCCAAAGTTTGGAATCTCTGTCGGTTGTTAAAACAACGCGGTTATGGATGCTTTGAGAGAATCGCTTTTGCAAAAGAGAATAGAGCGCTTCGGCATTGGCTATGGTTTCCATCGTGGTGCCTGATTTTGTTACCACATTGAGAAGCACCTCATCAGGACTTTTTACCTCGCGCTCAAGAATGCCACCTATGCGTTTTAATAAAAGAGGCGATACCGTATCCGCAAAAAGGATTGTAGGGTTTTTGCCCCCTCTATGCTCGCAATAATTCCCGCGCAATAATGCTTCATACACTGCCATTGCCCCCAGATTTGATCCGCCGATGCCGCTTACAATGATAAAACGAAGCTGGTCATTCTTTTTTTTATTTGCCACACTTCGCACCTCTTCAAGAATTTCAGTATCAAAGGGAAGGTTAATGGACGATTCAGGAACTTGATACGACTTTTCTTTTGCCACCTCGCGCAGTGTTTCAAGGTAGGGAATAAGATTGCCGGCTAATCCTTCAAGCGTGTCAATATCCACGCCAGCAGTCTTTTCATAGGCAAAGGTGATCGGTGAATGATTCATATACTTAATATAAGCACGTTCCTGAGTGGTGGTCAATTGTAAGGGTATTCTTAACAAGTTGGAACAAGACGGAGTGAGTTTGTTAAATACTGCTTTGGGTTTTCAAACATTTCAGGCTGGTTAAATTTTGCCTCAAATTCCGCCACGACAAAGGGTAATTTGGAACAGGTCACATGATGGTACTTTCTGCGCACAAAGGTGCGAAACACCCCAAACATCCCTTCAATTTCTGAAGTGAGTTCAAATTCCCATTTTCTTTAAACCACTATCGCCTGAAAGGCGATAGATTATGAGGGAGGCTGAAAGCCT
>CAYTEF010000074.1:0-3676 GCA_964436845.1 uncultured Candidatus Saccharibacteria bacterium
TCCGTTGGTCATCAAGTTTCGTATTTGAAAAAATGGGCTCCTCGCGCCTACAACAGAATGAAAATGGAGGTGCCTCGTTTAATTGTTGATGATAAACAGCATCAAGTTTATCAAAAAGATATTTTTGATTTGGCAGATGACATTGAAGTAGATTTAGCGTATTACGACCCACCTTATGGTTCTTCAAACGAGTTAATGCCTCCTTCCCGTGTGAGATATGCTTCGTATTATCATATTTGGAAAACTATTTGCCTAAACGATAAACCAAAATTAGTGGGCGTGGCGAACAGGCGAGAAGATGTGGGCGATACAATTTCTGGTTCTATTTTTGAAGAATTTAGGAAAAACGACGAGGGACAATACATTGTTATTGAAGCGTTGGAAAAATTGATAAAGAATACACCGGCAAAATATGTGGTTTTGTCTTACAACAATAATGGCAGGGCTACTTTTCAGGCGATAAATGATATACTAAAGAGCTTAAAGAAAAAAATCTCTATTTTTGAAATGAATTATAAAAAAAATGTGATGGCAACAATAACTCGGACGACAAACGAATGGATAAACGACACCAATGGAAAAAATAAAGAATATCTATTTTTAATACATAAAAATGGAAAAACAGAGGCTACGTCCGAAATTAAAATTGAAAAAATTGATATTCGGAATCTAGCGACAGCAAATCAACAAAAATTAGCCTTTTAATTATGAAACACGCGCCAAAAAAATTATATATTCTCCCCTTTGACCATCGCGGCTCGTTTATTAAAATGTTTGGGCTTGCCCAGGATAATCTCACAAACGCTGACGTAAAAAAATTAAGTGATTATAAACACATCGTATACGAAGGATTTTTGGAGGCATTCAAAATGGGCGTTCCTAAAGCATACGCCGCACTCTTGGTGGATGAACAATTTGGCTCAGCAATTCAACTTGAGGCAAAGAAGAAGGGTATTACAAGACTTCTGCCCGTGGAAATTTCCGGTCAGGACGAATTTGACTTTGAGTATGGGAAAAATTTTGAAAAACATATTAAAAAATTTTCCCCGGAATATGTAAAGGTTCTCGTGCGCTACAATCCTGGAGGAGATAAGGAAATGAATGAACGCCAGTTAAAAAGACTTAAGGTCATGAGCGACTTTTGCCATAAAAATAATTATCAATACCTCTTTGAACTTTTAGTCCCGACAACGCCAGAGCAGCTGGCAGAATCGGGTGGAAGTGAGGAAATTTATGACACCACCATGCGCCCCAATCTTATGAAAAGGGCAATGGAAGAATTGCAAAGAGGCGGCGTTGAACCCGACGTGTGGAAAATAGAGGGATTGGAAGATCCCCAAGATATGTTTGAAGTGGCAAAGCAGGGCAGAAGCCAGGGAAGGGGTCATGTGGGTATTGTCGTTTTGGGTAGGGGAGAAAGCGATGAAAAGGTGAAAAAATGGCTAAGCGCGGCGGCAGGTGTGCCCGGCGTAATTGGTTTTGCTGTGGGAAGAACAGTGTGGAAGGAAGCACTTTTGGAACACTTGGCGGGCAAAATTTCCCGAAAAGAAGCCGCAGAGATTATCGCAAAAAATTTCAAGGGATATGCGGACCTTTTTGAAACGTCCATGCCCCGCAGTCATAAATCCTAAAGGCCTACTATGTGTGGAATTTTTGGATACATTGGTAAAGAGCGAAGCGTTACTGACTTAATTGAAGGATTAAAACGCTTGGAATACCGCGGCTATGACTCCGCGGGTTGTTGTTTTTTTGCGGGGAAAAACGGAGTCATGCTCTTAAAAGAAGTAGGAAAGATACAAAATCTTGAAGCGAAACTGCCCGATATAAAAACCTCACTTTTTAGCTCTCATACGCGATGGGCGACGCATGGCCAGCCCACAAGACTCAATGCCCATCCCCATAGCGACTGCAAGAAGGAAATTTTTGTGGTTCATAACGGCATCATTGAAAATTATAAAGAACTAAAAAATATTTTATTAAAGAAAGGACATACATTCCAGTCGGACACCGACACTGAAGTCCTGCCCCACTTAATTGAGGAGATGCAAAAAGCGAGCCGAAAAAAATTAGAAGAAGCCGTCATTGCCGCATTGCGAAAGGTAAGAGGAACCTATGGTCTTTCCATTATATCAAAGCGCGAGCCCAATACCTTAATTGCCGCGCGAAATTCTTCTCCGCTCCTCGTGGGAATAGGAGAGGGCGAATACATGGTAGGATCGGACGCGTCCGCGGTATTGGAGTATACAAAAAAAGTAGTGTATTTAAATGATGGCGAAATCGCCATCATCACCCCTGAAGGTGTTCACTTCACCAATCTTTCCCACGCGAAACTTAAAAAGAAGCCCCACCTGGTTGAATGGGATTTAGAAGACGCAAAAAAGGGAGGATATCCGCACTTCATGATAAAAGAAATTATGGAACAGCCAGAGTCCTTAAAGGATGCGTTGCGCGGAAGGTTGCTTATAAATGAAGGGAAAACAAAGCTCGGGGGTATAGAACCGGTAAAAGAAAAACTGCGCCGCGTGAACCGGATTATCATCGCCGGAATGGGAACAGCCCTCAATGCCGGAATGATAGGAGAATACATGCTTGAAGAATACGCGGGAATTCCGGTTGAGGTGGAGAACGCCGCCGAATTTCGCTACCGAAAACCAATTATTGATGAGCAGACCGCCTTTCTGGCTATTTCCCAGTCCGGAGAAACTGCTGACACCTTAGCCGCGTTGCGCGAGGCAAAGGAAAAAGGCGCGCTAACGCTTGGCATTATTAACGTCGTGGGATCAACCTTAGCAAGAGAAGTGGACGCGGGTATTTATAATCATGCCGGTCCTGAAATTGGAGTTGCTTCAACAAAGGCATTCACTTCGCAACTTACGATCCTTGCACTTTTAACGCTCTTTTTTGGCAGGTCGCGCCAGATGAGTCTGGTAACCGGCAAGCGCATTGCTTCGGAATTAGAAAATATTCCCAAGCTGGTTAGTGAGACACTGGCGCTGGCACCCAAGATTAAAAAGCTCGCCCAAAAATATAAAATGTACGAAAATTTTCTCTATTTAGGGAGAAAGTATAATTTGCCCATCGCTTATGAAGGGGCGTTAAAATTAAAAGAAATCGCCTATGTTCACGCCGAAGGATATGGTGCCGCGGAAATGAAGCACGGACCAATTGCCTTAATTGATAAAAATTTTCCTTCGTTTGTTATTATCCCGAAAGACAGCGTGTACGAAAAATCGCTAAGCAACATTCAGGAGATAAAAGCGAGAAAAGGGAAAGTAATAGCGCTTACCACCAAAGGGGAAAGCGAACTTGCTTCCCTCGCAGACGATGTTCTCTACCTGCCCAAGACGCTTGAGATGATAACGCCCATTATTTCCGTCATCCCTCTCCAGCTCTTTGCCTATTATATAGGTACACTGCGCGGCTACGACGTTGATAAGCCAAGAAACTTGGCCAAATCCGTTACGGTAGAATGATTTTCCCATCTACCAAAAATTTTGGATGTCCGACTTCCAAATACTCGCGAAGCAACTGTGCTACGAAAGCAGAACATCCTGAAACTTGCGTTTTTTATCAGAACTGGTAAACTCTCTATCCAAGCGGTAGTAAAACATACCGCGTGTCAATTAGTTAGACACCACCAGCAAGCTGGTGGCTTGATGAGTAGGACTGCCCCAAG
>CAYTEF010000075.1:0-3499 GCA_964436845.1 uncultured Candidatus Saccharibacteria bacterium
AAATCGCCAAAGACGGCACCCTTACCCTGCCAAGGGGGAAGGGGCAGATTGTCGGGAAGATTACGATTCCTGAAGGGGCGACGGGTGTCGTGGTTGATCACCCCCTTATAACCGAGGAAAGCGAAATATTTTTGACCGTCAATGGCGCTCCTCCCAAGAGCGGGTACGCGGTGGCAAACAAAAAGCAAGGCCAATTTACCATCTCGCTTTACGAAGTCTCTGATTTTCCCCTTGAGTTTACGTATTGGATCGTGAATACCTACGAAATGAAGGAGAATGAGGAGGAAAAAGAAAAAGAGCATGAAGACCAAGAAGTTATTTTGGAGGAAGAAGTGAAAACAAGTAGCGCCACGAGCACTAAGCTTTAATCAAAAATAAATGAACTCTCTTTTCATAGACAACTTTATCAAGCTTCCTATTTACGCGCTAACCTTTTTTCTCCCGCTTTTGGCATTACCTTTTACGGTTGAAAGTTACGAGTTTACCAAACTTTTTTTGCTCTTTTTTCTGGTTCTCTTAAGTATCCTTGGCTGGCTTGGTAAATTTATTTTCGTCAAGCGCGCGTTTATTATGTACCGCTCGCCAATGGATTTTGCGGTTTTGGCGCTCTTTGCCGGCGCCCTGATAGCAACGATTTTCTCGCAGGATGTCATTACCTCGCTTTTAGGTTTTTATGGCAGGTTTTCCGGCGGATTTATTGAGCTTGCCTTGTGGATTATTTTTTACCTTATTATCAGTAATAACTTTAGTTATTTTGAAGCGCGGCGTCTCTTTTTGATTCTCTTTGCTTCCTCATTTTTGCTTTCTATTTGGTTTCACCTTTCGTGGTGGGGGGTATTGCAGTTTTTCTCTTTTATCCCCTTTTTCAATACCATTGTTACTACGCCTTTAAGTATATCCCCGCAGGCATTGGCCGTCTTTGAATCGCTCTCTCTTCTTTTCCTCCTCCTTTATTGGTGCCTTTACGGGCCCAAAAAGTGGATAGGGTCTTTACTTTATATTTGCTACGCGCTTGGCTACATGTCAGTCCTTATTGTGGTCAATTTCTGGGCAAGCTGGTGGATACTTATTCTTACCCTCGTTCCCTTCCTCGCCTGGTCGCTAAAAGTGAAAGTTTTGCCCGGGCCTGAACTCAATCGCCTTACGCTCGTAACGCTCACCCTTCTTGTTTCCTTTATATTCATTGCATTGCCCAACTTGGTCGCTTTTGATAGGCCAATAGAGATTTTGCTCACTAATAACGCAAGCTGGATGGTGGTGAAAAATATGTTTTCCTCCTTTAATCAGTTTCTTATTACGGGAACCGGCCCCGCAAACTTCTTTTCTGCGTATAACCTCTTTCGCCCGCATGAATTTAACGCGACCGCCGGCTGGGCAATCCGCTTTGACAGCGCGTCTTCTCACTACGCAAATAATATTGCCACTATGGGGCTTTTGGGCGTTGGTGGGTTTATTGCCTTTTTAGCCATTGTTATTTACTTTTCATTAAAGCTTTTTAAGACCTCGGCCGAATTTAGGCGGGAGAGCGGGTTTTACGCCTTTGGTTTTCTCGGAGTACTCATAAGTTTGGCCTTTTACTATCAGTCGCTCCCGCTTTCCTTACTTTTCTGGCTCACCCTTGCTCCCCTTTCCCTCCTTTTAACCCATCTCGGTTCGTTCCGCCAATTTCACTATGATTTTAGCGTAACGCCTGAAGCAAACCTTTTTTTGACATCGCTTTTCTTTGTGGGTATTTTGATTGTTGGACTTTTGGGATTTTTCGGCGGCAAAATGTACTATGCGGATGTTTTGTATAAGAGAGGCATTATTGCCGTGGAGCGGGATAAAAAGATAGCTCATTTTGCGCGCGCCATAGAATTAAATCCCTATCGGATTGAATATCGCATTGCCCTTGCGCAGAGCGCTTTACGAAAAGTGAATGAGGAGGTGCAAAAGGCTGGTCCCGGAAATGTATCGGATCTCACCCCGCTCTCGCTTCTCGTAGCTCAAGCTGTTGGACAAGCGCAGGAAATTACGCGACTCGCGCCAAATTCAGTGCTCGCGTGGGAAAATCGCGCCATTATTTATCGCGATACGCGTCGCCTCACCGCCGGAGAAGCGTCAAAATTTGCAAACGAAGCGTTTGACCGCGCATCGCTCTTAGAGCCGTTAAATCCCGTATTCCCCCTTCAAAAAGCGCTTCTTGCGATTGATGAAAATGCGCTTGACGTTGCTGAAAAGTCGCTCCAAAAAGCGAGAGAGCTAAAGCCCGACCTTTTGGATATTGCCTTAGCGCAGGCGCTTTTATGGGAAAAACAGGGAAAGTTGGATGAAGCCGTATCTCTCTTGGGAGAAATGTCAAATATTCCCGGCCTTCAGGGACAACCGCTGGAAGATTCTCTCTTTCATCTTGGGCGTATTGCGTTTAATAATAATCAGCTTGATGTCTCAATCCAGGCGTTTGAAACTCTTGTCAAAATAAATCCCAGCCATTCCAACGCCCATTACGCGCTTGGCATTGCGTATGAAAGAAATGGCCAAATTGTGAAAGCCGAGGCACAATACAAAAAAGTATTGGAATTAAACCCCGGGAACGCCGAAGTAAAAGCGCGACTGGATCAGTTAACGTTCTAACATGTTAGAATAGACACGTTGCCATGGAACATTCAAAGAAAACAACTACATTAAAAGATGTAGCACGAAGCGTTGATGGCTTAGCCCGCATTACGAAAAAGGAGTTTCGAGCGGTACGAAAGGAAATAGGAAATGTACGCGGTGATTTTCAACAAGAGGTTGGCGGATTGCGGCAAGGGGTTGATGATTTGCGACTTAAAATGCGTGAAGGTTTTGATCGCCTTTATTCACATCTTGCCCTCATTGAAAGGGATATCAAGGAAATAAAAAGCCGCTTGGATGAATTGGAAACAAAAGTTGACGTATTAATGGGGAAAAGCGAGCAAGACGAAACCGAGCGAAATCTGATACGAGATGAATTAGAAAAGGTCAAAAAGCGTGTTGTTTCAGTGGAAGCGAGATTGCGCTAAGTCTTTTTGGTAAGCACAAAAAAGCCCAAAAGGATTAGAGCAACAGGCCAGACTAAGTCCCAGTGGGAAAATTCCAGCGGAAAAAATTTATTGATGAGGACGATTGCGCCAATAGCAATTAAAATGATTGCGATAAAATTTTTTGTATGAGTGCGCCTCTCGGGCGCGCTTTCTTCTTTATGGGTACTTTCCTTCTTTAAGGATTCAGAGGGTTCGGGGGGCACAATGATTGCTAAGAGAATATAGAGCAAAATTCCCGCACCCCAGCCGGTAAAAATAAGAATGATAAAAAGGGCGCGTACGATCGTTGAATCTACATCAAAATACTCCGCTAGTCCTCCGGCGACGCCGGCAATAATGCGATCATGGGTTGAGCGGTAGAGTTTTTTAGGTTCGTTTTTCATTATTCAATATTGTTACCTGTTGAATAACGATACGTTCTGTGATAGTATTCAGAACGTATGCACATAAAACTC
>CAYTEF010000076.1:0-3362 GCA_964436845.1 uncultured Candidatus Saccharibacteria bacterium
AGTAACCATAAGGATATTGTAACATCCTTTGGTTACGAATCTACCTAATTACCTATTATTAATAATACTAAGTGGTGGGGATTTGGGGAAATCATTTATGGATATAAGGAATTAGGTTGTGGATAAAAGGGGTAAATGGGGGAAAAAGGGGATTAAATATTTCTCCACAAACTGTGAGTGTATTATCCACGCAGGGTCAGTAGTTATAAATTTGGTCACGCATGACCTCTATTTCTTTTTTAAAGTCCTCAGATTGGGTAATTAAATCCTCAATTTTTTTATGCGCATACATGATGGTGGAATGGTCTTTGCCGCCGAATTTTCTCCCAATAACCGGAAATGAATAATTAAGCTCTTTGCGCAAAAGGTACATAACCACTTGCCTTGGGAATGATGTCTCTTTGCGGCGAGATGCGACAAGAAGTTGGTCTTTATTGATGTTGTAAAATTGCGTTACCACTTCCATAATGCGATCAAAATTTGTACTTCGCTTTGCTGATATCTGAAGTTTTTTAATAAGAGAAAGAACGGCGTCTTTTGATGTTGAGCCGGTAAGCTCGCTATGATTAAGGATGGTATTAAGCACTCCTTCCAACTCGCGAATATTTGATGATACATTGGCGGCAATGGTTTCTATAATTTCTAGAGGAAGAGACGCTCCTTTTAGTTCAAGTTTTTTGTGTAAAATGGCTAAGCGGCTTTCTGTGTCCGGCTCCGCAATATCGGCAGTCATGCCGCCCTCAAAGCGGGAGCGAAGACGAGCTTGGAGCATAGGAATAGCGCGCGCGGGCCTATCAGAGCTTAAAATAATCTGCCCATTTTGCTGATAGAGATGGTTAAAGGTATGGAAAAATACTTCCTGGCTCTTTTCTTTTCCTGCAAGAAATTGAACGTCATCAATAATGAGGATATGATATTTGGCGTAGGAATCCTTGAATTCTTCAAGTGAGCCGTTCTTTACTGCCTGAATATATTCCGACGAGAATTTATCCGCAGACATATATTTTACTTTTAAATTTGTCCCTGGCTCAGAGAAAAAATTTCCCGCCGCTTGAATGAGGTGGGTTTTCCCTAAGCCGATGCCGCCATAGATAAAGAGAGGATTAAATTTGCCTCCAGGGTTTTTACAAATTCCCTGAATGGCGGCATAGGCAAGCTCATTAAAAGGACCCACAACAAAGTTAGCGAACGTATAATGAGGATTTATCCCGCCCCTGTTTAGTTTTGATAGTTCCAGGGAGATATTTGAAGAGAGGGAAGCGGACTCAATTACTCTGCGTTCTTTTACGCGCGTGGCGGGAGCGAAAAGGTCGGTCTTTACCTCGTAGTGAATTTTTTTAATATCGCGCGAAATACCCCGGAGAACAGTGATAATACGGTCGTAGTATTTATTTTCAAGCCACTCTCGCGTGAAGCTATCGGGAACGCCGACCACCATAATTTCCTCACGCTTCTCCAGCGCTTTCGTGTTTCTTAACCATGTGTTAAAATTAGCCCGCGAGAGTTCTAGTTCCAATTCGCTTAGCGCGGTTTCCCAAATTTGCTGAGGAGACATAAGGCTTATTCAATAATATAAACATGCAAAGCCAAGAGATCATTTTGTCCACAGCCTCGCTATGTATATATACCACGAGTTGTCCAAAATGCGCAAATTTTTGAAAATACGCTTATAGATTTATCAAATGTGCGCACTGTGGATAAGGTGTGGAGTATATGTTGAAAAAACTATACCGTCTTGACAAAAAGGAATTTACCACCGCCTTTCAAAAAGGGAGGTCTTTTAATCTTCCCCATTTTGTTTTAAAATATAAAGCTTCCCCTTACCCTTACGCCCGACTTGGTGTTTCTTGCGGACTTAGAGTGTCAAAAAAGGCGACCATACGAAACCGCATGAAACGGCGCATTATGGAAGCTTTCAGGCAGAGAGCCGATGCGTTTTTGCGGGGCGACTATATTATTATCGTAAAGCCCGGGACTGAAAAGGAACCTTTCGCTACTATGAAAGATGAGCTTATTCAATCACTTATCTCACTCAATGAAAAAAATAATAATATTGCTCATTAACCTATACCAATTAACACTCTCACCGGATCATGGAATAGTGAGGGTGTTTTTCCCTTACGGTGCCTGCCGTTTTTATCCGACGTGTTCGGAGTATACGAAAGGAAGCATAAAACAGCATGGTATGTTTAAAGGAGGCATGATGGGCTTAGGACAGCTTTCGCGATGCCACCCGTTTCATTTCTCTCCTTACCATTTTATAATTTAAATTTTCTCCGTGGCCCAATTTTTTCACGTCATTCTCTATCAGCCTCTTTTTAACCTTTTAGTGTTTTTCTACAATGTCATTCCCGGGAAGGATGTAGGGGTTGCTATTATAGCCTTAACTCTCCTTACAAAAGTACTCCTCTATCCACTGACGAGAAAAACACTCAAGGCCCAGCGAGACATGCAGCTCCTCCAGCCAAGGCTAAAAGATATTCAGGAGAAGCATAAAAACGACAAAACCCTTCAAGCGCAGGAAACCATGAAGCTCTATAAGGAGCACGGGGTAAATCCGTTAGGGGGGTGCCTGCCGCTTTTAATTCAGCTACCGCTCCTCATCGCTCTCTTCCAGGTATTTCGTACAGGATTTGAGCCGGGAACCCTTGAGACGGATCTATATTCCTTTATTAGTAATCCGGGCATGCTTAATCCGTGGTTTTTGGGAATTATTGATTTGAGCCAGCAAAGCTCCCTGTTGGCTCTTTTAGCCGGAGTCGCGCAGTTTTTCCATACGCGCCTTATGAGTCTAAATCAGGCAGCGCGAAAAGGTAACGAAAACGGAAGTGATATGGGCCAGATGATGCAAAAGCAAATGACGTTCATGATGCCTATTCTCACGGTGGTTATTTCGTTTTCACTTCCCGCCGCCCTGCCCTTCTACTGGCTCGCCAATACTCTTTTTAGTATTGGCGAACACTACCTTTCTCTTCCGCGGTCGCTTACTGGCTTTCATGTGGGGGAAGAGAAAAAAGCTCCATAAATGTTTCGCGCAATCGCATTAAATACGGCCATATCATTTGGAGGGAGAATTATTGCCGCCGCCCTAGGCCTTTTTTCCTTAGCCCTTACGACGCGGATTTTGGGAGTAGAAGGTTTTGGGCTTTATTCAACGGCGCTTGCGTGGGCATACATATTTAGTTTTATTGCCGATCTTGGCCTCTATAGTTTAATGGTGCGCGAGGTGGCCCGCGCATCTAAGGAAGAGGAGAAGCGCATTGCTTCCCATATTTTTACTTTGCGTCTCGTAAGCCTTTCTTTATTTTTGGGCATTGGCATTATAATCGCACTTTTTTTTCCCTGGACACTCGGGTTAAACC
>CAYTEF010000077.1:0-3215 GCA_964436845.1 uncultured Candidatus Saccharibacteria bacterium
TAAATCCTCCCAAAGGACTCGTGCTACCGTTACACTACAGCCCGCTTGAATATTGAGTATATCACCATTGACCCTCCAAAGTAAAGAGGGTATACTAAAAAAATCAAATACCAAAAATCAGAATCCAAAATTTTGTTTTGCCTCCATAGCTCAATGGATAGAGCAGCGCTCTTCTAAGGCGAGGATCGAGGTTCGACTCCTCGTGGAGGCATAATCGAAAGATAGTTTTAAGTTGTTAGTTGTTTGTTGTTAGTTGCGATAGCATGGGCCTGTAGCTTAGTTGGTTAAAGCGCGTCGATGGCATCGACGAGACCGCCGGTTCGAATCCGGCCAGGTCCACCATCAATAATCATTAACCCATTATTATGATTGACCATATTTCGCTTCACGTGAAAAATTATAAAAAGAGTAAAGCGTTTTATCTGGAAGCGCTAAAGCCCTTAGGATACGAGCTTGTCATGGAGTTTCCCAATATCGGCGGATTCGGGGCAAAGGGCAAGCCGGACTTTTGGATTGAAGAGCACGCATCCGTAGCAAAAACCCACATCGCCTTTGGGGTTAAGCGGCACAAAGAGGTTGATGAGTTTTACAAAGCCGCGCTCAAGGCAGGCGGAAGGGATAACGGCAAGCCCGGCCTGCGCCCGCACTATCACAAAGATTACTACGCGGCATTTGTGTTTGACTTAGACGGCAATAACATTGAAGCAGTCTCGCACAAAAAAGGATAATTTTAACCTTAACGGGGAGGGAAGATGTTCCTTTCCTGCTAAGCATAATTTTTATGCATATGCTTACGTGTCGGTGCTGTGAGGGGTGCGCTAAGTACGCGCCGGTGTTTTTACGCGTGGTAACCGGGCTTATCTTTGTCGTGCACGGGTACCAAAAGTGGAGCGGAGGCGTTGACCAGTTTGCGGGATTTCTTGCAACGCTTGGTTTTCCCGCGCCAATGTTTTTCGCGTGGGTGGTAACACTCGTAGAAATCTTTGGCGGTGCGGCCTTACTCATTGGCTTTCTCACCCACTGGGCGGCAAAGTTGCTTGCCATTGACATGATTGTCGCACTCTTCGTTGTGCACGTGGATAAGGGATTCTACGTGAGCGAGGGAGGGTATGAATTTGTGCTTTTGCTCTTAGCCTCCGTCATCTTCTTTATGAGCACGGGACCGGGCATGTGGTCGATGGATGAGTCACGGAAGAAGGCGTAATATTGGCAATTGGACAAAACCTCCGCCTGCGCGCTCGCCAGCACCGCAGGTTCGCCCGCTCCAGCGGCGGGCGACCTCCTACGTTCTGGGCGTCGCCACCCGCTTTGGGCGGGACCAAGCTGGCGATGCCTCCGAAAGTTGCTGGCTCACGGGCAGGCTCCGGTTTCTCTTGAGAACCAGGCGGAGTTGTAAAGGCATTTGATAGTTTTTAAAAATATGTTATAGTGCGTCCACCATGAAAGACGTTCAGGAAATTTATAATTCGCTTTTAGAAAAAAAGCAGGAACAGCGCGACATTAAGTCGGTCTATCGCGACGTGCTTGCCTCGTCAGGCAAGTATCAGGAAGTGGTAAAAAAGGCAAAGGAATTGCGCGAACAAAAAAAGCGCCTTGAAGAAGAGGCCAAACGTGAATCAAAAGATTTTAAATCCCTTGATATGTTAAAAGCCACCATCGCGGGTCTTGAAGAGCGTTTAAGTGATGCCGCGGTGGCAAAGCTTTTAAAAGGGGAATCGGTAAAAGTGGTTGACGAGCGAAATAACGAATACCTCCCCCACGTAAGCGTAAAGTTTAAAAAAGCAGGGTCGTAGTGCCTTAATCAAAGACCGGGCGGGGCTTTAAAGGAGGAAACCGGTCCGGGTCAATGGTGCGCGTGAAACAGGCGCGGCCTTCGTCGTGGAGAAAATTTTCCTCAAATCCATAGGGGAGTGCGGGAATTGGCTGACTCTCTGGGCTTACGTTTTGCCTATTTGACGTCTTAAATGTCGCGCAAAGTTCAAATGATGTTTTATCTATTATACTATATTCATAGGACTTTCCTGTTTCCGGGTCAATGGGCGGAATAAATCCAGTGATCTCATTACGTAAATCGTCAAGCGATTGGGGGAGAGCGTTTTTAGCCTGCCAGTAGGAAGCTATTTCATATTGAATGCCTTGCAACTGGCTTATTCGCAGTTCGTCAAACCGGCGCAGGCGTTCGGATTGCGGAGAACCAGCCACAAAGAATCCTGCAAGAATGGCGAAACTCGTAATCCCTACCACGGCAAAAACAAATAGCCGCATAGTAGGGTGCGCTAATGCCGGCATGGGTTTTTTCAGCATCCAGATATAGTAAATCAAAACAGAAGCGGCAATAAAGAGAACCGCGACTACTTTTAATATAAAGGGTGTGGTAAGCTCTCCTCCCAAAAAGTAAAAAATGAGGGCGATCAAGTCAATAATAATCGCAATGGCTGAAGCAAAAAGGGTAAAGTATAAAAGCCATTTGCGCGTTCGTATTTTGCGTTTTTCGGGGTGCGTTACAAGGTCTCTCTGGAGATAGTGCATGAGCCAGATGTATAAAGGAAATACCACAATGAGCACCGAAAGCGGCCAGCGAAGGGATTGGCGCGCGAAAAGCCCCACGTGATCATTCAACGGATCGGGAAAGTAGATATTGATGTACTGAAAAAGCAACGCGGCATAGGCGATAACGCTGGTATAAAGCGCCACCGCTCCCAGAAGGTGAAGGAAAAAATCCTTCGGGTTTGTTTTTGGAGAGGTGCTTGGTTTCATGGTTGCTAATTGTTGCTTACTTAATTATAATACTCTATAGAGGAAGCTTGCGCAATATGGAAGGAAAAGAGGAGAAAAAAGGATATAATACCCTTGCCATTGTTGGCTCTATCCTTGCGATGCCGCCCGTTATCATTTGGGCGTCAGCGTTTCTCTTTATTCTCTTTGGCGTTCCCTTGTTTCCCTTTCTCACGAAAACCCTGCCCCTTGATAACCTTTTATCCGAAATTGCCATCTTTTTTGGCTTTCCTATCGCGTCCCTCACACTAGGGATTATGGGGCATAGGCAAATTGCCTCAACCGGCGAAAAGGGGAAAATAGTCAGCGTCATTGTCATCACCTTTGGCACGCTCTTTATTCTTTTTACCCTTTTTGCCTCCCTCCGCGCGAGTTAAAAAATCATGGAGAGGTACCGAAGTGGTCATAACGGGATCGCCTCGAAAGCGATTAGCCCCGCA
>CAYTEF010000078.1:0-3182 GCA_964436845.1 uncultured Candidatus Saccharibacteria bacterium
ATGGATTCAAATATGCTTGAACTTGAGCGCGGTATTACCATTTACTCAAAAAATGCCGCTATTTTTTATCGGGATACAAAGATAAACATCGTTGACACGCCCGGACACGCTGATTTTGGCTCTGAAGTTGAGCGCGTCTTGCGCTCCATTGACTCTGTGCTCTTAGTTGTTGACGCCCAGGAAGGACCTATGCCGCAAACACGATTTGTTCTCAAAAAATCCCTTGAGCTTGGCTTAAAACCCATTGTGGTTATAAATAAAATTGATAAGCAAGGCGCGAATCCGGCAAAATGCGAGGAAGAAGTGCTGGAACTCTTTTTAGAGCTTGGCGCGACCGACGAGCAGGCAAGCTTTCCGGTTGTCTATACTATTGGCCGTTTAGGCATTGCAAAGAAAAACCTCACGGATGATTCAAGTGACTTAACCCCGCTTCTAGAAACTATCCTTACGCATGTTCAACCCACCTCGGATACTTCACTTGCAAAACCGCTTCGCTTTCAGCCGTTTAATCTTGCGTATGACAATTATTTAGGGCGTCTTGCCATAGGAAGAGTATATGATGGCACGCTAAACATGAATGGAACAGTGTTTGTTAAAAAGGCGAGTGGTGAGACACGTTCTGGTAAAATAACGAAAATCTTTACCTTTAAAGGACTGCAGAAAGTGGAAATCCAGAGTGCCCAAGCGGGCGATATTGCCATGGTTGCCGGACTCCCTGATATTGATATTGGCGAGACTATTACCACGAGCGAGGATACTCAAGCACTTCCGGCAATCGCGGTTGATGAACCAACAATTATTCTTAATTTTTTAGTAAATAATTCACCATTTGCCGGTCGGGAAGGAATATATGTTACCTCGCGCCAGATACGAGATCGCTTAAAGCGCGAGCTTGAGGTAAACGTGGGATTACGCATAGATTTCTCCTCGGCTGATACGTTTTCGGTTTCCGGCAGGGGAGAGCTCCATATTGCCATTTTATTAGAAAACATGCGCCGTGATGGATACGAATTACAGGTTTCCCAACCGCAAGTTATCATACGAGAGGAAAGCGGTGTAAAGGTTGAACCTTTTGAGGAAGTTATCGTTGATGCCCCAAACGCATGCCAAGGTATTGTTATAGAACGCTTGGGGATGCGGGGCTTTACCTTACAGCATATAGGCACCACTGGCGAGACGGTACGCTTGCTATTTGAGGGGCCCACACGGGGACTCATGGGGTATCGAAGCCAGTTTGTCATTGATACGAAAGGGGAAGGAATTCTTTCTTCACGGGTAGTGGGCTTTCGCCCCTTTGCCGGAGAAATTCGCAAACGTACGGTTGGGTCCATGGTTTCCATGGCAAATGGAAAAGCCTTGGGGTATGCCCTCTGGAAGATGCAGGAGCGGGGGATGCTCTATATTGGTCCCAATACTGACGTATACGAGGGCATGGTTATAGGCAATACTGCTAAGGGAGAGGAAATGTCCGTAAACCCCACAAAGGGCAAACAGCTTACGAATATGCGCGCGTCCGGGTCGGATGATGCGATTGACTTAGCCCCTCCTTTTTCGCTTACCATAGAGAGGGGGCTTGAAGTGATGGCAGCGGATGAATACCTGGAGATTACCCCTAAAAGCGTTAGATTGCGAAAGCAGTACTTAAATAAGAACGAACGCTCAAAACTAAAGAAAGGAAGTTCTTGACAATCCTATAAATATACGTTATAGTTGTTTTATCTTTAAACGCTGTAATGAATGCCGAGCTTTTGGTTTATTGTCTCGCTATTCATCAGCAGATAATAACCATTAAGCATTCATAATGAGATACAGACAATTTCAGCCTCGCGGCCAAAGGCCGGGGGGCAGGGCATTTACTAATCAACATAATCGGGGGCAACGATTTAAGGGTTCCTACATTAACCCTCAAAGGTTTATAAATAAAGCAAACCTTCCCCAAGAAGGGAATGTGTTCACCCCCAAGTACACGTTTGCTGATTTTGGGCTTTTACCTGTCCTGCATAATAACCTCACCACAAGGGGATATATAACTCCTACTCCCATTCAAGACGAGGCGATTTGGCACGTACTTAAGGGATTGGATTTGGTAGGCCTTGCAAATACCGGTACCGGTAAAACAGGGGCCTTTGTTATTCCCATGATACAGCTTTTACGTCAGGCCCAAAACCGCCAGACGGCACTTGTTATTGCGCCTACGCGCGAGTTGGCATTCCAGATTGATGAGGAATTTAGAGCATTTAGCCGGGGACTTGGTATTTATACAGCCCTTTGCGTGGGCGGCACTAGTCTGCACTGGCAGCGAGTTGCCCTCGCAAGGCGACCGCATGTGGTTATCGGCACACCGGGGAGATTAATGGACCTGGTTCGTCAAGGAGTACTGAAGTTTGATTCTACCTCTATTCTGGTATTGGACGAAGTTGATCGTATGCTTGACATGGGCTTTATTCAAGACGTTCGTTTTTTAGTGGCAAAACTGCCCCTTAAACGTCAGTCCCTTTGCTGGAGCGCGACCATTAACCCGGAAGTTGAACGACTTTTGAGCCAGATGCTTCGTAATCCGGTAACCGTTTCCGTGCGTACAAGCGAAACAAGCGATCATGTGGAACAAAATATTATCAAGGCGAGTTCGCACGACGAAAAAATCAACCACTTAAATTCACTTTTGCGCCAGCCCGCGTTTGATAAAGTACTTATCTTCGGCCAAACCAAATGGGGCGTCCAAAAGTTGGCAGATTCACTCACTCAATTAGGGTTAAAGGCGCAGGCAATCCACGGCAATAAAAGTCAGCCCCAGCGCCAGCGGGCCCTTAAAGCTTTTAAAGACGGCTGGATTAAAATTTTGGTTGCCACCGATGTCGCCGCAAGAGGTCTTGATATTCCCAACGTCAGCCATGTCATCAACTTTGACCAGCCCGCGACCTACGAGGGCTATATCCATCGCATCGGCCGCACCGGCCGCGCCGGCAAATTAGGCCACGCGCTGACGTTCGTGGCGTAAATAAAGATTGACCCTTTAAGGAATTTTGGATACAAAATTCGTGGCCAAGGGTTTTTATGGTTTGACCATGTGGACGTTCACCACGTGGTTATAGCGTAAGAAAGTCGGGAGAGGGCTATGCTCTCTCCCGCTTATTTTATAAACATATGAAAAAATCACATATCTGCAAGCAATGAAATACGTG
>CAYTEF010000079.1:0-3012 GCA_964436845.1 uncultured Candidatus Saccharibacteria bacterium
CTCATTGTACCAAAAAGACAGAATGAGGGATAGACAGGAATTATTCAACAAAGCCTCGTGAAATTGTAATCGTTAATGTAAAGGTATTTCTTTAAGACGTTCTTTTTAATCTTCCCGTTGAAGCGCTCAACCATGCCGTTGGTCCAGGGATGCCTAAACTTAATGCGTCTATCCTGTATGGTATCCTTTCGGCAAAGCTTTGTCAAGCAGACTAAAAATTCCCTGCGAACTCATTGGAGTCCGCAGGGGGTCTGCGAAGGCAAACGTTTAAGGCTTACATAAAAGCCTCAACGCTCGCCTTCATAACGGGAGTAAGTGGGTGGGGGAAAGCACCGGGGGCAGACTCAACGTGCTTTCCGCTTTGGAAAGACGCGATGATTTGTCTGGTGAATTTCCCTCCTACAATTTCGTAACAATCCATCCGCCGATTGAGCGGCGTCCCGTTTGGCAATGTTTCGCCATCCAGGAACGCCCAATCCGGACTGTCAAATTCCATATCACTTACATCAACCTCCACGAACCAAAGGAGGTCAAGACCGTTGGTGCCGGCATCAAAGACAACCGTTGCCTCAAAGGATGTTGAGTCTTCGGCTTCCTCGTAGCCGACTTGCACCTTCTTCTGCCCTCCTTTAGGCTGTAAAATTTTTGCCTTCCTTGCAGTGGTTTCCTGGCTGAAAAAGGACGGCAAATTTTGAATCTTGGGGACGTTGAGCAGACTCGTGATAGCTCCAAGAGCCATCACTTTTGCCAACTTCTCATCCTCCTCCAGCAAGGGAAGCACCATTCCCTCGCCTCTAATCCACAACCCATCCTCTTCTGCTCCCTCCCGAAAGGCAAGCTCATCAACCCTTACCAGCTCTTCCACGCTTCCCGCGAGGCCGCTGGCAATGGTACTATGCAAGGGATAACTCGGGGCTTTATTATCTCTAAACCCCGCAAGGAAAATGGTGCGGTCTCGGAATTTATAAAACTTTCCAAGTCCGCCTTGAGACCACCGGTACCTGCCGGTTCTTGCAGTCTCTAAAGCTTTCCTTTCCGCTCCGGTAGTTGCAAGAACAGAGTTCTTGCAAATAGTAACCACTACCGAATCTTCATCCTGCCTAACCATTGCTTCTACTTGGAAAAAATTCCTTCGTAGAACTATAGCCTGCAAGACTTGATTCGTGTTAAATCCAGGAATAGAAATTTCCATGTCAATTCTCCGTGTCGTGCAAGTGGGGTCGTAAAGGGGTATTCCCTTGCACGGGGAAAATGCAGTTAATCCAACGAACGCTTCATTGGCAAAAATTTTTGCTTCCTCTATAAGAAGCCCTCCTTTCAAAAAAAGAACTCATTTTGTGATGGTTCTTTTCTTTAACATATTTAGGCAATTTCGTCAATAATTTCTATACCCCTAAGAGGATAACGCCGGCAACCGTTAACAACGCGCCAAAGGCTTTAATTAAGCTAAAGGGTGACCCAAAAAGAAATACCGATGCAATGACCACAATGAGTACCTGCGCACTTGCAACGGCTGTCGCATAGCCGGGATTGGGAGCGGCATAGACAGCGTGATTAACAAGGAGTGCGCCAAACAAAAAAGAAACCCCCGCCAGCAAAAGAACGCCTAACTGGATAGGAGAGAGAAAAAGCGACTCCTTTGCGTATCCCATGTAGGCAAAGAGCATAAGTGCCGCGAATACCCAAATATAGAGGGTGAGCGTGTTGACAGGAACGCCCGTCGTGCTCGCCTTTTTCACTAATAAAAATCCCGATGCGAGAAAAATGGTAGCGCTCAACGCGTAACTATACCATGTCATAAATGTGTTAGCGGGTGAATCTAAATGTTGACAAAAATGTTAGAAATAAATCTTTATGTCTTTCTGGATCTATAGGTTGTCCATTGTTATAGAGTAAAGTGTAATATGAACCATCTCTTTCAAACCGCCATGTTGAAAATTTATAAGCTATTTCGCTAGGATGAGTGACATCAATATAATCTCTCCTCAAAATTTTATAACCATTAAGTTCTATGTTTTCTGATCCTGTCTGTGTGTATCCCTTCACCTCTGATGGATCTACTCCAGGAGGAATAAGTTGTGGATAGCGGCCGCTTACACACTCATCATTTGGGTCGTTAATATTTATATCAAAATCAATAATCCCATACTTCGCGATGTCGTCGTCCTGACCAAAATTTCTAATGTAGTTTTCATTAAAAAATATTATGGTATTTTGAGGTTTATTGGCATCGCGACTGTCTGTCTTACAAGAACTGGATTTTGTTAGCTGATAGCCCGCAGGATATTTAACCTCAAATCCATGCATACTATCCTGATAAACCAACCAACCCGACGTCTCGCTTGTTGAGGATACCGCTTTTTGTTCTCTTGGAAATTGGGCGCCCTGCTCTCTTCCTAAAACAAAATACCCAATGACAGCAACAAGGGCAATGAAAACAAAAATTAGAATAGTACTTATAAATATTTTCTGGTTCATGTGTAAAATATTGATTATATTCCTCTTGGTGGTCTATTCTTAAAATAGTTCGGACGCATTTCGCCGCCTGCGGCGACGAGAATCTGACCAAAAATTCCGAACCGAAATCCTGAGCTTTGACAATTTCAAGTTTTTCTTTAGCGGCAAATTCTTTAAATTTACTTCGAGAATTTAAGAGTTTGAAGGATTTTCTCGTATAGTATCATGCTGTCGTCAGAGTGGCAGGGAGCATTCAAGCGCAACGGCTGGCCTGGCTTCCAATTCGGATTGTTATTGAAACACAATTCGACAGGATAACTTACTAGAAGTATTTTGTTTCCATTAACTATTGTAAAGATAGCTTTTGCCTTGCCATCAAAAGCATAACCGCCAGGCCCGCTTAAATCAGTACTTAATGCTCCGGTGAAGGTCGCAATGTAAACTTGTTTTGAGTCTATATTAGATGGGTTTAGAGTATGAACAGTCGTTAATCCAGACAATAATTTATTAGCAACATCTTTAAGCGATAGATTTTTAGGATTATCAATAATTCTT
>CAYTEF010000080.1:0-2992 GCA_964436845.1 uncultured Candidatus Saccharibacteria bacterium
TAATTATTGAGCTCTGTTTCATATTTTGATTCTTCAGCGTAACCATATCCTTATTAGCATGGCTAAGGTAAGAAATCAAGATATGCCCCACTCCCTTTTCTTTTCCCGACGGTTTGGTAGAATATATACATGAAGCAGGTTTTCGTCACCGGCGGCACGGGGTTTTTGTATTTTGGAAGTGTATTTTGGAAGTCCGACTTCCAAATTTTTCGTTTTCACAAACGCGATCTTGCTTTTTCCTATTAGTTTGCTATAGTAAAAAAACAGGCTAAATTTCAAATAGAAGGGAGGAATAGTAAGGCCCTTTGAAATTACTCAACTGATTAGCCTGCGGTTGAGGATAGAAATCCCTAAACACTTTTGGAGGAATTTTGTCATGGCTGTAAAGTTGGTTACCGGAATTAAAACGTCTTCCTCGCCTGATGAAGAATATTTTGAAACGCGCCAGCGAATGCTGGCTAACCAGCGCAATGAAGCGCTTCAGTGGAATGGGGCAGTCGCTCGTCTTGTCAAAGATTTTTGGCAATACACCGGCGAGGGCGAAGAACGCTACTTAGAGATTGCAAATGCCCTTTGCGCAATGCCGGAGGCCTTGCAAGCGGATATGATTTTATCTCCGAAATCTCCGCTAGGTCATAACGCAAAGAGCGGCATTAATGCCCGTCTCAACGCTTGGGGTGCGAGTTTTCTTCCGCAGGATATGTCGTTTATGGATGGGTGGTTAGCATTTCCTAAATTTCCGTACTTTCGCCCTGAACCAGCTACCTTTGAGTCGCTCTTGGGCGCCGGTTTGATTCTCTTTACCACTCCTGCAGGAGTGGAAGAGGATGAGGGGAACGAAACGGGCAACATGATTGGCATGGAAACATATGCCCGCCGAAGCATTGCAAGCGTAGAGCTTGATCTTCCCTCGCTACCATGTTATGACGATGCTTCATTGCTTTTTAATATCTCCGCAAGGGGCTATTACGGGGCCATGGTAAAAATTTTCTGGAACGGGGCGCTATGCCTTCCAGCCTTTCCGGTGCATAGCACTCCTGAAGATAGAACGCCAAACTTCTGGGTATTCCCTCCCTGGAAAGCAGGGGAAAATTTCCTGGATATTAAATTTGTCGGCCAAGGATTTCTATGGTTTGACCATGTGGATGTCCATCACGTGGTCATAGCGTAAAAAGTTGGGAGAGAGCGATGCTCTCTCCCTCTGTTTTTATAGATTCTATGGAAAAGTCTCATCACTGCCAGCAGTGCAACACCGTTTTTGTTATAAATTCACAAGATCTTGTCTTTTATCAAAAGATTGATGTTCCCCTGCCAACATTATGCCCGCGATGCCGCCTCATAAGGAGATTGATTTGGCGCAACGAACGAGCGCTCTATCGCAGAAAATGTTCGTCCTGCGGCAAGGCTATAATAGCCTTGTATTCAAAGGACAAGCCATGGAAAGTGTATTGCCCGCCTTGCTACTATTCAGAAGCTTGGGATCCAATGGCATACGGGAGAGAGTATGATTTTTCTAAGCCGTTCTTCGCGCAATTCAAAGAATTTATGCTTGCCATGCCTTGGCCGAGTTTGGCGGTGGATTGGCAAACTTTGATAAATAGCGCGTACAACAATCAGGCAAGTAACCTCAAAAACTGTTACTTACTTTCTCATGCGGGGAATGACGAGGGTTGTCTTTATTCATCCGCGCTGAAATTTTCAAAGGATTCAAGCGACATTGCGCTTGGACAATTTTGCGAACTTTCCTATGAAGGCGTTAATCTTTTTAAGTGCTATCGCGTGTTTTTTTCCCAAGATTGCGAAAATTGCAATGATGTATGGTTTTCAAAAAATCTTTTTAACTGTTCAAATTGTTTCTCATGCGCAAATTTGCGAAACAAGCAGTATTATATTTTCAATAAACCCTATTCAAAAGAAGAATATCAAAAGAAAATTTCAAAATATAACTTTGGCTCATATCAAGATATTAAAAAACTTTTAATTGACAGCTCAAAGTTTTTTCAGCGATTTCCGCAAAAATATATTCATGGAAGACATAATGAAAAGGTTTCAGGTGATTACATCTATGAATCAAAAAATGTTTTCTCTTCGTTTGAAATTATAGGCGCGCAAAATTGTAAATATTGCCAATTTTTAGACAATAAAGGAAACTTTGCGTGTTATGACTATACTGACTGGGGAGCAAACGCTCAATTCGTATATGAAAGCGTGCTTTGCGGTGACGGGATGAATAGAATAAAATTCTGTTACAACGCGTTTAACGAATGTCAAGACGTCGAGTATTCTCTTTATCCTCAATTTAGCTCATCGTATCTTTTTGGATGTATAGGGTTGAAGGGGAGGAAACATTGTATTCTGAATATTCAATATACCAAGGAGGAATATGAGACATTGCGGACTCGTATTATTGAACACATGAATAAGGCGCCCTATATTGATGGGAAAGGAAGGACATACCGCTATGGAGAATTCTTCCCACCCGCGTTAAGTCTTTTTGCTTACAATGAAACGACCGCTCAAGAATATTTTCCGCTGACCAAGGAAGGTGCCAAGAATATCGGATATTTTTGGAAAAATCCAGAAAAAAGTCTGTATCAGACTACTATCAGCGCGAGTCAGTTGCCTGATGATATAAAGGATGCGGACGATGCCGTTCTCAATGAAATTATTCAATGTGGTAATTGCGAAAAAGCTTATCGTATCATCAAGCCAGAACTTCAATTGTATAAAAGGCTTATTCTTCCCCTCCCTCGTCAATGCCCGTCTTGCAGACATCAAGCAAGAATTCTTAAAAAAGGGCCTTTAGAGCTTTATTCAAAAAAATGCGCTCAATGCGGCGCGCCCATTCAAACAAGCTACTCCCTTGAATCTAATACCATTGTTTGGTGCGAGTCATGTTATAGAAAAGATTTTATTTAGCGTTTTTTCTATCAGCCTTCCCTTTTCTTTTCCCGACGGTTTGGTACAATTATTGCATGAAACAGGTCTTCGT
>CAYTEF010000081.1:0-2909 GCA_964436845.1 uncultured Candidatus Saccharibacteria bacterium
ATACTCCCCTCTTTTGTCTGGCTCACCCACATATTTCCCAAGCCATCAATTGCCATCACGCGCGCTTCGGGCAAATCTTTTGCAAAGATTTCAATGGAAAAGCCAGGAGGTAAGCGAAGCGGCATACCCGTGGTGTTGATGACTTTGGCAATATCTTTACTCGGTTTTAAGACACTCGGCCAGATGCCGCGCAGTTCTCTTAAGTAGTGGAGAGCCCCGAATACTATTGCTCCCAACAGGATTATACCGATGATGGTGATAGTAGCTTTTTTCATCAATATAATGTTAATCAGTGTAACGCTGCAAGAGCCCCTGCTCTCTAATCGCGTGGAACGACCGATAGAAAAAGAAAAGGGAAATGAGAAAATAGAGGAGGTTAAGTGCAAATGCAAGCCAAAGCGATTCCCAGCGAAATATGTTTCCCAAAAGAACTGATCGCATGCCTTCAAAAACATGGGTGGTGGGGAGTAAAAAAGCAATGTATTGCAGGGGTTGAGGGAGGATGCTTACGGGGTAGAATACCGCAGAAAAGGGTTGGATTAAGACGGGTAAAGACCAGGCGAGAATATCAACCGAAGGGCCTAAGCGCATAATAAGGGATACAGTAACAATGCCAAAAGACCAGGCAAGAATGTAGAGGTTAAAAAAGAAGGGCAAAAGCAAGAATCCGAACTGTAAGATGTTCATTTGCCACAGAATTCCCGCAAGTATTGAAACAAAAGCAAGAGAGATGAGCGATTGAAAAATGCTCAAAAGGATGAGTCCCACGAGAAACTCGCTTGGCCGTATTGGGGAAGCGAATACATTGCCCAAATTTCTTGACCAAATGTCTTCAAGGAATGATACCGAGACCGACTGCTGTGCGCGGCTGAAAAAATCCCAAAAAATGAGCGCGCCAAGGAGGATAGGGATAAAATTAAACTCTGCGGCTCCAATCCGATTTAAGTAAATGGTGAGAAATCCCCACACAAAAAGTTCCACCGTGGGCCAGTAAAAGAGCGCGAGCATTCTATGCACGGTACGGCGCAAAAGATAAATTTGACGCAAAAAAATGGCAAAAATGCGTTTATTCATGACCTCTTGAGATAGCGATAAACGTTTCCTCCAAATCTTTTTTTCCGAACGTGGTAATTAATTCTTCAGGCGTTCCTTTTGCGATGATGGTGCCCCGCGAAAGAAAAAGGATGCGGTCGCAAATTGCCTCCATCTCGCGCATGTTATGTGATGTCCATAAAAGTGCGGTTCCATGGGTTTGAGCTTCTTCTCTGATATGCGTTCTCACCCGATCCGCGATATCAGGATCAAGGGAGGCAGTTGGTTCGTCCAAAAGGAGCATTTTGGGCTTATTAATAAAGGCCTTGGCAAGACTCAACCTCGTCTGTTCCCCGGAAGAAAGCAAGCCGCTTCGGGTGTTGATAAACTTTTCAAGATTGAATTCACGAAAGAGTTCCGCCAAACGCTTATCGGCGTTCGGGGTATTATAGAGAAGAGAAAAGAATGTGAGATTCTCTCTCACGGAAAGATTTTGCGGCAGGGCGCTATACGTTGCGGCATAGTTTATTTGTTGGAGAATTTCGTAACGATGCGTTTTTAACGACTTTCCCAATATTTCTATCTCCCCGCTTGTTGGTTCCAAAAGTCCCAAGACCATTTGAATCGTTGTTGTTTTCCCCGCGCCGTTGGGGCCAAGAAGTCCCACAATTTCACCCGCGGAAATGGAAAACGAAATCCCTTTAACCGCTTCCACGTCGCGGTAGTGCTTTACTAAATTTGTCACTTTGAGAATTTCCATAAGAGCGAAATTTTGGAAGTCCGACATCCAAAATTAAAAGGATGGCTAAAAGCGTCTAAAAAGTATGGTGAGGGCGACAATAATCGCAAAAATAAATGCGAGCAGTACAGCCGACGAAGCGATGTCTTTGCTCATGCCGATTAATTCATGGCGTTGGGGGTGCAGTCGTTCAAGTGATCGTTCAAACGCGGTGTTAATGAGTTCCGTAATGAAAATGAGTAAAAGAGAGAGGGTCAAAAATAAAAATTCAATACTCGTGAGCGGCCATAAAAGGTAGCCAAAAAGGAAAAACGCGATACTCCCCCACGTCTCCATGCGAAAGCTTAGATCATGGCGGTAGGCGTATCGTAAACCGTCAAGAGAGTACCCAATACTTCTAATGATTTTTTTTGCAAACATGCTTAATAGAGGCAGGCGACATTACAAAATGTAGTATAGCGCATTTTTTTTGTTCATTGAAGAGCAGTATTCAAAAAAGGCGCCCAGGCGCCTTTTTTGGTGAAATTAAGCAAGCCGCTAATTGATTTTCAAAAGCTCCACTTCAAAAATAAGCGTGGCATTTGGTCCGATGGGGCTCCCGGGCATGCCGGTTGGACCGTATCCAAGAGAGGGAGGGATGGTGAGCCTTCTCTTTTCGCCCACTTTCATTCCCATTAGTCCCTCTTCCCATCCCTTAATTACCTGTCCTGCCCCCAAAGTGACGCTAAAGGGTTCACCTCGGTCAATGCTTGAGTCAAATTTTGTCCCGTCGGTAAGCGTGCCGGTATAGTGTACAGAAAGGGTATCGCCATCCTTTGCTCCTTCGCCTTTGCCTTCTACCAATGTTTCAATCTGTACTTTCTCAACTTGGTCTTCTGGCTGGGTTGTTTGGGTAGGAGGACTTTGTGTCGGTTCCTCTTGTATCATGATATCTGACTTAGGCGGATTAGTTTCAGGTGTCGCGGGGCTTGGGGAGGAATTGAGCAGGTAATATCCCCCGACTAAAACGATAACGATAACGATTGCAATAGGAAGAGTATAACTCTTTCCTTCTGGCGCTGATTCTGGTTCCATAAAAAGATATTAATAATTAGTTAGCTTTAAGGTAAACCACTGGTTTGACCAGTGGACTCAAAGG
>CAYTEF010000082.1:0-2790 GCA_964436845.1 uncultured Candidatus Saccharibacteria bacterium
CCTGCGTGCAAGGGAGAAGTCTGCTTGCATACAGGAATTATTCAACAAAGCCATTCCACACCGACAAATAGGCAGCTGTCCCATGAGAAGAAGGATTAGCGCGAAAATAGCGATGATGAGCAATGCTAAAAGGAGATAGGTTCGAAGGGAAGTGCGATTAAGCAAAGTCATAGAAGAAAAAAGAATACTACGGCAAGAATAATGCGATAGATGCCAAAATTGACGAAGGAATTGCTTTTAACATAGTCTAGCAGAAATTTAACGCCAAATAGAGCAGATACAAATGACGCGGCAAAACCGAGAAAAAGCAGATGAGTTTGCTCTATTGAAAAGCTGGACGCGTTTTTTAAAATATCAAGCCCGGTTGCCGCGGCCATGGTGGGAACGGCAAGCAAAAACGAAAACTCCACAATGGTCCGGCGCTTTACCCCTAAAAGCATGCCCCCAACAATGGTAGCCGCCGCGCGCGACACGCCGGGGATTACCGCAACTGCCTGCGCAAGGCCTATTAATACTGCTTTACGGTACGATATGGTTTCAAGCCCTTTGGCATGGCCTTCGCGCTCCTTATGCACGCGCTCAAACACAATTAAAAAAATACCGCCGGCAAAGAGCATTGTCAAAATAACAAAAGAGCTTTCAAGGAGTACGTTTTTAATAAGATGATAAAAAACAAAGCCGACAAGGGCAGTCGGTATAAATGCGGCTAAGACGCGCTTATTTACCTCCCAGTTTTTAATGAACGTGCGCCAGTAAAGTACCACAATGGATAAGATAGCGCCCGACTGAATGGCAATGATAAAGCTTTTTAAAAAGTCCGTTTCCTCTAAGCTTAACACCTTTGAGGCAAGCACCAAATGAGCGGTTGAGGAGATGGGCAAAAATTCCGTAAACCCCTCAATTACACCCAAAAGAAGAACATGGAAAAAATTCATAAAAAAATTTTAGCACACAATTCCATACAAATAAATGAAATATCTCGCTTTCTTGTTAAAATATCAATTAAAGGGTAAAATAATTGCTATAAATTAACATTATGAAAGAAAAACCGCATATTAAGCATTCTATAGTTCTTACTCCCCTACGTAAGCCGCCGCGCTTGGAAGGCGCGGTAGAAAATGTGGGCATCAAGCCAAAGCGCAAAAAAAGCAGAAAGGAAAAGCAAAGGAAAATGGAGAAACTAAAAAAAGAAGAGAAAAAAATTTAATCCCGCTCCATTAAAATAAAAGTAGTTTTTTTAAAAAATCATACGCGTATATGGCAAGATACGCGAGAGAAACGTTAAAGACAATATTGCCAATCCCCAAGGGAATCATTACCTTCCAAAAGGGATAGTGGGCTAATCCCATGGAGATAACGATAAAATCGTTAGAAAACGGAACTAAAGAACCATAAAGAAAAAATCCCAAGGGGAGCAATTTTGGTTGCGCTAAGCAAAAAGAGCAAAATTTTTCAAGAATACGCTGCACTGGGCGGGGTACAAGTATTTTCCCACTATATCCGATATAGTAGGAGGTTGCGTCCCCGGCCATAACACCACCTGCCGCATAAATTCCCAGAACAAACGGATTAAGCCCCCCGCTTGCCAGAAGTATGAGAATGGCATGGTAGGGAATCCCGCTAAAAGTGGTAAGACCTCCCAAAAAAGCGAGGGTAAACATCAGTGTATAAGCGTTTTCCACTCCAATAAAAGAGATGAGTTCGTCCGGTGAAGAATAGTAAAAGAATATCGTGCCTCCGATAAAAATAAGGAGTAGTAGGGCGCGAAGGAGGTAAAAGAGGTTTATCTTCATAGCAGCGGAGCTTCAAGGATACGAATGACTCTCGCTTCTATAAAACCTTGGGGGTTGGGTGAACCGACGACAAAAACATAATCACCGATCTCCAAACGTTCCATAACCGGATTCCTCCCCCTGCGAATAATGGTATGGGGTTTTATTGCGATAGATTTTTGAGCACCCTCATCACCCTGTATGATGAACGTGCCATTTTTTATTTCAACAATTCTCCCAAAATACTGAACCGACGACCACTGGCGGTACACTCTGATTCCGCCAAAAGCGACAAAAATAATAAATGCTATGACCCCAAGCGCTAAGAAAATTGATCGTTTTGAAATGTTTCTACCCATAGGCGCTTAATTTTTTATTTTTTTATATTCTCGCACGTCAATGCGCAGGTTTTGAAGCACGAATCATCGTCCACATCGCAAATAGTGCCGCAGGTGTTAAATGTCCCTTTGCGCTTCCGGCAGTCCTCCTCCACTGTTGACATGTCAATAGTGAGATTTGTCGTATAGACAATTTTTGTCTCAAATTCCCTTAAGATTGGCACTTCAGCGTTGTGCTTCTGGTCGGTCTCCTCTATAACACCGATAATAAGCGTGTAGACAATATAAATAATAACTGCGAAAAAAAGTATAACGAATATTACTTTACCCATGGTTGATGATGTTAATGCTTAGTTATTCTCCGATAAAACCTAACGTGCCGAAACAACGGGTTCGGTCAGCGGTTGTAACTGAAAAACCATAACAAAACACGTGACTTCCCCGGTATTCACTGAAAAACCCTTGTTGCATAATGCCATCCGTTTGGGTTAGTGCCAGAAATGATGTTATGTCAAAATACGTTAATAAAAACGCTACAATAACGGCGATGATCAGTTTTGTTTTCATAAATGTTTAAAAAACCTGCCGAAAGGAGAACTTTGGGCAGGAAAACATATTGCATAATTGTTGAATAACGATACGTTCTGTGATAGTATTCAGAACGTATGCATCTAAAACTC
>CAYTEF010000083.1:0-2504 GCA_964436845.1 uncultured Candidatus Saccharibacteria bacterium
GGCCCGTTGGCCGGGCCGGTGACGGCCTGCGCGGTAACTGGGCCTGCCAAATTTTTGATTTCTCATTTTAAATTTTTAAACCTTCGGGATTCAAAGATGTTAACTCCAAAGCAAAGGGGGGAATTTTTTGAGATTTTCGTCCGGGATCCAAATATCCATTGGGCGGTTTCCAGGGTTTCGCCTAGAGTCATTGATTGCATAAATATATATGAGGCAAGACGGCGCGCTGCAAAAAATGCGGTGATTAAACTGGAAAGAGCGATGGGAGGTGCAGCTGATCTTTTGCTTTTAGACGGTAAATCAGTGTTGGAGATGCAAAGAGAGCAGCGCGCAATTATAAAAGGTGACGAGAAAGTTGCCCTGATTGCCATTGCTTCTATCATCGCCAAAGTTACGCGCGACCGTACCATGTTGCGCTATCATAAGAAATATCCTCAATATCGCTTTGACCTGCACAAGGGTTATGGCACGCGTTTGCACTATGCTTTACTTGCCAAATATGGCCCATGCGCGATACACAGGCGAAGTTTCAGATTGGCTTAAATAAGTCCGAAAAGGGCATTTTACCTTGACAAAATATGTATAGTATGCTATAATGGTGGCATAGAATGAAAATGGCTCTTTGCCAGGTATATAAGCCAAAAGGAGGAGAGCTCAAGTTGCAAAGCAGGCTACTGATGGTGAGGTGAGGGGCTACATGCTTCTTTATCTCACCATCAGTGGCATCAAAAACCACTGCTTTACAACTTAATACAGACTAGAGGCTCTCCAAAAGAGCCTCTAGTCTGTATTAGGTCGCAAGGCGGAAAAATTTAAGCGAGGAGAAGAATGTTCTCAAACAATTTTTAGGATATTCTTCTCCTCGCGGAAAATAAAAAATTTAAATATTCCGCATAAGAGGAGAGAAGGAGGAGGCATGAAAAAGGAGTGGTGTGGGGTGGCGATTGTACTCGCGTTGGTTGTGGTTATGGTGGTGCTGGTGGTTATCGTGGGTGAAAGTTCCAGGGAAGAAGCCCCGGTGCCTGAGCTGGCCGTTGAAGAGATCCAGCCGTACTTGCTGGTTAATCCCGTGGCGAGCACGGTAAGGGTAAAGTTTGGCCCAAACATGTACGTCAAGTCCATGTTGAGCAACGGCTATGCGAGTCTATATGTACTCGCGCCCGGTGGTCGGGGGTATATTATTGATGTAACCACCGATACTGTATGTCCAGACGGGGTGAAAGTGGGCGTTCGCTACGACGGTGACGAAAAGATTTTTATTCCATATCAAGGTGAGTCTTTAGTCGCGCCGAGCGAGAAAGGACCCACCCAGGTCATAATCGAGAAGAAGGAGGATTGCGGATAGCATGATAAAGGCGATCCGAGTTGGACCAACTCCGCTCGGATCGCCGGAACCTTTCAGCCCTTCAACTGGCGTTCAGGGTTGAAAGGTTCCTTTATCAAACAAACTGCCAAGCATTCTGCTAAAGAGGCAGAAAAATTTAAACTTGGCGGGAAGGAAAGTGTATGTGGAAAAAACGTTTTAAAGAGTTGTACGAGGTATGCGAGTACTTCGTTGCGCTCGCATTGGTAATTGGGGTTTTTACGAGTTTCTTCCACCCCCTGATTGGTATCGAAATCACCAGACTGCCTTACGTATTGTCCATCATTGGGAAAGGATTGGCCTTTCTCTTTGGGGCAACCATCATACTGCTAGTTTTCTCGTGGGTGATACGTTCTTCCGGTTTTATTTCTCGATTTACGCGAGTCATAATATGGTGGAGAGAAAAGAAAATAGAGAAGACGTTCGGGACGATGATCTTGGGGGCACTGGCCCTCTGGATGAAGGCGTCTGAAGGAACAGTCGATTTCGGGAGGAAAATAGTCCCAAAGTTGCCTAGAATAATCATCTTTGGCGGCGTGATGCTCCTTATTGCCTACGGGCCACTTGGCATGTATCGCTGGTTGGGAGTAGCCGGTCTGGGGGGGTACCTGGGCGTACTTGCCTTCATAATCTTGTCGTGGGGAGAGGAGGACGTAAAAGGCTATACTTCCCAGATTGTTGCGACCACGGAAGAAACATGGGAGCGCATTCGGGCGAGGTGCCTGGAGGTCTTTCTCGTAGCCTACCCTCCCAAGCACGGGTGGGAGGGCCACGAGGTTCTCCGACTGGAGGATCCGGAGGTGGTTCTCGAGAAACCGGACCCTACTGTCCGTCGGAGAATACTTGAGTAAGCCCTTTCTCTAGTTGTGGCCCCTCGGCCTAAGTCGGGGGGCCTTACTTTTTTGTCAAAAGTCTCTAAAAAAAGTAAAATAAAAATATGCGGCCGATTCTTGAAGTTAAAAATCTTGCAAAAAAGTATAAAGAAAAACTTGCCGTGGATCATGTTTCTTTTGAGATTGGCGAGGGCGAGGTGGTGGGGCTTGTCGGCCCCAACGGGGCGGGGAAAACAACAATTATCCATATGATTCTTTCTCTGCTTTCCCCAAGCGGAGGAGAGATTAGAATCTTCGGCACAGATATC
>CAYTEF010000083.1:2514-2733 GCA_964436845.1 uncultured Candidatus Saccharibacteria bacterium
GGAATAGCGCGCTTCTTGCATAAATTTGCCTGAAATTATTTTATATGCTATAAAGCTACTGTAAATTGTAATTAGTGTGAGTAATTAGTAGTTAGGGGTAAATTTTTGCCCCTGCAAAAATTTACATGGGCGTACCAAAGAAACGAAACACAAAGGGACATCAGGGCAAGCGGCGATCGCATCACGAGCGCTGCCGACGACGCAGCGGGACTTTCGATT
>CAYTEF010000084.1:0-2697 GCA_964436845.1 uncultured Candidatus Saccharibacteria bacterium
TTGGGGCAGTCCTACTCATCAAGCCACCAGCTTGCTGGTGGTGTCTAACTTTTTTGTCCTCCATCGCTTCTACTTCCTTTTCAAACTGCTCCTTCACTTCCGGGGTCATATTCTCAAGCATATCCTTAAACATAAGTTCTGGTTTAGGAAAGGGATCGTCGCGCTCCTCTACTCTAAACGCTGGTGAAATTAAATACCAACCGCCGGCTATTATTATTAGAGCAACAATGATAATGAGTATTGTTTTCATAATTAATATTGATTATATATGGCAAGTGCTTAGTCCGCGCTTCTCTAAATATCGCTGATGATATTCTTCAGCGCGATAAAAAGTTGCCGCGGGAATGATTTGGGTTACAACAGGATTTTTAAATCTCCCAGATTTTTCTATCTCCTCCATTGATTTTTTTGCAGCGTTTTCCTGCTCGGGCGTGTGATAGAAAATAACCGAACGGTATTGCGTCCCCGTGTCCGGACCTTGACGATTGGGGGTTGTTGGATCGTGATTCTCCCAAAATACTTTAAGCAGGTCTTCGTAGGAGACTTCCTGGGGATTATACTTAATTTGTACTACCTCTGCATGCCCTGTTTTGTCGGTGCATACGTTTTCATAGGTAGGATTTTCCATAATTCCGCCCATGTATCCCACCGCCGTATCCCTCACCCCCTTTTTCTGCCGAAATCTTTCCTCAACGCCCCAAAAGCACCCTGCGCCAAAGGTTGCGGTTTGGAGATGAGAATCATTTCTTTCTCGTCCTTCCATAAAAACAAAAAGTTAATCCCCAAAAATAAGGAGAAATAGTTTTTGCTGTACCTGGGTTATTATATCCGGTTTTGCTTTTTCAATAAATAATGCCTTGCGCGTTTTCCAATCAAGGGTTCGGAGTTGATCAGCGAGAACGACACCGCTAATGGTTTTCACCCGTATTGGTACTTCAAAAGGGTATCCTTTTACTTGAGAGGTGATTGGGCACATGAGTGCAAGCCCGGCTCTCTGGTTATATATGTGTGGGGAAAGCACTAGCGCCGGTCTCCTCCCTGCTTGCTCGCTACCTTGCTGGGGATTAAAGTTCACCCAAACGATATCGCCTCTGTCCGGGGGATGCGTTTTTTTTACCATGTTTCAACTCCAATGGGATTATCGTGGAATGTTTCACTGTGACGATTTTTTTCAGTGATCAAAGAAACCAATTCTTCTAAGCTATAGTCACTCCTTCGCGTCGGAACCACCGTAATCATATTTTTTTTTGCGGTCACGCGCACCTCTATTCCCGCTTGGAGACGGAGTTCTTGAGCAATAGGTTTAGGAATTCTTACGCCAAGACTGTTACCCCACATTTTTATTTTTGTCATCATAATAAATTTTTTACAATAGGTATTAAGTAAGTATAAACATTGTATACACGCCGGTTCTTATTGTCAACATCCCCAAAAGCATCCCGCGCCAAACGTGGCTAATTGCGAATTATTATTATTTGATGACTTCATATAGTTGGTCTGGTCCTTTGCATTGATACGTTTTTTCCTGAAAGAAGTAGGTTTCTCCTTGTTTAATCCCATCATTTCCCGGCTTTACGCAGGTAAAGCGGTCATGGAGACAAAGGTTCCAATTTAAGGGTCCCGGACTGCAAAAATGAGATCTGCAATCTTCACCCTTAAGACAGGGTCTGCCGTTTAGCATATTTCCTTGAGCTGACCCGATTGCCGTTATTGTATAAGACGATTTTTTTGTTTCCGTGTTGTACTCATATTTGGCGTATTCTTCTTCATAATAACGCGCTTCTTTCGCACTATATTTCCTTTTAAAAACTTCAAATGCAAGCTTATTCTCTTCTATAAAACGAAGGTTAGAAATAAATGAATTTCCCAGACTTTCTTCTTGGGTAAATGAAATAGCTGTATTTAACAGTGAAGGATTTTCGTAATCGCTCACAAATAATCCCCTTGTCTCTTGTATGGCAAGGGTTTTCTCACCCGGACCCCAGAGAAGCGCTTGAGTGGGGTCGCTATAGGAAATATCATGCCCTTCCAAAATATCCACCCCATTATCGGCATCAAGTAAAAGAGTCAGTGGTTTGCCATTTCTTAGGAGTAAAAAACTTATATATCTTCCACTTGGCGAGAAGCTAAAATCTGAAATGCGCTCCTTGGGCAAAAGTTTGTATAAGCCCTTTATTGCCTTATCCCGATAGATAATCGCAAGCAATTCGCCATTTTTTTCACTAAGAAAGGCGATTCGCTTTGAGGGGTTGTGGTAGAGAATGCTCTTGATAGTGCTATCCGTACTTTGCAAATAGTACGTATCGTCAGCATTTCCCGACAAAAACTTCACACTCCCCCACTCTCCCGGATACTCCAGCGAGAATCCAAAAGTTTTATTCTCGTAGGCTTTCCATTCCTTTGGCGCCTCCAGAATGGGTAATTCCTTGCGCATCGGTATGCTCGATTCCACATTTGGTTTTTCACTTTTCTGCCATATAAAAACTCCTCCGAGGAGTATGATAGCAAGAGCGACAACAAGATACATCTGCTTTATCATATATAGTTCAAATATACCATAAATGAGAAAGGAAATCCATCGTCATTTTATTAAAAGTAAAGCAGGTTCCCGCTGGGAACCTGCTGTTTAAGGTTTAGTGATCGTTAAAAGTTCACGGTCCGATCTCTACCGTCTCCCCGGGCGATACACATTCATAG
>CAYTEF010000085.1:0-2595 GCA_964436845.1 uncultured Candidatus Saccharibacteria bacterium
ACCCTTTGAGTCCACTGGTCAAACCAGTGGTTTACCTTAAAGCTAACTAATTAAAGTAAAAATGGCACCAACAAAAGCGCCACAATATTCACCACCTTGATCATGGGGTTGATGGCGGGACCGGCGGTGTCTTTGTAAGGATCGCCTACGGTGTCGCCGGTGACGGCGGCTTGGTGGGCAAAGCTCTTTTTGCCGCCGTAGTGGCCTTCTTCAATGTATTTTTTTGCGTTATCCCACGCGGCACCTCCTGACGTCATGGAAATTGCCACGAAAAGTCCGGTGATAATCGTGCCAATAAGCATTCCCCCAAGCGCTTCGGGGCCTAAGATAAATCCCACAAGGAAGGGCGTAACTATCGGCAGAAGGGAAGGCACAATCATTTCCTTTAATGCCGCGCTTGTTACAATGTCAACCGCTTTTGCGTAGTCGGGCTTTGCCTTGCCTTCCATAATTCCTTTAATTTCCTTAAACTGGCGTCTCACTTCCTCCACCACCGCAGCCCCTGCCTTGCCTACCGCCTCCATGGCGTATGAGGCAAAAAGATAGGGCAAGAGCCCGCCGATAAAAAGACCCGCAACAACGTAAGGATCGGTTAAGAGAAAAGGCACCTCTTTCCCTTGCGCGCTTATCTGGTGGGTGTAATCGGAAAAGAGGACAAGTGCTGCAAGGCCGGCGGATCCGATAGCGTATCCCTTTGTAATTGCTTTGGTAGTGTTCCCCACCGCGTCTAAGGGATCGGTAACCTTGCGAACGCTTTCGGGTAAGTTTGCCATTTCGGCAATGCCCCCCGCGTTATCCGTAATAGGCCCGAATGCATCAATCGCGACAATGATGCCCGTTAAAGAAAGCATGCTTACCGCCGCGATGGCAACGCCATAGATGCCTGCCAAGTGAAAAGAGAGGAGCGTGCCGCCGGCGATAATTAAGACCGGCAAAGCGGTTGAACGCATACTTACCGCAAGCCCCGTAATCATGTTGGTGCCATGGCCTGTTTGCGAGGCGCGCGCGATATCCTGCACCGGTGAAAACTTCTTGGAAGTGTAGTAGTCGGTTACCAGCACAATGCCCGCCGTAACCCCAATGCCCACAAGTGCGGAATAAAAAAGATCCATGCGCTCCATATATTGGGTAAAAAAGTAATAGAATCCGGCAATACTCAAAATGCCTGAAGCCGCAAGTCCTTTATAGAGCGCTCCCATGATGTTTTTACTTTCGCCCAAGCGTACAAAAAACGTGCCGATGATAGAGGCGACAATGGCAATGCTTCCCAATATAAAGGGAAGTAAGAGGAGTGCTTCTTCTTCGGGAAATAAAAGATGCGCGGTTGTCATTGCCGCGATGAGCGTTACGGCGTAGGTTTCAAAAAGGTCAGCCGCCATCCCCGCGCAATCCCCAACATTATCCCCCACGTTATCCGCAATTACGGCGGGGTTTCTGGGATCGTCTTCCGGAATACCTGCTTCCACCTTCCCCACCAAGTCCGCCCCCACGTCAGCGCCCTTGGTATAAATGCCTCCGCCTAGGCGTGCAAAGACGGAAATTAAGCTCCCGCCAAATCCTAAGGCAATAAGAGAGGCGACGTCGCGCGTCGCAGAGTAAAATCCGGCAACTGCCAAAAGCCCCAAGCCAACGACCAAAAATCCCGTAACCGCACCGCCCTCAAACGATAAGCGAAATGCCTCTCCCAAGCCCTTGCTTGCCGCCTTTGCCACCTTCACATTGGCGCGTACGGAAATACTCATGCCTATCCAGCCGGCAAGTCCAGACGCAATCGCACCCACCAAAAATCCTGCCGCCATGATTGCCCCTAACTTCACATAGAGCAAAATGGTTAAGATTACTGCCACAATGGCTATAGTTCTATATTGCCTCTTCAAAAATGCCCCTGCTCCCTCGCGGATGGCCCAAGCGATTTCCTCCATTTTTTCAGAGCCCTTGGGCGCCTTGGTAATGAGCCACGATAAAAAAAACGCAAAGAGAATGGAAATAAATGCCGTAATAAGTGATATAGTTAGTATGTCTGTCATAGTAAGTTAAAGAATTACAAATTCATATTTAAGTGACTGAACTATAGCAAAAAGCGCCTCTATTGACAAGATAGAGGGCTTTGACTATACTTTAGCATACTAAAGTACTTCCATGACCAAATGGGATAACCCAAAAACAGAAAATTTACTAAAAGCCGTTCTTTCCCTGCAAACAATGGATGAGGAAAAGCGGTTTTTCCGCGACCTTTTAACGCCGCAGGAATTAAACGAATTTGCCAACCGCTGGCAGGCAGCTCAAATGCTTAATAAACGCCTCCCCTATGCCTTAATAGAGAAAGAAACGGGGATGAGTTCCACCACCATTGCCCGCGTTTCCAAATGGTTAACGCGCGGCATGAACGGTTACCAAGCGGCGCTTGCAAAATTAAACAACAATCATCACGACTCTTCGGCCTCTTTTGGGAAAGAGTTGTGTTGATATGGTTTACTAAATATCAGCCATCAAGCTAACTCCTTCTCGAAAGAGAAGGGGTTTTTGTTTAGTTATTTATGTGTTAGATAACGATACGTTGTATAATATGATTGAAGTTAGTTTTTAGGTAGTCGA
>CAYTEF010000086.1:0-2534 GCA_964436845.1 uncultured Candidatus Saccharibacteria bacterium
ACCCTTTGAGTCCACTGGTCAAACCAGTGGTTTACCTTAAAGCTAACTAATTAGGGGGCGTTGAGGCATGCGGATAAATCGCATAAGCGCCTGCTATCCTTCCGCCAAACCCGCTCCCGCCGCATTAGCAACAGTAACCTCTAGGTAATATTTCCTCCAGCCAAAGTTTTACTAGGAAATGTAAGACTTGGTTTAAGAAAGCATTATAGCATATTTTGCTTAACGAAATTTGGGTTAATAGATCATTCGATAAGCGTTTTACCTGCTTTAATAATTTCTTCTTCCACCGGGCCGCCGATTAGTTGAAGTTCTTCCGGAGTAAGCTCTTCATCATCACCCGTTAAAGGTACCTTACCCGGATCGGGTACTTCAGGAAGTTTAAGACCACACGTTGACGACATGGCATGTAGGCGTGAGTGGCGAAGCCCATTAGTCCAAGCTCCTAAAAAGTCTCTATTTTTTACTGAATTTACCCATTGTGCGTGTATGTCATTCAATTCGCTTACCATGTTGTCTATTTCAGCATGAGGGCGATCCCAACAAATTTCATGCGGCGTATGAATATTAATTGAAAGGAGCGCGCGCTCATCTGCTGAACGAGACATCATTTCTAGCATGTGATGGCTCTCGTGGTGATCCATTACTAATGTTTGCAACATATCTGAATCTTCGCGCGCAATAACCGCTGTTTTCCACTTTTCATGGAGTTCTTGTGTTTCATCTAATAGCGAAATCATTTCGGGAGTTAAGGGATCAAACTTCATGTTTGTCCGGATAACGCCAAACATCATTATTTCATCTTTTTTACCAATGGTGGGAGCCCGTTTGGTCGGTTTCGAATTTGCAGGTACAATCTTGCCGCTTCCGTCTATGGTAGCATCAAGAAATGACATCACCTCCGTATCAGGGTGGGCGGCAACCCATGTAGGCGCTAGTCTAAGTGCTTCTCGTAAAGCACCCATTCCATGGGGGGGGTAAATCCAGACATAACCACCTTTGCCAATAGCGTACTGCACGTTTTGTGGCGAAGCCATGGTTCGAACAGTAAGTGACTGGTATCGTCTAATAGCACGTCCTGCCCAATTTTCCGCCTGATTGAGCAAACGGTCGATTTCTCCTTTAAGCTCTGGATTATCTTTTTGTAATGCCTGGACATAGCGATATGATCGCCACATGCAAACGAAGAGCCGTTTTTCCGCCATAGCTCGGCGCTGGAACTGGTTAGAGACTTGTCCAGTAAAGGGCTGCACCGAGACATCCTGTCCCCTCCGTACGTCGTTACATGATATATGAAAAGCCTCCTTATGATCACCCTCCATCATTTTAGGCTCTATTTTTGATTCTACTATTTGCACTTCGCCCCGTTGAGATACCACAAACAAAAAAGTGATGGCCATGCCGAAAAAAAATGCAAGCACGGTCCATGAAACAACAGGGGAAACGCGCTCTTTGCCGACAACAATAAAATCTTGCTGGAGCAATTTAACCAATTTCGAGATAAGTTTATCTGCTTCTCTTTGTTCTGAATGCATATGAATTTTTTTAGGTAATTAGTGCGAAACGTAACCAAAATAGATGTTCATAAAGAGTTTTAACAGATTGTCCTTGCGATGATTAAAACGATATTCCACTTCTTTAAGATACATCGGAAAATGATATTTGGAAACACCCCGATAGTTGTACAAGATATGCTTGGCATAACTCCAGAACCCTTCAATACCGTTGATGTGGTTCTTGCCTCGATAGGCAAAGGCTTTGCCGTGATTCAACCGATGGTGTTTTCCCCAGCGCTTCAAGGAATTATAGCTACGGAAGGTATCGGTATAATACCGACCCCTTTCTCGTATGTTTTCTTATATGCGTCATCAATTCATCGGCGGTCACCCGTTCCACAACATTCGTGTAAACCATCCCGTCGCGCTCCAGAAGCCCGAAGACAATGCTTTTTCCGGCTGCTCCTCGTCCACGCTTACCCTTTCGTCTTCCTCCAAAGTACGCCTCGTCAATCTCAATCTCGCCCTTGAGTTTGTCTGCCTCAAGTTCGGCCACATGATATATTGCTTCGCGCAGACGTTGATAGACGCGGCTTGTCACTTGATATCCAATACCAAGGTCGTTGGCCACACGATAGGCAGGCTGTTGCTGGTAAAAGCCGGTGACAATGCCAATTTCTTTGCGCAGGCGCTTGAGCGACTTCTGTTTTCCACAGGCCGTGCGTCGGCACTTTACGTAGCCACGCTGAGTTTTACAGACACGAAAAGAACCGCAAAAAATGCACTTTCTCCCTCTCAAAAAGTTGGCCGCATAGTTGAAAACGTTCTTCTTGCTTAAGGTGGACTGCTTTGTCAAGACAGTAGTTTGGCCTCAACTTGGTTTGACAAAGAGTCTAATTTAATGCTTAATTCTATTCGACCTTTGAAAAATATATTTCTTCCGGCGTATGATAGTTGAGCGATTGATGTTTGCGTTTTTGATTGTAAATGGCTTTGTTGAATAATTCCTGTATGCAAGCAGACTTCTCCCTTGCACGCAGG
>CAYTEF010000087.1:0-2513 GCA_964436845.1 uncultured Candidatus Saccharibacteria bacterium
AATTCTCATACATTCTTGGAACTCAAGGAGTCCAATATGTATGTGAACTTATGCACCTTTTTGGGTGACATCTTTACGGGGCAAGCTCTATATACCCCTCATCTAAATGTTCTAAGATAAGCTCTTCCATACGTTCTTCCCCCATGAACCCTAAAAATATCCTGTTCCATAAAGCCTCCTGTTGATGAAAGAGATATTTAATGAGCATCTCGCGCTTTACCAGTCCAAACACATTATCAACAAGATCAAAACTTACCAGCAGCTCTCCCATTTTTCGGGACGGGAAAAAATCTCCGACATAATCTAGATTGCGAAAAATGTTTAGCTGGAGTTCGGGATGTTTGCTCCCATAATCAGCAAGGGCTTTTTGCGCCTTGCGCCAATGGATTGCTTCTGGGTTGACATGCGGGATGAACAAACGTTTGTCATGATCGTCATCTTTTGCCAAATAGCGCTGAACGATGAGCCAGCGCACAAAGCCATTCGTAACTGATTGAGGAACTTCTCCCACGTCGCCGCGAATGAGCGACATGAACTTTTCGGAAAACGAATCAAGGTTTTTTGCGTATGCCTTGGAGAGCTTCGCGTAGAAGGGTACCTCGTACAAATAGTGAAGAATGAGGGAAAAGAGGCGAAGTGTCTCCCCCGAAATATCTAACTTAATAGGAATAACAAATACCACGCCCAATTCTTTTAAATGGGAAACATTGTGATACTTTTTTTCTAAAAATTTTTCTGCCAAGGAGAGCCATTTCTCCTGCAACACTAAAAGCTCAAGGGGACGCTCCTCAAAGTCATCTGGCATTAACGCTTCATATTCCCGCACAAATACGTTATTCATCCACTCTTTTGTCTCAATGAAACGTAATGCCGCAAAAATTTCCTCCAAACGCTCCTTTTCTAAAAGTTCGTTCACGGTTGTATATCCTAATCCCCGAATAATTGCGGGCGGCGGCGTTTTTAAAAGCATCTGACGGGCTTTCTCTTTTTTCAAAAAGAACCCAACCGGACTGCCCCCCACCGCATGGTAAGAAGCTTTAATAAGTTCCTCGGTTGTTTCCGGCTTTAAAAGATCAGGTTTCCCGAGTATGTCAAAGAGTATTTTATCATCATGCTGGAGCAAATTTTCAATGGCGTTGGCAATATCTTCAGCGTGCAGGGTGGTAACCCCTAATATGCCTAACGTTTCCTTGATGATTAAGGCATTTTCCTCCAGAATATCCTCAAGAACCCGCTCCCTGTGGGTAATAGATTCCATGCCTTTGATGAGACGTTCAATAACATCTTCCTGCACACGCAATATTTTTGCAATTTTCTCATTAGTTTCATTCATAGATTTTCTTCATTAATTGATAGGTTTTGCCAACGATCTTCATTCACTTGATCGCTTCGCAAAATACCTTCCTTAGCACCAATATGCTCTAAGACCGAAGTGCCGTTTGCTGAACCCATACGGATTCCCTCCTTAATCCCTGCCTTTAAATACCCCACAAGAAATCCCGATCCAAACGCATCCCCTGCACCCGTACGATCCATAAGGACTTCCTCGGGAAAGATACCCGCAGTGTAGCGCCTTTTGCCATCGGACACAACCACCCCCTCGGGTCCTTCTGTCATAATCGCAATGCTAGGGACTAAACTATCAAACGCATCCATAATCCCCTTCTCATCTTCGTAAGAGATAGAGAGGAGAGAACAAAGTTCATCTTTATTCGCGATGATTATATTAAATGATGCAAGGTAAGGTTTTAACCAATCAATCCCTCTTGCAAGATCATTTGTTCCCGGATTCCACATAAGCTTCACTCCTTTTGTATTTTTCAGGTTAATAACTGCTTTTAAAATTTCCTCATTCCCTCCAATAGAATCTAGATAGAACCACCCCGTCTCTATTGCGCTCCAAGGAACCTCCTGCGAGGAAAGATTCTCACCCGCTCCCTTATAGACAAGGATGGTACGTTCAGCTTTTTCGGCCATTAGGATAACCGAGTAGCTGGTGGGGAGTAGTAAATCCCCCTGGAATAAAGAGGTGTCAACCCCTTCCTTTGCTAAATTTTCCTTAACCTCTCTCCCGCTCACGTCTTCCCCCACGCGCGTAATGACGCCGGTCTTTAAACCCTGACGAGCAAAGGTGACTGCCGTATTTGTTCCTCCCCCGCCGGTCGTAAAGGTAACATGGCTTGCCCGCATTTTTGTTCCTAGGGGCAGACAAAGACCTTTTCTTGTTTCCATATGAGGGTCGTCTGGATGATAGTCAAACTCTAAACCTTCAAAAAAGGCGTCTTGTGTGGCAGAGCCTATGGTATAAACGTCGTACATATATTCCCAATTATCCTGCAAGAGCTTTTAGCGTCGCCGCGTTCTGCTGGAGTCCTGAGGTAATGAAAATGATTGTTAAAAAAATAAACGTTAGGAGAATAACCACGATGAGGAAATTTTTTTGTTTTACCGTCATAGATATAAGTTAGACACCACCAGCAAGCTGGTGGCTTGATGAGTAGGACTGCCCCAAG
>CAYTEF010000088.1:0-2147 GCA_964436845.1 uncultured Candidatus Saccharibacteria bacterium
CGGAAACTATCAAAAGCGTTTTTTCAACAGATGCCACAATCGTTTATTTAAAAATATCAGTGAAGTCCCAAAGCTTTAACAATTTATTTAATGCACTCACCTGGACTTGCTTCTTTCGCAATGATTCTATTACTACGGCTAATTTGGGCCATCGCCAGTCCTGCAAAAGTTGTGTGAGCATATATCTTTTGATAAATTCCACTTTCTCCCCCCTTGTGCCGACAAACATAATCGTTGCGTCTGTAAATTCATCTAATAATTCACATATCCGTTTATCTTGAGTGAATATCGCCCACGATGTATCAACGCCCCTTGGAATTTCCATCGCTTTTGCTTTCCTCGCCAATTCAGGAGTGTTTATTATTCCTTTCTGAACGTTCTCAATGATGCTATCCCTCATCCTTCTATAATCCTTAACCTTCCCACTATACACCATGAGTCTCAAAAATTCATTTAGTCCAGATTCCGTCCCAATCAATGTCGGATAATTATTTCTATGAGCAACGTCTACGAGAGCATCGTATGCCCTTTTGTCTTCTTCTTTATAGAGAGGATAAAAATATTCGCTATTTTTCATTCGAAATCTTATAAGAAAATTAGAATATGCCGTTTTGAATGGCGTGATTATCCTCCACTCGTTTTGCCTCTTTATGGTAGGGCTTTGGAGGGAAGGGCAAGTTTGGACGCTTCCTTGAAAAAAGAAGTTCTTTAACGGTAATAACCTGAATCTTTGAAAATTCTTTTACCGTAAAGGGAACGTTGAAGCTTCCCGCTTTCACGGCTTCATCTCTCATTGGCCGCGTGGGTTCTTCTTGAGTGATAAATATGCCGCACGCCGCTTTCTCCCGCTCCACATCGCCTTTTAAGGTTGCAATGTCTTTTCTTTCAACATGCCCGCCCTTAACCTGCACAAGGGCTTTTCCATATTTCCAGTCCCCATTGCTTACATCTATAAGAAAATTAATAACCCCGTCTATTCCCTTATCCGCGCCCCGCATTCGCTCTTTGCTTTTACTCTGCGCGGGAACCGCTTCCACCATATCAAGCACCCAATACTCAAATTCAAAAGGATTCTTCTTCCACAACGCTTTTGCACTGGCAAGATCGCGCGGAATTCCGTCAATTATGATAGGAAGATATCTTCCGTCAAACTTGTCAGCTAATCTGCGACGAATGAGGTTAACGGCAAGCATCGTAATATCAATACCAACCCATTTTCGCTTTAACTGCTCTGCCACCGCTATCGTTGTCCCGCATCCGCAGAAGGGGTCCAATACAAAATCCCCTTCATTCGTGGAGGCTTTGATAATCCTCTCCAAAAGGGCCTCTGGTTTTTGGGTGGGATAACCTATACGTTCTTTTGAAACGGGAGCGATGATAGGCACTGACCAAACATCACTCATCTTTACACCCGCTGATTCATCATCTTTAATTTTGGACGGCATTCTTTTCCCTGTCTTCGGGTCAATCGCAGAAATAATCATCTTATTCCCAAATCTCTTAAGAGTGGAGGGTGCACGAGGTTGTAAAAGTGTGTTGAATTTTATGTGAGAAATATCTTTACCATAGAACAATATCACATCATGATTCCTAGAAAATATTTTCTGTCCTACAGCCCATTTGTTATAACTCCATATAATTTCATTTCGAAAATTCCTTTTCTCGAAAACCACATCCAAAATTATCTTCAGATAATGGCTTGCGGTTTGGTCGCAATGTAAATATAAGCTGCCGGTGTCTTTTAACACGCGCCGTAATTCAATCAGCCGAATAGTCATCATCGTTAAATACGCCATCACATCGTTCTTCTTTACAATCTTCTCTAACGCTTGCATTAAATCAGCTATATTTTCATTTATCTTCGTTTGCGATTTTCTTACCCCCACAAGTTCTTGAAATACCTTTTCCGTATCGTGCGTCCAGTGCCAGCTATCTTCAAACGCCTGCACCTGCGCCTCGCTTTCCTGTAATCCTTCTTTGAACAAAATATTATAATTCCTATTTGAATTAAACGGCGGGTCAAGATAAATCAAATCAAAACTCTCGTCGGGAATTTTCTCCCGCAAAATTTCCAAATTATCGCCAAAAAATAATGTTCTGTTTTCTAATGGTAAGGCCTTCATTATTGTAAGATATGCATCAAATTT
>CAYTEF010000089.1:0-2120 GCA_964436845.1 uncultured Candidatus Saccharibacteria bacterium
TCCATGCAGTACTTGGTTCCATTCGGTATAGCCTGGCACCAGTTGGAAGAGCACTCCTCGCGAATAGAGCATAACGCTCCATTGGGTTTTAGGGTCGGCGCGGGCGGCGGAGAGCTTTGCCGATCCCTCTCGCACATCCTGAAGTCCTGCATAGCAAGGGAAGTTCCATAGGGAATGTTATGATTGGCGTGAAGTGTTCCTACGTTTCCCCATTGATATCCCATGCTCACGAATTCCTCTGGCGTGAGGTTGAGCCAGTGAAGGTTGTTTTCGCTTATCACATAGACTTTATAGTCTCCTTCTGGAATGACGAGCCGCGTTTTCAATAGGTCAGATTCCGGAGCAGTAACTTTCGCTCCTTCATCAAAACAATCCCGTTCTTGAGGCGATACCACCACGACCTCATTCCAGTTGTACCCGCTATTGGTAAATACCGTTTCACTCACAATGTGGCGCCTCTTGAGTTTTCCCGTGGTCCCATCCCTTTTAAGGTAATATACTTTATCATCCCCTGCCGCACGTATGAGCGTCCCATTGGGGTGCCACGTGGAGGCGGCGGGATTGGAGAGTTTGACGCCGGAGTGCTGGTTGGGACTGCCGGTACACTTTCCCTCCTCAAAGGTATCGCAAAACAAGTCGTCATGGTATTGGAAGCGCATATCGCCGGTGAAGGGGATGAAATTCCCCAAACATTTTCCACCGTCGTACAATTGAAGATGGATATGCGCATAGTTGCCGTTTCCATTTTTTGCGGTTGGTTTTGTATTGGGGCCGTCAACAATCCCAAGAGGGTCACCCACCGCAATAATTTTTCCAACTTCACGCTTTGAATCAGGAACAAGATGACCAATAGCCATGCTCCTGGTGCCACCCTCGTTAGTGATACATATCATATCAGTGCGGCCAAAGGGACTCACCACTCCTTTCCAAGGAGATATCACGATTCGTCCGGTTGAGGAATATAGTCCATTAGTACAACCACTCGATCCAGGAGATGCAGGATTCACACTTAGATCAAGCATTGGCTTTTCGGCATGTGAGATTTCTCCATTATACCCTTGGCAAACAGTCCACGTTTCCCCGGCTCCGAATGGCAATCCTATCTCCCCTTTTGCTAACGGTGAAAAATAAAGCATTAAAACCCCAAAAACCAAACCTATCCTTATGTATCTCGCTTTCATAACCTCTTTCTCCTTTCAGGTTATGGTTAATCCGTTAAACAATCGTACGGGCTTCTTGTGTTAAGGACCTCTATTCATTTTCTCAAAGAGCATTGTTTTATCCTCCTTGCTTCGAAGTTATGGTGAACCGCGAAAATAGGAAAATAAACACTAATTGATAAATTGAAAAGTTGATAGAATTTGATCAAACACTGGTTCGTAATTACCCTTGATATCGATTTCGTTAAATTCTATCATATAAGTTTTCCCATTATGGTTGATGTATATTCTTGTTGCGAGTTTTCTCGGGCCTTCAGAGTTTTCTAGACGGGGATATTTACTTGCAATTTTACCCGCAACCTCAATTAATTCTACATTATTCCTTCCCAATATATAAGGGAAGCCTGGTCTTTCACTATTGAATTCCCTTACTATCAAATCACCCGGCCAATCTTCCCAAACAATAACACCTACACAACTTCCTAAGTCTTCTCGGCTTAGTATCAGTATCTGATCGGGATCCTCTACGCCGGGAGTATCAGAGCACCTATTATTTATATTTTCTCTGTCCCACTTTACTTTATCATAGGTAAACCACTCTCCCGGATATGCAAGCTTAAATCCGAGCTCGGTGTTCCTATACGTCTTCCACCCTTCGGGAACATCCACGGAATCCGGCTCACTCGGCGTTGTTGGCTCTGTTGGCTCAACAGGCGTTGGCGGTTTCGGCGTAATCCCATCCGTTTCCGTGTCCTTCTGCCAAACCCAAACAGCCCCGACGATGAGGAGGATGATGACGATTATGATTATGAAGATTATTGAGCTCTGTTTCATGGTTGATTTTTCACCGTAACCATATCCTTATTAGCATGGCTAAGGTAAGAAATCAAGATACGCCCCACTCCCTTTTCTTTTCCCGACGGTTTGGTACAATTATTGCATGAAAGAGGTCTTCGTCAC
>CAYTEF010000090.1:0-2113 GCA_964436845.1 uncultured Candidatus Saccharibacteria bacterium
TTTGTTTGATGATGCTCCAGGCAATTTCCATCTCCTGCGCCGCCTGATGCGGCGCTTTGTATTTGAGGCGAAGGTATGTGCCAAGCCCGGGCAGTTCATCCTCGCCTTGAGGCACAAATCCAGCTTGCTCAAGGATAACCGACGGGGGAATGCCATAGCATTTCGCGAATTCGACAAGCCCATGCGCGCTTATTGTTTGGAATGTATTTCCGCTTTCTATCTTTGATATGTAGCTCGGTGTAAGGGTAGTGCGCCGCGCGACCTCATGCATGGAGAGCCCAAGGTCCGTACGGACCCTTTTTAAGTATTGGCCTAAAACCTGCATTTCTTTTGAGGTTCTGTTTTTCATAGGGTGTACGCCTGTGGATAACTCTGTGGAAAACTCTTAATTTCCGACCTTTTTGACAACGTCACGCCGTTGCGCGTGTTTCTTTAACGAAACAAAGCGTTTCTATTACATAATACCACGCCCACCCATAAAAGTTATCCACAGGCGTACCTTGCATAGCGTTTAAGCCACTTTTATGCGTTTTCGTGAAAATTTGTATCACTAACGAAATACGTTGTATTCTTAAGGAAACACGCAAAAGTACGAGTGAAACGGTTTGTTTCGGAAAAGAAACAAGTAGTCCTTGACACGCCCTCGGGTAGCGCTTATTCTAAAGATAGGAGTACATTTACCCCTTCATATTCTCAAATTTCCGCCTCATCTAATGGGGCGGAGAAAAAAGAGCATCAAAAAGGCGATAGGAGCTTTAAGGGTTGCTTACAATACTTTCCAAAGTATAAAAATGGCCCTTAGAGTTGCCCTCTTTTGGTCACCAAGCTTGTTCTTGGCGTACGAAAAGAGTTGTCCGGGTGCTCTTTTTTGTTTCCTATTTTCTCCAAATCTATGATTTGGTTAGAGAATAGAGAACCCCGAGCAAAGTTGAGGGGTAACCCTTCGCTACGCTCAGGGTGCTCATTATTGCAAGCCATTCGCGCAGCGCATTCGCTCCGCTCATGCTTGCCCTCATGGGCAATAATGGCATGTTCTACCTTCCCTACAACACATACAAAAATATCTCTTCCGTTGAACTGCGGTACGATGCCCTTCTCCATGAGCTTGCAGTGCAAAGCAAAGAGATTCAAAAATTGCGCGAAAAAGCCGCATCATTTAGCGAGGGTGAGAGCGCAGTTGCAAAACGAAAGCTTAAAAAGATAGCGACATCAATAATGAATTTGCGAGAGCAATAACTATGCGTATTCCATTTGCCAAATCGTCCCTAGCTTACACCGCCCTCCTGATCGTACTTGGAATTTTCGCTTTTAGTTTCTGGCTTGATTTGCGTTTAATGCAGGAAGAAACAAGAGCATTACAAACCGAAAGAGACTTTCTTGTCCCCCATGATACCATTTCAAAAAAACCATAACGAAATTTATGAGAAAGCGCTCGGCTGGTTTTGGATTATTCTTTTTGTAAGTGCAGTTCTTTACTTGAGATGGCTGCTTGTGGACATGCATACCCAAACCGCGCGATTAAGCGAGGAACGAGAGCGTTTTCGTTCTGAAGTTAAGGATATTCAAAGAGAAAATACAAGGTTTTATGAAGAGTTTCGGGCATCGGTTGACCAAGCATTGCGGAGTATTAAATAATTCCCTCGCGCTTGTCACGAGAGTGAAGGATGCTACAATAAGCTGGGGTAATCCAAATGGTCGGGGGGAGAGTAATTAATTTTAGTTATCTATTATGCCAGAATTTACTGCGTTATTCGGTACTTCCCAAATGCAAATTATCGTGTGGCTCGTATTGGCCGACTTGGTCCTCGCGGTTTTGTCCGCGTTTATGAAGAAAGAATTCACGTTTCTCAAGCTCGGCAACTTTATGCACGGATCGGTTTTAAGATATATCTTCGGCTTTGCCGTGATTGAGCTTGTTGCCCAAGCGCTGCCTGTTTTCAGCTTTCTTGTTCCGGTCGTATTTATCGTTGTTCTCGTTGCGTTGGCCGCGTCTATTTTGAGAAATTTGGGAAGGTTTGGGGTGCCGTTGCCTAAAATGCTACGATAGATTTAGTTGAATATAAAAAAATCCGCCTCGAGAGTGATCTGTACCCCATTTAGTGGACACGGATAA
>CAYTEF010000091.1:0-2042 GCA_964436845.1 uncultured Candidatus Saccharibacteria bacterium
AGTAGAGGCAGACACCCAGGATGCCATAAATTCAGGGGCGCAGGGAACTCCTTATTCAGTGATGATTGACGGAAAAGGGGAGACAACACCGGTGAGTGGTGCTGTGCCGTATGAGAATCTTAAATCACTTATTGAGTCAAAGCTCTAAGTAAAGCAGATTCGGCGACTCATCGATCACAATTAAGAAGCGTCGCTATGGCTTTTATTGAAGCGATTCGCATAGTGGTATCTCAAAAAAAGTATGTTTTTGGGTGGTTGCTTGGTGCAATAGGTTTCTTTTTTTTGTTTCTCTCCATTCCCATTAGAGCGATTCCGGGAAATAGTTTTTGGTTTCAACTCTCCTTGCTTTCTTTTAAGGAGTATATATTGCTTGGTTCATTAGCATTTATGAGCGCGCTTTCCTTTATCATGCAATGGTTCTTGTGGGTAAGAAAAAGAGAATTGAGAAAAGCCGCGAGTGCCTTAGGGAGCGGGGGAGCCGGAGGGCTTTCTGCCGTGCTCGCGTCAATGTTTGGCACTGCCACGTGCGCTTCCTGTATATCAGCCCTTTTTGGCTTTCTTGGCGTAGGGACTGTGTTTACACTTATTGACTGGAGAAATTACATCGTTGCATTCTCTTTCCTTCTCCTTTTCGTATCCCTTTACTTTTCTTCCCGAGGAATAGTGAGCAAATGTGTGCCATGCGAAGCGAAGTAGTCATTTCACTCTTTTCATCCTTCGTGGCAGTTGCAGGTGTAGCACAGTGGCAGTGCGCTTGCTTCCCAAGCAAGACACGCGGGTTCGATCCCCGTCACCTGCTCCAGGATTTTGTGATACAATCAAACTATGATTAGCTCCTACAAGAAACCTTCTGAAAATGTAATACTTCTTACCCTCATTTCCTTCGCTTTTATGAGCCTATTTGGTATGAGCATGGGAATGGAAGCGAAAGATGGACAAATGTCTTCCTGTCCATTTATGGCAGAGCAGGAAGTGATGTGCCAAATGAACATAATGGAACACATCACCCAATGGCAAAAGGCATTTCTTGGCGTACCAAACAAAACAAACTTTCTTGCGCTCGCTTTGATATTGGCGGCCGCAGTTCTGGTTACATTCGGGAAATCTCTTTTCCAACCAAAGAAACTAACCGAGTTGGCGGCGCGGCTACTTGCCTATCATAAAGAGCATTTGGTAAGAGTATTTGACCCGCTTCTCATTGCTTTTTCAGACGGCATTCTCAACCCCAAAATTTACGAGCCAGCAAATCTCTAATACTTGCGGGCCTTCGCCTCGCCGAAGCGGGCTTCGGCCCCGCGGAGGCGGGCTTTGTCAATTTTGGTTTTACTTGTCTTGAGCCAGTCGAAGGAGTCGCTTGGCAAAGCGCAGCCGCGAGCATTTTGTTTTTATTCGTTTAATAATTTTGTAGAAAAACACCATGAACAACAAACTTATTATTCCAATTTTTATCATTGTCGCCATCGGTATCGGCTACTTCATTGGCACAAGAAACAATCCAACCACAAGTTCGCCATCTAATCAATCAACCTTATCCTCATCGCCGTCTTCTCCGCATGAAGGGAATGAGACAACGCATACCAAAATTGCCGGCGCGCAGCATATCCACGTGCTTGCCTATGACGCTGACGGCAATCTTATCCTTGGAAGCCACGGGGGACTTTTCAAGAGTATGGATGGAGGAAAAGCATGGCAGAAGGTTGCCGCAAAAGGAAGCGTCAATGCGGATGACTGGATGAGCCTTGTTTCAGATCCAAGAAATCGCAAAGTGATTTTTGCCGGAGGGCATGACCTCGGTGTGATCAAGAGCGAGGACAATGGAATCACTTGGATGCGCGCCGATGAGGGCGTGCGTGGGACGGATATCCACGGACTTGCAATCAACCAGCGAAATCCTGATCTCCTCTTTGCCTATTCAGTAGGCAATGGTGTGTTCAAGAGCACCGATGGCGCCGCATCGTGGAAGAGAATGGATGACGGCCCGGAAAATCCGGGGGTCCGCTCACTCGCCTATATGGCTGTGCAAACAAGCATGGATAAATCGA
>CAYTEF010000092.1:0-418 GCA_964436845.1 uncultured Candidatus Saccharibacteria bacterium
TAAAGCCCACATGGGGCTTTTATAATTACGCACTAAATACTAGAAAGCGTTCGGCGCATATAGGGTTTAATGCTGACGGTATTCCCCCCGAATACAAAAAAGGCCACGGTTGGCTAGCGTGGCTTGAGACAGCACCGACAAAAAAACGCACGAGAAAACTTAGTCGTTCTTCAGTAGTCTGAAGCACATAGAAATCGCCAAGGCGGATGTCCCATGTAGCGCAATTGTTCATTGTACTTTCATTCTAAGCACACTTTCGATTTCTGTGCAAATAGCGCGGTGGGGCAACTTCATGAGGTTGTATCTTTTTCGATATTTCCGTCCCATACAGATCCCAGTGTCTTTCGCCTTAAAATATAAAAAATATCATGCGCTATATAGGTAATTAGGGCGAAACGTAACCAAAGTAGATGCTGAT
>CAYTEF010000092.1:428-2025 GCA_964436845.1 uncultured Candidatus Saccharibacteria bacterium
GTGGCACTCGCAGCACCAGGCGCTTTTTCGGTTTTGTTGTCGTCAGGTTTTTTTGGCATGGGAGGAAGTTAAAAAGTAAAAATGAAAAGGGAAGGTAATTAGGGCGAAACGTAACCAAAGTAGATGCTGATAAATAATTTGAAAAGATTGTCTCTCCGATGATTGAATCGATACTCCACTTCCTTAAGATACATGGGAAAGTGATACTTGGAAACTCCGCGATAGTTGTACAAAATATGCTTGGCAAAACTCCAAAAGCCCTCGATGCCGTTGATATGGTTTTTCGTTTTCTTGTCGACCAGTGCTTTCGAGTGATTAACGGTGTGGTGCTTCCCCAGACGCTTCAGAGAATTGTAGCTCCGAAAACTATCCGTGTAGTAGACCGAACCCTTTCTCGTTTTCTTTCGGATGATGGTCATGAGTTCATCTTTCGACACATGCTCCACAACTCTCGTATAGACCCGTCCATCACGCTCCAGGAGTCCAAAAACGATGCTTTTACCTCTCGCTCCGCGTCCGCGCTTTCCTTTGCGTCTGCCGCCAAAGTACGCCTCGTCCATTTCCACCTCACCGTTCAGCTTGCCACCCTCAAGCTCCGTCACATGGTAGATCGCTTCTCGAAGCTTTTGGTAGACGCGCGTAATCGTTTGGTAGTCGACGCCGAGATCATGCGAGAGACGATACGCCGGTTGCTGTTGGTAAAATCCCTGGACGATTCCGATTTCGGTACGCAAACGCTGCAACGATTTCTGTTTTCCGCAAGATTTGTTTCTGCATCGCACATATCCTCGCTTTGTCTTGCATACTCGAAACGACCCGCAGAAAATGCACTTTCTACCCCTCAAAAAGTTGGCCGCACAACTGAAAACGTTCTTTTGCCCTTGTGCCATATGGATATTTTAGTACCATATGGTTACGAAACGCACTAATTACCGCTATATATTCTTGTCTATAAATAAAGAGGCGTCTGCAAAAACTAGCTCTGAAGGGCGCATTCCTGGATGATCCTGCAAATAAGCACTGACAAGATCATACCCTAATGTATACCCAGCCCAACGCGGTACGCTCTCGGGTTCTGAACCAAAGAACCACACGTCATTATTATAGGTAGGCATATTCCATTCCAGTGCGGCTTTCTTCATAAATATTTCTTTCTGTTTAGAAGTAAGAGCATGCGACCACGGTAAGGGCTTTTGTTTACCGGTCACTTCCATAGCAAAATGATCTGCAAGACCTTCAAAAATGAGCGCTTCAAGCAATGTATCCCCTTCTATTTGTTTTTGCCAACGAACTGTATGGTGGAATTCATGTGCGAGTGTGAAGAAAAGCTCTTTCTTGAGTGCATTTTTAAAATTAAGGTGTCGCGGATTCAAAAAAATAAACATCAGATGAGCATTCGGTGTAAAGCCTCCAATACCACCAACTTCATCAATCGTTCTTTGGGGATCATCGTGGAAAACCATATCCACATCCTTAATCGGCAACAATTTTTTGACCGCAGTCGTGGCAGATTCTGCTATTGACCTTAATTCGGTTTCATACGGCTGTGCATCTTTTGATGTGAGTATATGAAAATTAATAGACATAGAGATAGTGT
>CAYTEF010000093.1:0-1496 GCA_964436845.1 uncultured Candidatus Saccharibacteria bacterium
AAAAAGAGACAGTCCGGTACGTTTGTGTTCACTTCGATCCAAAGTTCATTCGAGATGTATATAGACTTTCTCGTAAATCCAGTCAGGGCTATGCATAATTTAGAAAGAACATCCTCAAGGGTCACGGGGGAAGTGCGCCAGCCCAGAGCTCTTTCATTGATCACCCTGAAGGCCTTGTGTGTGTCGCCGAGGAAATAGTACAACATCCCTAGGTCAAACTTTGAGCCCATGCTCGTCTCGTCAAACCAGACGTCCACCCTGGTTGCTAGGTAGATAGCCTCTCTGTTGTCTGTGCAAATACGAAGACCGATCGGATCATCTTGGTTGGTATCTCCACGTGCAGGCCAATGTACCTTGTGTCCTTCTGCCTCGAGCCTCGCAACGTGGCTTGCTATAGCTTGGTATGTTGCCGCATCTACGTTCCGAACAGGGCCAATGATGAAAATCCTTTCCATTTTACACCCCCTTTTCAAAAAACCTTCAGCTTACTATCGTATAACAAAATAGACAACAAGGGCAATAATCCCGACCACGACAAAAAAGATGCTCAAAGAGCCGAGCTTGAGCGCCCATCCAATCGCGCTTCCGATTCCCAAAAACTGCTTTGCCCCCTCTTCCGCAACCTTTCCCGCGACATCAAGAGCTTTATCTTGTACTTTGCTACTGAATCTCATAGATAAGAGTGACATTTGCCCTAATCTCTTGCGAGCCGGGCTCGATATCTATTCCAGCCGAGTCTCCGCCGTAGCCGCCCTTTTCAAGAAACGACCGGGAAATTGGCGAAGAAAAGTATATGCCCTCCTGCAGGGAAAGAAGCTTGCCAAGCCGGAATCCTCCGGCTTGAGAGATTGCTTTTGCCTTTTCCTTTGCCTTGTAAATTGCCTCTTGACGCGCTTGATTCTCAAGGAGAGTACTGTCGTCAACGGTAAACGTGGGGCCGGAGACAGTATTTACACCCCCTTCCACAACTCCCCCGATAATATCTCCTGTTTTATTTAAATCGCGAATTTTTACAGCAATACTCTGGCTCACAGTGTACCCAACAATCTCGGAGGGCGGGCAAGATGTACTATATCCACTCCCCGGCGGCGAGCAGTAATAAGACTTGTACCGTGGAGTCACGGTATACGATTGGGTTTTTACATCTTTCTCGTCAACGCCGCTTTCTTTCAAAAGCGCGATAACCATATTGGCTTTACCCGCATTTTCTTTTTGAAGATCAGAAAGATTTTTCCCTCCTTCGCTTAGAACTCCAAAACTTAACTCCGCAACATCGGGAACCGCCACCACCTTGCCTTCGCCGCTTACCGTAAAGCTCCGATCAGATGAGATAGACTTTGAGAAAGAAGCCACATACCAAAAACCGGCGATAACAAAAAGCGCTAAGCTCAAAATTATGCTAACGCCTAAATAATTTTTTATCTTCGCGTCCATCTTTTCATACTCTAACAGTATTACTGTGGCATCTAAGGATGGAAAACCCAAAAGAACAGTAA
>CAYTEF010000093.1:1506-2009 GCA_964436845.1 uncultured Candidatus Saccharibacteria bacterium
CAAGATTATAGATTTATTCCTTTTGGTGGTGTTTGTTTGAAAAAGTCAGAACCCATTTTGCGGAGAAGTGTGGAGTAACGATTCTTGGCTAGTTCCTCATTTTTTCTCTTCATTCTTTTTTCTCCACACTCCGGCATAGAGGCCAATACAAACAACCAAAAAAAGCATTGCCAGAATATATTTAATTTGAAGCGGTGGCTGGAAAATAAGAGTTGCGTACCAAAGCGCTATAATGTTTGCGAGAAAAGAAATGAAAAGAAACAAAAAACTCAACCCGCCTACGGTGTTTGTTTTATATGTTTTTATTATTTGCGGTATGTAGCAAATAGTAAACAACGCGGTTGCGATCCATCCTAAAACTTGCGTAAAGTCCATAGTATATATTTTATAGATTTTCTCTGCCAGAAGCCCCGAGGCAACTTCTTCGGCAAATCAAATTTGGTGGACCTACGGGGAATCGAACCCCGACCTCATCCATGCCATGGATATGTAATACCATTTTA
>CAYTEF010000094.1:0-1970 GCA_964436845.1 uncultured Candidatus Saccharibacteria bacterium
TCATTACAACCATCACTAACCCCTCAAGAGTCCAAAGTATGGTGGACTAATACATAGGATTGATTTTTCAGCTTAGCCATGATACAAAGAGCATGGGTAAACTGAAAAATCAACACAATGAAGCTCTACTATCTCGTTGGAATAATTATCATAATCCTCGTCCTTGCAGGCGGTGTTTTGGTGTGGCAGAGGGAAGAGGAGGGTGTTATGCCCGTTGAGCCAACGAAGCCTATTGAACCAACGGAACCCATTGAGCCGACCGAACCAACCCCGCCCCAGGAGCCGGATTCGGTCAAAGTCCCCGAGGGGTGGAAGATTATTCAAACTAAGTGCGAGGGTCAAGCATGCAAGGGGGTCGAAGTAGAGCTAAAAAAATTCCTTGATTCAAAGACAGTCAATGTTATAGATTGGAAGATGTACAATAATGTTCAAAATAAATTTTCGGCGCAATATCCACGAACATGGATATTTTTAGACAAAAATCATCCTCAATTTGGGAAGCTTGTTCAGGGAGATAGTATTTTATTCCTCTCTCCTCAATCTTTCGATTCATACTTCATGAATCCTTCCGTTGGTATTACACAGAGGTATATAGATATTTTTACATATATTGATAAGCACAATAGTGCCGAGCAAAAATATGAGGAATACGTGCGCGAAGGATTTCAGGATAAAGTTTTCATTACTTTCGATTTTGGAAGGGAAAAGAAAGGGTTTATATATAATACAGTTAGTGGTTCTGTGATAATTTCCATCCCAAGAGGAAAGGAATTTTCAGTAAATTTCAGCATCGAATTGTTTGATGAAAGGATGAGCCTTGACGATATGGCAACTATCAAAACCATCATTAACTCATTAGAATTTCAAGACTAGAAAGAAAGGAGGGTAGGCTAATGGGTTAATCCGTGGTTCTTTTTATTGGGAGGTTATCGCTGGTCCTTTTACAATGAAATAGCGCTATCGATGCGAAAGGAGAACCGCAATGAAAGTAAGAATCTTTTTGGCCGCAACCATGACTGTCCTACTTAATGCATCCCTTCTGCACGCTATGCCAAGATTTATGCGATTACCATTCCGCGAATCAGGTATAGCAATTCAGCAAGGATGGGAATACCATGGGTTTCAAACGACAACTCATTCTGCAACTGACTACATCAAAGGAAACTTTAATAGCAACCCATCCACTTGGAAATCTTTTGACGCAGTTACTCCACATGACGGTAAAGCTAAGCGCGGATACGAGACGGGGTGGGGAAATTATGTATGGATAGAGGTTACGGTTGATGGGGAGATTTTTAATACGGTCTGTGCCCATCTTGCCAATAATACCTCTCCTATTCCTTCCGATAAATGGATAGAGATAAGAGAAGGCCAATACATAGGTAAAGCGGGTGATACAGGCGCAACGTCAGGGGGCTTAATTCACTTGCATTGCGAAACGTCAAAAGGAAAGAATTGCATCGGTAAAACCTGCTCAACACGATTCGATCCTTATGATATAAAAGATACAGCGCACTCCTACCCCGGCAATGGTAACTTCCAAGGCTGTGGGGCTGATCATTCTTTCACCCAATGTCCTCCTTCTTTTGCGCCCGCCGTAGCCACGTGGCATCCCAATGGCACCCTCATACGTGCGGCAGGGGATGATAAAGTATATTACCTTAAAAGGGATGGGACCACGGGAAAACTCAAGAGGCGCCACATTGTGAGTGAAACGGTATTTACCAATAGCGGGTACAACTGGAATGAGGTCGTGGTGGTATCGCCTCAAGAAAGGGACTGTTTTGATGAAGGAGCGAAAGTTACTGCTCCGGAATCTGACCTGTTGAAAGCGCGGCTCGTCATTCCAGAAGGAGATCATAAAGTCTATGTGATAAGCGAAAACGAGCTTCGCTGGTTCAACGTCACCTCAGAAGAATTCGTGAGTCTGGGGTATCAATGGGGAAATGTAGGAACACTTCACGCCAATC
>CAYTEF010000095.1:0-1961 GCA_964436845.1 uncultured Candidatus Saccharibacteria bacterium
AGTAACCATAAGGATATTGTAACATCCTTTGGTTACGAATCTACCTAATTACCTAAAGATATTGAGTAATTTTTATCAATTATGAAATACATTAAATTAACAAAAGATGAAGGAAAAATCCTCAAAGACTTTGCTGACGGAAAATTCAAAAGCGTTGACAATTTAATGGCTCAAAAGAAAGAATATCAAGGCATTGCTAAGGCAACATTGAATAAAGCGAGGAATATAAACATCAGAACATCGGAAAGGGATTTCCAGAAGATAAAGGCTCGCGCGGCTGAATTGGGTATCCCGTATCAGACGCTCATATCCTCGCTCATCCATCGGTCGCTTTAGTTCATGCGCAAGTGGAAAAATCAACCATGAAAAAAGTCTCTTTCATCATCGGATTAGTAATAATCATCCTCCTCGTCGCGGGGGCTGTTTGGGTTTGGCAACGAAACGCAAAGCCTGATGGGGTTACGCCAACGCTGCCGACGCCCGTTGAGCCCTTAGAGCCAACCGAGCCGACAGAAGCGACAACTCCGCAAGAACCAGATTCGGTCCAAGTCCCCGAGGGGTGGAAGACGTACACCAACGAGGAATTTGCGTTCCGGTTGGCACATCCGAATAATTTAAGAGTCACGGAGGGAGAGACATCGTATATTTCACAAATAAAGGGGAGTTATATAAGTTTTGTTCTGGACGGTACCCCCTCTATAGTTTTGGCTATTGAAATTTTTGAAATCAACCCAAATGAGACCCTTGCGCAAGCTTATTCTCGCATCACAATGCTTGACTTGGAGTCCTTTGAGAAAACAAAGGTTACGGTCGCGGGATTGAACGCGGATTATTTCAAAGGTCTCCCGAGTGAGGGAGGAGAATTTGAGGGTGAAGAAATTTTGTTACTTCGTAATAATAAAATGTATGGCATTATACATTATTCGTATGAAGACGATGAAGTATTTAATAAAATGCTTTCAACATTTAGATTCTTAGAGTAAACTTGCTTTCAAACTTCATGTTTCTAAGAGAAACTTGAAGGAAGGAGGGCAAGCGTGATGTTCATTAACAACTTAACGAAAGGAGTAGGGCAATGTGTAAGAGAGCCATTTTGACGATGCTACTAGTCGCAGGCTTATCCGGTGTTGCATATGGAGTTATCCAATTGCCATTTGCACCTGGGAAACCATGGTATATCTGTAATGGTTATAACGGGTATGGTGTACATGATGGAGATCCTATGCTGGATTTCAGCACCTATCCTGCTTCTTCAATTAGCGGAGGATGTGATCCCAATAACGGCGATAGTGACTCTGCCAGACAGATCGTGACCGCTCCGTTTTCAGGAACACTATCTTCGCTTGGTCGGTCAGATATGGTGTGCTTAACGACTAACGATAAAACCAAGAGCATGAAGATAGGACACTTCTATCTTGCGAGCAATCTCAAAATGGGGGATACTGTGCCTGCCAACAGCCAATTGGGAAAAGTTATGGAACCTAACGGTTTCAATGGCTTTATCTCCCATATTCATGTTAGTGGTCATGAAGGGGCAAGTTGTGCTGGTAATCTTATCTCCTTTGCGGGTGATATGCGTTTTGTGGATGTGCCAGACATGACGTACAGGGATAGTGGAGAACAAAACCAATGGGCGTATCGAAAAACTTCTAAGAAGCTAATAAAAGCCGCCCCATCAACGTGGCATCCTGATGGAACGCTCATTCGGGCGGCGGATGACACAAAGGTATATTTCCTGCAGGGACGTAAAAGGCGATGGGTCACGAGCGAAAACGCATTTACGGGAATGGGATTCAAGTGGGAGGATGTGATCGTGGTATCACCCGAAGAACGGGACTGCTACGATGAAGGAACACAGATTACCACGGTGAGTCTCTTTTTACCTCCCGCATGGAATGGGTTTAGGATGGGAACCCTTGTCCGTAAAGCAGCCACTGATCCTGTATACGTGGTAGGCGAGG
>CAYTEF010000096.1:0-1924 GCA_964436845.1 uncultured Candidatus Saccharibacteria bacterium
AGTTTTATGTGCATACGTTCTGAATACTATCACAGAACGTATCGTTATTCAACACTTATTGAAGCATAACATGCCTTCCGAAAGGCGCCATGCGCGTATCCAAAAATTCATTGAGAAAGTCTTGGGGGAAACGATTCACGAGGAGATTATAAGACAAGATGTCTTAATAAGTATTACCGAAGTAAAAACGACGTCCGATCTGCAATGGGCAGATATTTCAATAAGCATTTTCCCCTACGATAAACATGAAGAAGTAATGGCGCTCTTGGAAAGAAAGGCAGGATTCTTCCAGTCAGTTCTTAATAGAAGATTGAAAATTCGCCATACTCCTAAAGTGCGCTTTCTTCTTGATTCCCGCTTGGAAGCGGGAATTGCAGACTTATAAAAGATCGTGCGCATAGTTATGGGTGTGTAGCTCAGTCGGTTAGAGCATCGCCCTTATAAGGCGAGGGTCCTTGGTTCGAGTCCAAGCACACCCAATCCGTACGCTATGGGCAAAACAATAAAAGATACCCTCTTCTCGCTCTGCGAGCAGACATTCTTGGGAGCAATACTTTTGGTTATTGTTTTATTTTGTTTGCTTTTGAACATCAACACAACCGGAAATCAGCAATTTGTCTATTTAGCAGATTCATTTTTGCACGGCCGCCTTTATTTTCAGGAGACCCCCGGTTCCTATCTAGATGTTATCTGGCATGAAGGTAAGGCCTACTGGCATCTTGGCCCTCTTCCCGCCCTTCTCTTAACGCCTTTCGTTCTTTTTACCGGAACGAATTTTCTGCAAGGATACCTGCATTTTCCCCTCACCGTATTAAATTTCTATTTTCTCTATGCCATTGCTCTGCGGCTTGGCATTAAGCGAAAGATTGATGCTCTCTGGCTCTCCTTTGCCTACATTTTTGGGATGATCTACTTTACCGTCGCGATTAATAGCAATTCATGGCGTTTTGCTCACGTGGTGGCGACCGCGTTCATTCTCCTTAGTCTATTTGAATACTTTGGACTAAAGCGCTACTGGCTTATAGGCAGTTTCATTGGGCTTGCGGTCGCAACGAGGTTAGATCTTATCTTAATCCTTTCCTTTTTTTTGCTTGGTATTCTCTATGAAGGGAAAACATGGAAAAACCGAATAATTTTTACTGCTCAATTACTTGCTCCCGTTTTTTTCGCGGGCGTTCTTTTGCTTTGGTATAACTATGCCCGCTTCGGGGATATATGGCAAACCGGTTACGCGCTCAATTCCTACACTAATAACCTTTTCGGCTTTGGGAGTCAAATGTGGATAGCGTTTCAATATTCCGGGGGAAAAATTTTTTCTCTTTTGTATCTTCCCACGAATCTCTACTACTACCTTCTTAAAGCTCCCCATGCAGTGCTTCTTAACGAAGAATCTCATATTCTTGTCTGGCCCTTTATGATGCTTGATAATTTTAGAGCGACTGGCATACTCATCGCCGCCCCCCTTTTTCTTTTCGCACTCAAGGCAAATATCAAGGAAAAAATTGTCAAGCAAAGTTGGCTCGCGGCAATTCTTATTTTCGGCCTGCTCTTGCTTCACTATGTGCCTAATCAGCGCTATCTTTTGGATGTAACGCCTTTTCTCTTTCTTCTTTTGGTACGGGCGCTTGCTCCTGGCATCTCTTTCCCTGTCAAAACTCTTATCGTAGTCGGCTTTGTGATGAATGTCATGTTTTATTTTTATCTTTTTTCTGCCTCTCCTCAAACATTTATAGGCATACCGTATGAAGAATACCGTTCTCTCCATTATAATTCCGCTCTATAATGAAGAAAAAACGATCGGAGATCTCCTAAGAAAAGTCTCGGGAGCAGACATCGGGAAAAGAGAAAAAGACATCATTGTCATTAATGATGGGCCTGTTGCCGAATATGGTATTGAACCAAAAACAGAAAGGTTAAGTCATTG
>CAYTEF010000097.1:0-1783 GCA_964436845.1 uncultured Candidatus Saccharibacteria bacterium
GAGGCTTTCAGCCTCCCTCATAATCTATCGCCTTTCAGGCGATAGTGGTTTAATCACAATGTGGCGCCTCTTGAGTTTCCCCGTGACGTTGTCCCTTTGGAGGTAGTACACTCTATCATCGTCCACCGCGCGGATGAGCGTCCCCGCAGGATGCCAGGCGGAGGCGGCGGCACGGGTTAATCTCTTTCCGGTTTTACGATATGACCATTGGTTAGACTCCTGATCCCCACGATATGGCATATCTTGAACATCGACAAAGCGCATATCCGCTTCAAAGGGGATAAGGTTTCCTGTACAGCCCGCTCCTTCGTGCTCTTGAACGTGGATATGGGCATATCCTCCATTGGCCGTATTAGGAGCCGATACGATACCGAGAAAGTCTCCCGCCTTGATAGAAGTTCCGACTTTCAACTTTGTTGTTGAATCAAGGTGTCCAATTGCCATACTCCTCGCGTCGCCTTCCTGAGTAACGCAGATCATATCAGAACGTCCAAAAGAGCTTACTACTCCTTTCCATGGAGCTCTTACTTCCCTGCCGCTTGAAGCGTTGGCACTCTCTTCTGTAGGCAAACACCCATTTTGGCTTGAGGAATTAGGATCTGCACTCAAGTCTAAAACAGGTGCTCCCTTATGAAATCCATAGCCATTATAGCCATTACACACGTACCAACTCTCTCCCGCAGAAAAGGGTAGCTCTATAATCGCTTCCGCTCCTCTGTGGACTAAAAGCAGCCCTGCAACTATCATCGCTTCTGCGATGTGCATTTTCCGTTCCATCACTTTTTCTCCTTTTTCCGTAAAGGGTTGTTATCAAGCTACTTCCTTGCCTTATAAACTTAATGCAAACAAATTTATTACCTCCTTTTCAAAGAACATTTTTTATCCTCCTTGCTTCGTAGAAAGGCATTAAATCTCTAACCCGTACAAAGGATAGGAAGATAAAGGTTCACACAATAGCTAATCAAGAAAGCGGAAAGAAGTAAGAATTTCTGACTCAACTCCTGGATTATCGCATATTTTATTTTCATAAAGGCAAAGTGCTTCAAATCTGATAAATCCTTGGGTAATTGGAATATATACAACCTCACAACACAGTCCCTCCCCAGGCTCTTTAAGATAATAGCTGTCCATTCCCTGTATTTTAATAGTTTTCATTGTTTGAATAATAGAATTAAAAAAACTATCGTCCGGTTTAGCCTCCACCCCGTTTATTTGATAATAAAGGTCATTCCTATACCATTCTAAAAAAGAAAGATTTTTAGAATTTGAAAAGATATTAATTCCGATATCTGAGAATGTAGGTCGTGCCTCCTTTGAAGTTTCATAATGCTTTTCTGAGAATAAGAACAACGCATTCTCTTTTAAATTTTTACATCCTTCTTTGTCGAAAAGGAATTTCTTGCAGTATTCTCGTTCATCTAAAATAATCCACCCCCCCGGATAATCAAACGCAAACCCAAATTCTTCATTGGTGTACGTCTTCCACCCTTCTGGAACCTCAACGTCATTGGGAGTGGGCTTTGCAGGCTCCGTTGGTTCAGCGGGCTCCGTTGGCTCAACGGGCGGTGGCGGCATTGGGACGCTGACCACTCCTTCTCCTTGCCACACTAATAAAGCGCCTGCGAGAAGTAGGAGAATGACGATGATTATGATGATAACAGCGTTTTGTTTCATAATTTATTCTTCAGTCTAACCCTGCTTTCTATTTATCATGGCTCAACAAAAAAATCAATAATTAGTTAGCTTTAAGGTAAACCACTGGTTTGACCAGTGGACTCAAAGG
>CAYTEF010000098.1:0-1719 GCA_964436845.1 uncultured Candidatus Saccharibacteria bacterium
AAAGGCCTCACCTAAAGGTGAGGGTGTCTAACTCCCAAGGTGATACTATGAAAAAAGTTTTTGTGCTCTTAAGGACGTAGCGTACTTCCAAGCAGGATGCCGTTAGCCCAATAAAAGCCCGTCTCGCCTGATGGAAGCATATCATAGGATGCTCGGGGGAGGCAAATAATTCTCGCCCGTCATCAAGAACCAAAAAAAGAGAGGGCGATCGTCAGCGTTTGTCCAAACAGCTTTTCAAGGCCTCGGTCATTGTCCATCCGCACTTTCCGTTTTCCTGCCGTTCGCATTGGGCATTTCGGTAACATGCATGTTCAGGAAGAACTACACATATGGTGGTAAGTGGTTCCTCGGAGCATATCTCGTTGTTGCAGCCGCTTATAATACAATCATTTTCCGACATTTCTTCGCGTTCCCTTATGGAAATTACATCGATGACACCTGCCACGTCGTATGTATTGCCGTCAGGCCCTTTCATTTCTTTCGGGCTAAACGTGCCGGATACTTCTACGCGCAGTCCAACCGTAGAAAATTTGTATTCCAGATCAAGCGCAAAAACATTTTGTAACCCATAGTTTTTGCCGTCCTGGCCGTGCAATCCGATGGCGCATTCCATGGTTTGCGAACCTGTGCCTCTCTTGGGCAAACACGTTATCTCGCCGCTCACCGTAATCGGGCCGGTGGGCGAAACTTCCACTGGCGGCACTGGAATCGGTTGCGCTTGCCGGTTCATAACAAAATAAGCTCCCGCGCCAATGAGCGCAACAACAACTATAATCAATATAATATTTACAAATCCTTTTTGATTCATAAATGCAGAATGTTTTAGTAGTTAGTTTGGTTCTTACTTAATTAAGGATGGAGCGTGCTTTTAATTAAGATACCATTCGCCCAATAAAAGCCCGTCTCTCCTGATGGAAGTATATCATATGTTGCGCTTTGGTTGTAGGGAACGCGCTTTGCGCTTGCAATAGAAGCGCCGTCATATAAGTTGCCGGGTACGAGGTCGCCAATAGGGGTATACTAAAGGAGTTGGAACAAGTAATGGTATCATGAACATGTCAACTATTAATACTTGTTCCATGTATGCGTTAAAGCAAATTCCTTCAGAGACAAAGATTAAGAAGCTGGTGCGCAAGATTCTGTTTGGCAGCCATATGCACTGCCCCCGCTGCAAGTCCCGTAGGGTGTATAAATCAGAACATAGATACCGGTGTAAACAGTGCAGGAGACCGTTTTCCTTAACCAGCCATACCTGGCTTTCCAACATGAAACTCCCCTGGCAACAATTCTATGCTCTCCTCTGGTGCTGGATTAACAATACTCCTTTGGATCAGGTAATGAATATTACGGGATTATCAGAACTCACAAGCAGGGAATGGTATGAAAAATTCAGAATTAATATTCCTGACGCCAAGGTTCTGTTGAGCAATGAAGTGCAAATGGATGAAGCCTACACACAAAAAGCGAGTATCATCGCTGCGAAAGACGTGGAGCAAAAGAAAGTGCGCATGAGAGTTCTTTTTAAAACAAACGTAGCAAGAGAAGATGCGCTGCAATTCATTGTCAAAGGCATTAAACCAGGCTCACACTTACAGACTGATGGCGCAGGGATTTACCAAGGCATTGAGCGCTGGTGGCCGCTCACGCATCAAACAGACATTCATAGAAAATGGGAATTTGAACTCACTTCAGAAATTGAAGGGATGTTTGGGGTGTTTC
>CAYTEF010000099.1:0-1700 GCA_964436845.1 uncultured Candidatus Saccharibacteria bacterium
CCAGCGTTCGATCATTCGGCAAGCGTATACAAACCCCCCCGTGGAAACACGGGGGATTTAATTTTTTAAGTCTGATTATTTGATTTGAAGTTCAAAACGCGTATGCGCAAAGTAAAATATCTCACTTGCAGATTTTTTTTATTTAGTGGTACGATATGTTGATACTTGTCCTTTAAAAAATAGCTTAATAAGGAGATTCTTCATGCCGCCTAAAAAGCAAGATGCGCTGGATGCCCCCCGTTTTCGCAAGCGGAGTTTTCCTGAACCAAAGACACTCATTATTTCCGAGGAAGCATGGAGCAGGCCCGGAGTCCGCGTGGCTGCATGCTCCCGGCCTTTTTGGAAGCATAAAGGCGCGCGAACTGCCATTCTAGAAATCGAGCCATTACTTGCCGTGCGTGACGGATGTCATTACATTGTTTACTGCGGCGGACTTGTGGATAAAAAGTATATTGAACGTAAGGTTAATGAGGAAAGCGATCGCCTAGCCAGTGAAAATAGTCTGACGCGCTCGCAGCGGGGCGCGCTTGTGCCTTTAATGCGTGAACACGTTTTGGATGAAATGGCCCGCGAGCTTCATTCTATACTGCCTAGGATTCAAACTCCGGCATCAAGGGACGGAGAGGATACAAAGAAAAATGGAGTTGGATTTGTCAGGTACTATGTTATGACTTCGCCCGTTCTGGACGGGCGGTATGGAGACGACATCGTAAAACGTCTTATGAAGATGAGGTCGGATATACGGCTGCTTAAACAGGGGCAGGACCATACATATCTCAAGGGTGTGGCAAAATCCGGCGACGAAAAAGTGTTAGGGCAAGTCCTTGGCTGGCTTACCCCCCGCAAGCATCGCTTGCCCGGCCAGTACGCCAGTAATTCTGCCGAGAAAGAAATTCGTGAAGCAGATGCCGCAGTCGCGGATAAATACCCCGCTATGTGGGTGGTTGGAGGATTTGGCGATAGTGTTTCCAAGCCCGGCGGAGGCGAGCGAAAACGCCCGTTTATTTCCCTGCCGGTATCTTATGTCCCAGTTCCAAGTTCAGCTGGCGAGCCGTCTGTCACTCTCAACCAAATAGGGATGCGTATTATAGAGGCGGATATCAATGGGGAAGAAAAACTTATACGCACATGGAGTTTGCGCGATTTAGTCAAAGAAGAGCGCAAGTTTATTAAAGGCATTAAAACTGGGTCCGGGGATCTTCATCGCAAAATCGTGGACCTTTTAAAATTTGACAGGCTTGGCCTGCATATTGGGCAGATTGCTGACCATCTAGGCATGACGAGAGGGGAAGTGGAAGAGGCAGTCCAATTTCTTATTGAGCCCAAAGCGTCAACGCGCATTACCTGGCCTGGGCTATATCGCGACGAAGAGTCTGACAGAATCAATTTCCATCTTGACTGGCTGCAGGAACGTCTCCATTATCCGTGGCCTTATGATGAGGGGTATCTGGAACTACGGAGGCTTATTTTTGGGTGTTTGCACGCTGGATACAATACTACGGACTACGATTACGTGCGTTATAAATTTCCGGAAATCATTAAGCGTTTTGATATCGAGGTGGTTGAGCTTGTGGGCGACGTAACTGCCGGATTGAAATATCACCTTATACATCGCGGGCAAATCATCAGCGCTCTAAACTATACCGAGCAGGGAATTTTCGCCGCAGAGCTTCTTGGGACTGTATTCTATGGCCTTTACC
>CAYTEF010000100.1:0-1550 GCA_964436845.1 uncultured Candidatus Saccharibacteria bacterium
AACACTCACTGCTAGCGGAAAGAAAACGGTTACCCCAACTCTTACGACAACCTATACTATAACCGCAACCAATTCAGTCGGTTCGGCTAGTGCGTCAGTGAAAGTAACGGTGAAATAATTTTGAATAGTTTGAGTGATACCAGCTATGGATTCAAATGGAGCGGTGGTTCCCACCGCTATATCGCCAATGCCGGCGGGAAACGCAAATTCAGCCGGCATTAATCCTTGCATGTAAAGCATCAGGAATGACGCTCCCATGACGCGGATTGTTTGCACGCCCACCAGCCATGGTTGGGAAATATTATCAACATTTTTTTGAAAATTAGCCGATCTTGCCAGAAAATTTATTCCCACGATGATTGGTATGAATATTAATCCGATGTTCGGGATGGGGAACAATGATAATTATTAATTGTATTGTTAGTAGGATTATTCATGGGTTGGGGAGCGATTGTGCTTTCCATTTTCATGACTCTCACCGTAGTCCTGAAGTGGCCAAACTGGCTACACTACATTTGGGCTGTCATGGTCCTTATTTCCGGACTGCTTTCGCTTTAGATAAGGTTTAAATAACGAGTGGGGATTAAAATCAATAGCCGCATTAACACGGGAGCTGTTTTAATTGGGGACGAGATTCGAACTTTTGATAAAAACAAGGTAAAATAAAATTTTTGAATCAAAAAGGATTTTTGCAAGTTATTTTACTTGGCGTTATTGCCGTCCTCATTCTGGCTGGAGCTGGCGGATTTTTGATATTTCAAGAAAAGAAGATACATTCTTTTATTGCACTTGGCAATCTTTGTTATGGTGAAGATGGCTGTTATGAGTATTGCAAGAATAAAGTTGGGCGCTGTAAAGAGTATTGCCTTAATAATCCCCAAAACGAGCTCTGTAAAAATCATTTTTCATTAGAAGCAGAAAATCAAAGAGGGAAAAGTTGGGAACCCTATACGGAGTTGCAAAAACCTAAACCGCAGGTGATTTCTCCTCTCCCATCCTTGCCGCTCCTCCCACCTCCACCACCATCTCTACCTAAAACAGTTGAACAATTTATGATAGCTAAACCGCAGCCATGGGTACCAGATGTCATGACACAACCAGTTCCACCCGGGGCGTCAAAAACAAGACTCACCTCTCTCCCTGCGCCCTTGGCCAAACTTTCCCTTAAAGACATAGGCGCTTTTGGGTCTCATCAAGGGGGGCATATTGAGGGATTGGATGATGAAGCTGGAGAAAGATTTTCAGGAACATGGGAAGCTGACTATATTAATAAGCGTATGATAATGCATAACCCTAGGGGCGTAATATATCAGGGCAAAATATACGGTATTTTTGATCTTGACGAAACCGGACCAAGGGCCATTTTAAAAATTGAATTCAAAGCCGATTCTTACCCCGAGAGTTTTTCTGACAAAGCCATCATGTATACAGAACGCGACGCCCTCTCCATACGACAAGATGCTTCTGACTTAGGAGTAAGAGAGAATCCATATTAGGAGTAAGAGGAATAACAGTGTTATTTCGAGGAGGGATGAGCGGTTTGCAGCCGA